>JAKORH010000418.1 GCA_029777935.1 Pseudomonadota bacterium
CGCCAGAAAGCCCGGCTGCGGCGTTGCCCGGCTTGGCCGTAGGCCGAGCTACTGTCCTGCGCCGGGCGCCTTGCATCCGGGCTTTCTGGCGACAACGCATCGCACGAATTATTCACGGATAGGTTCTTCGCTCACACAGACAAGGAGACCCACAGTGAGGAGACAGGCTTTGCGCGCGGCGGCTGCCTGGATCGTGACCGGCCTGCTGGCCGGCTGTGCGACCGCCCCCACGCCCGCGTCCGCGCCGGTCAAGGTCGTCTACCACCTGACCAACGGCATCGACGAGGCGCAGCGCGCGATGGGCAACATCCGCAATCACCTCGCCGCCGATCCCGGCGCGAAGATCGTCGTCGTCGGCAACGGCCTTGGCATCGACTTCATGCTCGATGGGGCCAAGGACCGCAACGGCAATCCGTTCGACGCCACCATCCAGGACCTGCAGACGAAGGGCGTGGACTTCCGCCTGTGCGCAAACACGCTCGAACGCCGTCATATCGACCGCGGCAAGGTGCTGCCCGACGTGACGATCGTGCCCTCGGGGGTGGCGGAGGTCGCGCGGCTGCAGGCGCGCGAAGGCTACGTCTACCTTCGTCCGTGATTCCGGTCTGAGTTCTCGTCGGGCGTTTTCGCTCGATGTGCGTTGGCGAGAGGAACAGCGAATGA
Organism: Pseudomonadota bacterium; assembly: GCA_029777935.1. The sequence continues at coordinate 664 of JAKORH010000418.1, forward strand.
GCTTGAAACGATTTGCGTGCGTGCTGGCGCTTTCGGCGACCGTCACCGGCGGTGCCGCGGCACAGGACCGGACCCAGCAGGAGATCGAGCGTTACCGCGCGATGCTGCAGGATGGCAATCCGGCCGAACTGGTGGTCGCGCGCGGCGAAGAACTGTGGAAGGAGCAGCGTGGCCCGAAGCATGCTTCGCTCGAGCAGTGCGACCTCGGGCTCGGGCCGGGCGTCGTCAAGGGCGCGTACGTGCAGTTGCCGCGCTACTTCGCCGACGTCGGGCAGGTCATGGATTTCGAGGCGCGTCTGGTTCACTGCATGGTCACGCTGCAGGGCTTCGACCGCGCTCAGATGACCAGGCACCCGTTCTCCGGCGCTGGTGAACGGCAGACCGAGATCGAGGCGCTCACCGCCTACGTGGTCGACCAGTCGCGCGGCATGACGATCGCGGTGCCGCAGGCGAACTCGTCCGAGAAGGCGGCGTACGAGCGCGGCAAGTCCCTCTTCTACATGCGCGCCGGCCCGTACGACTTCGCGTGCTCGACCTGCCATGGGGTCGACAACCAGCGCATCCGCCTGCAGGACCTGCCGAATTTCGAGAAGGTCGAGCCCGCGCAGCGAGCATTCGCGACGTGGCCCGCGTATCGCGTATCGCAGGGAGCGCTGCGCACGATGCAGTGGCGGCTGAACGACTGCTTCCGACAGGCGCGCTGGCCCGAGCCGACGTTCATCTCGCAGTCGACGATCGACCTGATCACGTTCCTGGGCGTCAAGGCCAACGGCGGCAAGATGGATTCGCCGGCGATCAAGCGATAGGGGGGCAGCGCAATGAATCGACGTCTAGTCGTTGCGGCCGTGGCCGCGATTGCAACCGGAGGATGTGCGTCGTGGTGGTATTCGCCGCCGACCAAGGAAGAAACGATCAGCGTGATCAGGTCGAGCTTCCACGATCGCGGCATCGCCAAGGTCGACCGCCTGAACCAGACCCAGCTGCAGGCGGTGTGCTCCGAGACGCACAACAACCCGCCCAAGGACGTGCGCGAGCGGCTGGAGAAGGCGGCGCTGGCGGCCGTCAAGTATCCGAGCGACGGCATGTGGCTCGGCGACTACAAGTCGGGCGAGCGCATTGCGCAGGCCGGCGTCGGCCTGCAGTGGAGCGACAAGGCGGGCACGCCGGCCGGCGGCAACTGCTACGCGTGCCATCAGTTGTCGAAGGAGGAGATCTCCTACGGCAATATCGGCCCGTCGCTGTACCGCTACCGCCACTTCCGCGGCAATTCGGAGCAGACGCTGCGCTACACGTGGGCCAAGATCTGGAACACCCACTCGTTCAACGCCTGCTCGTCGATGCCGCGCTTCGGCGACGCCGGCATCCTGACCGAAGCTCAGATCAAGGACGTCATGGCGCTGCTGCTCGATCCGAATTCGCCGGTCAATCAATGACGGCTCGTGTCATTCCCGCGCAAGCGGGAATCCAGAGCCGACGCCCCGGACGGCTGGGTGCCCGCTTTCGCGGGCACGACACCCGACGCTAACGGACTGCGATTTGATGACCAATCGCCGCGCCGTGATTTCGCTGCTGGCGCTCGCATCCGCCGGCCTTTCTGTGCGCGCCGAGCCGCCGCAGCGCGTGAACTGGACCGACATCACGCTGCTCGACGGCCGCGTGCTGAGCGCGAAGACGCTCGAAGACAACGCGGTCGTGGTGCAGATCTGGGCCTCGTGGTGCCCGTTCTGCGGCGCGCAGAACCCGCACGTGCAGAAGCTGTATGAAGCGCAGCGCGGCCGCGGGCTCACGGTGCTCGCGTTCTCGATCGACCGCACCGAGCAGGCCGCGCGCGACTACCTCGCGCAGCGCGGCTACACGTTCAACGTCGCGATGCACTCGCCGCAGGTCGACCGCTGGTTCGGCCGGCGGCGCGCGCTGCCAGAGACGTACGTGGTCGACCGACAGGGCATTGTGGTGTTCACCCATCGCGGCGAGATGTTCCCGGAGGACATCGCGGCACTGGCGCGCTTCGCGGGCAAATAGCGGTGCAGCGGCGCGAATTCCTGCAGGTCCTGGCGGCGGCGGCCGCGGCCGGAATGCCGATCACGGCGCGCGATGCGCTGGCGCAATCGGCGTCCGCCGAGCGCATGTACGACGTGCCGCGCTTCGGCAACGTCAGCCTGCTGCACTTCACCGACTGCCACGCGCAGCTCAACCCGGTCTATTTCCGCGAGCCGAGCGTAAACCTCGGCGTGGCCGACGCGCGCGGGCAGCCGCCGCACCTCGTCGGCGAGCATCTGCTGAAGCGCTTCGGCATCGCGCCCGGCTCGATCGAAGCGCACGCCTTCACCTACCTCGACTTCGAATCCGCCGCGCGCACCTACGGCAAGATCGGCGGCTTCGCGCATCTCGCGACGCTCGTCAAGCGGCTGCGCGCGAGCCGGCCCGGTGCGCTGCTGCTCGACGGCGGCGACACGTGGCAGGGATCGGGCACGGCGCTTTGGACCAAAGCGCAGGACATGGTCGATGCCGCCAAGCTGCTCGGCGTTGACATCATGACGGCGCACTGGGAGATGACCTTTGGTGCGCAGCGCGTGCAGGAGATCGTCGCGAAGGACTTCAAGGGGCGGATCGACTTCATCGCGCAGAACGTCACGACCGCGGATTTCGGCGACCAGGTGTTCCCGCCTTACGTGCTGCGCGAAATCAACGGCGTGAAGCTGGCGATCATCGGCCAGGCATTCCCGTACACGCCGATCGCGAATCCGCGCTACATGGTCGCGGAATGGAGCTTCGGCATCAAGGACGACACGCTGCAGAAGTTCGCCGACGAGGCGAGAGGCAAGGGCGCGCAAGTCGTCGTGGTGCTGAGTCACAACGGCATGGACGTGGATCTCAAGATGGCGCGGCGCGTGCGCGGCGTCGACGCGATCCTCGGCGGCCACACGCACGACGGCGTGCCCGCTCCCACGGTCGTGAAGAACGCCGGTGGGCAGACGCTGGTCACCAACGCCGGCAGCAACGGCAAGTTCCTCGCGGTGCTCGACCTCGACGTGAAGAACGGCAAGGTGGCCGACTACCGCTACAAGCTGCTGCCGGTGTTCTCGAACCTGCTGCCTGCCGACGCGGAGATGGACGCGTACATCAAGCGCATGCGCGCGCCGTTCGAGGCCAGGCTCGGCGAGAAACTCGCCGTCACCGAAGGGCTGCTGTACCGGCGCGGCAACTTCAACGGCACGTTCGACCAGTTGATCGTCGATGCGCTGATGGCGGTGAAAGGCGCGCAGATCGCGTTCTCGCCCGGCTTCCGCTGGGGGACCACGCTGCTGCCCGGCCAGCCGATCCTGATGGAACACGTGCTCGACCAGACCGCGATCACCTATCCGGCGACCACCGTCAACGACCTGTCGGGCGAGACGATCAAGGCGATTCTCGAAGATGTCGCCGACAACCTGTTCAACCCCGACCCGTACCTGCAGCAGGGTGGCGACATGGTGCGAGTCGGCGGCCTGACGTACGCGCTCGATCCGGACGCGAAGATGGGTGCGCGCATCAGCGACCTGCGGCTGGACGGCCAGCCGATCGCGGCGGACAAGACCTACAAGGTCGCCGGCTGGGCCAGTGTGCAGGAAGGCGTGCAGGGCGAACCGGTGTGGGACGTGGTGGCGCGCTACCTGCGCGACCGCAAGACGATCGCGCCGCGCCGGCTGAACAACCCGGTCATCAAGGGCATGGCCGGCAATCCGGGCATGGCGTGAACGCGCGCCGCGCGGCGTTGCGCACGCTCGCAGCCGTGGCATTGCTGCCAAGCGGGGCGGCGCGCGCTGCCGACGCCGACTCGCTGACCCGCATCGACGATCTGCGCGCGCTGGCGGACGGGGCGCGCCGCGCGCGACTGCCGCTGTTGCTGTTCTTCAGCATGCCGGGCTGTCCGTTCTGTCTCGAAGTGCGGCGCAGCTATCTCGCGCCGCGCGTGCGCGACGGAGGCGCACTGATCCGCGAGATCGACTTCACCAGCACGCGCGCGCTGACCGGTCTCGACGGCCGGCCGCTGACCGAATCCGAATTCGCCGCGCGTTACGGCGTGCGGGTCGTTCCGGTCGTGCTGCTGGTCGATCCCGATCTCGCTGCGCTCGGCGATCCGCTGGTCGGGCTCGACCGCTCCGGCTACTACGAGGCGTATCTGCAATCGGCGATCGATGCGGCGACAGCGAAGCTGCAGGCTCGCTGACGACGGCGCGCGGACGACAGGGCGTTCGATGTGTCATTCCCGCGGAAGCGCGAATCCATCGGCTTCGCATGAGAGACACACTGAATTCCCGCTTGCGCGGGAATGACGCCCGGTTGCTGAAGTTCATCGCTGATCAGGTGACAATTTGCCGAACGTAGATTTCGTTGAACGCTGACTTCGCGCAGCGAAGTCAAGCGCGCGCAGCGCGGCCGGAAACAAGATCGGCAAGGCCGTTATGCTTCGTCTTTCCGGAAGCGTGGCCGAGCGGCTCAAGGCACCGGTCTTGACAATTTGCCGCAGGCAAATTGCGTTGGAGGCTAACTTCGCGCAGCGAAGTTAAGCGCGCCGAGCGCGCGGCCGGAAACAAAACCGGCAAGGCCGTTATGCTTCGTTCCCCGGAGGTGTGGCCGAGCGGTCTAAGGCACCGGTCTTGAAAACCGGCAAGGGTTCGCCCTTCGTGAGTTCGAATCTCACCGCCTCCGCCAGTGCTTGCGGTTTTGACAATTCGCCGCGGGCGAATTGCGGTGCACTTGATGACCCGCCAGCCGTCGCACTGCAAGACTCGGCGAACATAGCGACAGGCCCGTAAGGCGTGACAGCGAGGCTGCCTTCTGCATAGAGGCGGCACCTCAGCCGTGGGGCATCGGCTGTTGTCTTTCAAGCCCATTTCAGAGCGCGTATGATGTGCAGAATTCTGTACAAGCGCCTGAAGGAGACCAGCATGGCCATTTCTGCAGTTGACGTGATTCCACTGTCGCAAGCCAGGGCGAACCTGTCCGAACTGGCCGATCAGGTGAAGGCCGGGGCCGAGAAGATCATCACCAAGAACGGTGAGAGCTACGTGGCCATCATCGACGCCAAGCGGCTGGACTACTACCACCGGCTGGAGCGCGAACGCATCCACCTGATGCTGATCGACGGCGCCAGCCGGGGCCTTGCCGATGTCGCTGCGGGCAACGTCAAGGACGCGCGTAGCGCCGTGTCCGCCATCAAGCGCCGCCGCGCTGCCAAGGTCGCCGGTTGACTGACGGCTTCGTATCGTGGCCGCCAGGCACACCGTCAAGCTCACAGCCAACTTCGAGCGCAACCTTGAAGAGATTGAAGCCTTTCTGATCGAAGCCGAGGCCGCGCACGCCTTCGATGCGCTGTTGGACGAGTTGAGGGGCATCGTCATTCCGAATCTGGAGCGCTTCCCGAACATGGGGCGCTTGTTCCTCGAGCGGCCTGCACGCTCGGTAGAGGTCGGCAACGGCATTGCTCGCCTAACCAGGCAACTCGGATCCCTCGCAAAAGACGGCGAACTGCGCGAGTACGTGATGGCGCACTACCTGCTGCTATATGCGCGGATCAAGGGCGCCGTGTACCTGCTTTCGATTCGCCACCAGCGGCAGCTTTCGTTTGACTTCGAGGCGTTATGGCAGGGCTGAGCAAGTCAAGACAAGTGGAAAATGGCGATGGGCCAAAGGGCTCTACAACGTTGCGGGGCTGTAGCAGCGAGACATAGACCATGCAATTCTCCAATCGCACAGTCCTGATCACCGGCGCTGCCGGCAACCTCGGCCGCGCCACCGCGTCCGCGTTTGCTGATCGCGGCGCGAACCTCGTGCTGGTCGGCCGGGACCGCGAGTCGCTTGAACGGGCGTTCGGCGCGGAGGACGCGCGCCGCCTGTTCGTCGAGGTCGACCTGCTCGACGCGGCGCAGGTCGAGGGCGCGGTGGCGCGCGCGGTCGAGCGCTTCGGCCGCATCGACGTCGTGTGCAACATCGCGGGCGGCTTTCGCATGGGGCCGGCGGTGCACGAGACGCCGGATGCCGACTGGGACTTCCTGTTCGACCTGAACGCGCGCACGGTGCTGAACACCGCGCGCGCGGTCGTGCCGCGGATGCTCGCCGGCGGCGGCGGCAAGATCGTGAACGTCGGCGCGATGGGCGCGCTGAAGGGCGCGGCGCACATGGCTGCGTACACCGCGTCGAAAAGCGTGGTGATCCGCCTGACGGAGGCGATGTCGGCCGAACTGCGCGATCGCGGCATCAACGTCAACTGCGTACTGCCGTCGACGATCGATACGCCCGAGAACCGCGCCGCGATGCCGGACGCCGACCCCGCGCGCTGGGTCGCGCCGGCCGATCTGGCCGGCGTGATCGTGTTCCTCGCCTCGGACGCCGCACGCGCGATCCACGGCGCCGCGCTGCCGGTCACCGGCCGCGCGTGATGGGCGTCGTCGACCTGCTGCGGCAGGCGCTGCGCATGACGCGGCGCGACTGGCGCGCGGGCGAACTGCGGCTGCTGGCCGCCGCGCTGGTGATCGCGGTGGCCGCGGTGACGAGCGTGGGCTTCTTCGTCGATCGCATCCGGCTCGGGCTCGAGCGCGACGCGCGGCAACTGCTCGGCGCCGATCTCGTCATCAGCTCCGACCGGCCGGTCGGAGACGCCGAACGCGCGCGTGCGCAGGCGGCGGGGCTCGCCACCGCCGAGACCGTGATCTTTCCGAGCATGGCGGTCAACGACCGCAATCCGAACGACACGGCGCTGGCGGCGGTCAAGGCGGTGTCGCCCGGCTACCCGCTGCGCGGCGCGCTGCGCGTGGCGGAGGCGCCCGATGCGACGGATGAGATCACGCACGACATTCCCGCGCGCGGCACGGTGTGGGTCGATGCGACGCTGCTGCAGTCGCTGCACCTCGCGGTCGGCGACCGGCTGCGGCTGGGCGAGGCGGACTTCCGCATTGCGCGTGTGATCACGCTCGAGCCCGATCGCGGTGCGCAGTTCATCAACTTCGCGCCGCGCGTGATGCTGAACTTCGCCGACCTGCCCTCGACACAGCTCATCCAGGAAGGCAGCCGCGTCACATACCGGCTGCTGGTCGCCGGCAACGACGCGGCGGTGCGTGCGTACCAGGCGTGGACGAACGCGCACCTGGCGCGCGGGCAGCGCATCGAGTCGCTCGAAGGCGGCCGGCCGGAAATGCAGCGCACGCTGGAACGCGCGCATCGTTTCCTGTCGCTGGTGGCGCTGCTGGCGGCGATGGTGGCGGCGGTCGCGGTCGCGGCAGCCGCGCGGCGCTTCTCGCTGCGGCACCTCGACTCGTGCGCGATGATGCGATGCTTGGGGCTGGCGCAGCGCGAGATCTTCGCGCTGTTCGCGCTCGAATTCGTGATCACCGGCGCGCTCGCGTGCATGGCGGGCGTGGCGGCGGGGTTCGGAGGGCACTTCCTGCTGCTCGACGTCGTGCGGCGGCTGATCCACACGCAGTTGCCGCTGCCGTCGCTGCTGCCGGCGATCCAGGGTGGCGCAGTGGGGCTGGTGCTGCTGCTCGGCTTCGCGCTGCCGCCGCTGGCGCAACTGCGCCGCGTGCCGCCGCTGCGCGTGCTGCGCAAGGAACTGGGAGCGCCGAGCGGGCGCGCGGCGCTCGGCTATCTGGCGGGCTGCGCAGGTTTCTTCGCGCTGCTGCTGTGGTCGGCCAACGACGCCAAGGTCGGCAGCCTGACGGCGGGCGGCTTCGCGCTCGGCATCGGCGCCTTCGCGCTCATCGCGTGGCTGACGCTGCGGCTGCTCGCGCCGCTGCGCGCGATGACGGGCCGGCTCGGAATCTCGTGGCGCTTCGCGATCGCGGCCGTACAGCGGCGGCCGGCGGCCACGATCGTGCAGCTCGTCGCGCTCGCGGTCGGATTGATGGCGCTGCTGCTGCTGACCGTCACGCGCACTGATCTCATCTCCGCCTGGCGGCGCGCCGCGCCGCCCGATGCGCCGAACCGTTTCGTGATCAACATCCAGCCGGACCAGACCGCGGCGGTCGCACGCGTGCTGGCGCAGGCAGGCGTGGGCGAGGTGACGTTGCATCCGATGATCCGCGGCCGGCTGATCGAGAGGAACGGCAAGCCGATCGGCCCGGAAGATTTCACCGACGAACGCGCGCAGCACCTGATCGATCGCGAGTTCAACCTGTCGTACACCGACATCGCGCCATCCCACAACGAGATCATCGCCGGCCGCTGGTACGCGCCCGGCGCGGCCGAGCTGTCGATGGAGCAGGGCATCGCGAAGACGCTCGGGGTCGCGCTGGGCGACGAGCTGACGTTCGACATCGCCGGCAACAAGGTCAGTGCGCGCGTGACGTCGCTGCGCAAGGTCGACTGGGATTCGATGCGCGCCAACTTCTTCGTGCTGATGCCCAGCGCGCTCTTGCGAAACCAGCCGGGCAGCTTCATGACCGCGTTTCACGTCACGCCCGCGGAGGGCCGCGTCGGACCGGCGTTGGTGCGCGACTTTCCGAACCTCACGGTGATCGACACCAGCGCGCTGCTGCGCCAGGTGCAGCTCGTGCTCGATCAGGTGATCGCCGCGGTCGAGTTCCTGTTCGTGTTCACGCTCGCCGCCGGCGTGCTGGTGCTGTACGCAGCGCTGGCGGCGAGCCGCGACGAGCGCGTGCGCGAGGCGGGGCTGCTGCGCGCACTCGGCGCATCGCGGCGGCAACTGATGCGCGCGCAGATGGCGGAGATGGTCTGCCTCGGCGGGCTGGCCGGATTGCTGGCCGCGGGCGGCGCCGCGGCGACCGGCTGGGCGCTGGCGAAGTACGCGTTCGACTTCGAGTACGCGGTGTCGCCATGGGTGTTCGTGCTCGGCATCGGCGGCGGCGCCGCGTGCGCGCTCGCCGGCGGCTGGTTCGGACTGCGCACCGTTCTGAAGACGCCGCCGCTCACGACCTTGCGGGAAGCATGAACGTGGGAGGCAACAAGTACCGGCTCGTGGTCGAAGTGCAGTACCAGGCGGGGATCGTCTGGGTGAAGTTCGTTGGGACGCATGCGCAGTACGACCGCATCGACGTGGAGAGCGTGAATGACCATTAAGCCGATCCGAAACGACGACGACCTGAAGAAAGTGTTCCGCCGCCTTGAAAGGATCTTCCAGGCCGAGGAAGGCTCCGCGCAGGCCGACGAGCGCGACGTCCTGGTGACCATCGTCGAGGCCTACGAGGACAAGCGCTACGACTTCGGGCCCGCAGATCCGGTGGAGGCCATCAAGTTCCGCATGGAGCAGGAGGGACTGACGCCTCGCGATCTGGAACGATTCATCGGTCCGAGCGGGCGGGTGTCCGAGGTGCTGAACCGCAAGCGACCGCTCAGCCTGCGGATGGTCAAGCGGCTGCACGACGGGCTGAAGATTCCGTACGAGAGCCTACTGGCCGAGATGTCCTGACGCTTACGGAGCATCAGTTCCGCCCGCGGTTGACCGCGCTTGATTAGCGATGAATCTCAGCAGCGGCAAACGGGAAGACTGTGCGCTACTCAATCGTCGTCCCTGCGAAAGCGGGGATCCAGTGTCTGTGCGAAGAAGTCGCTGGATTCCCGCTTGCGCGGGAATGACGTCGAAGTGCTGAAGCTCAGCGCCAATCCGGTGACCGCGAGTAGTCCCCCAGTCGCGCTACCCCGTCGCCCAGTGCAGCGAGTCGCCACGCCTGCGCGCCGCTCCTACTTCTCGACGCTCGGCGTGATGCGGCGGGTGCGATGCAGCGTGTTGCGGTCGGTGTGATGCATTTCGCTCCCGGTCGCGGCGAGCTTGAGCACCAGGTCAGAGATGTAGCTGAAGGTCCCGTCGTCGTTGAACGTGAACGTGCTCGCGAAGCTGCGGGCCTGCGCGCGTTCCAGCAGGTATTTGTTCTGGGACAGGCCGTAAGCGGGAGAACCCGGCTCGGCTTTGAACGTTAGCGACTTGTCGCCGGGTCTGGCGCTTCCTCCGGCCAGAATGGCCAGCCCGCGCGGCACCGCGAAGCAGCGCAGCACCTGCCCGGTGGCGACTTCCCAGAGCAGGTAGCCGACCTCGTCGTGGAACGGATCCATCGCCTCCTCGCCGTGGCGCCAGGCGGTCATCCCGTAGTTCAATCCCTGCATCGTCTGCCTGCCGTTCTCGACGATCGGAATCGGATGGAACCAGGCTTTCTCGAAGTAGGTGGTTTCGGCGGTCTCGTCTTCCTTGTTGTGATGGGAGAAATCGACGCCGACGTTGCCTTCCCAGTCGCCGACCAGCGGCGTCAAAGGCCCCAGCTTGCTCACGGTTGCACCTCCATCTCCATGTCGTCAGGTCCGCAGGCACATGCGGAACACGCGTGCCGGCGGCGATGACCGGAGTCAGTATCCGCGCGTGAAGTTCCGCTTGCCGTCGGGTTTCCTTGATGTTCCGTGTCAGGGATTCCGGAGACGCGGTCGCCGCGCTTGACCAGTTGCACACCAAGTTGACCTCGCGCATATTTGAAACATTCGGGCGCCATTACGCGATCCGCGCGTTGCCGCTCCGCGCCCTGCGGCGTTCATACTTCGCATTGCCGTTCCAACGTAACTTGGGAGTCGCAATGCAGATCGCAAGAATCGTCATCGCCATCACCGCCGGCGGCATGATCGCCGGCTGCGCGAACATGTCGGAAACACAGAAGGGCACCGCGACCGGGGCAGGCATCGGCGCCGCGGCCGGCGGCCTGCTCGGCGCCGTCACCGCGGGCGGGCACAGCGGCCGCAGCGCGGCCACCGGCGCGGCCATCGGCGCCGCGATCGGCGCCGCGGGCGGCTACGTGTGGAGCAAGAAGATGGAGGACCAGAAGCGCGCGATGGAGCAGGCGTCGCAGGGTACCGGCGTTCAGGTCACTCAGACCGCGGACAACCGGTTGAAGCTCGACATCCCCGCCGATGCGTCGTTCGACGTCGGCCGCGCTGATCTGAAGCCTGCGATGCGCGCGGTGCTCGACAAGTACGCGAAGACACTCAACGAGCACACGGTGACCACGATCGACATCATTGGCCACACCGACTCGACCGGCTCGGATGCGTTCAACGACCGGCTGTCGGTCGAGCGCGCGCAGGCGGTGCGCGAATATCTCGTGGCGCACGGCGTGTCGCCGGCGCGCATCCAGATCGCGGGCCACGGCGAACGCGAGCCGATCGCCAGCAACGACACCGAAGCCGGCCGCGCGGCCAACCGGCGCGTCGAGATCTACGTGGCTGAAGCGGCGCCGAAGAAGTAGCGCCGGGCACACTTCGGTCCCGGGCGACGGGAGGCATCAGTAAGATCGCTCCTCTGTCATCGAGGAGCGGGGATGCTCGAAATCGCCGTCGTCGCGCTCGCGGCCGCGTTGCTGGTCGCGCTGATCGCGCTCGTCGTGCTGGCGCGCCGCGGCGCGCTGACTCAGGTCGAAAGCGAACTGCGGCGGCTGAAGGACGAGCAGGCGCAGGCCGGCGAGCGGCTCGAGCGCGAGCTGCGCGGCGCGATTGACGCGGCGGCGACCGCCACGCGCATCGAAAGCGGCGCGCGCTTCACTGGGCTGCAGTCGGCGCTGAACGTGCAATCCACGCAGGCCAGCGCGGCGCTGGTGCAGAACCTGAACGCCTACGGCCAGACGATGCAGCAGCAGCTCGCGGAGCTGACGCGCGCGATCCAACTGAACCTGGCCGAGGTGCGCTCGACGCTGCAGACGCAGCTCGCCGGCCTGCAGAGCGACAACGCGGCCAAGCTCGAGCAGATGCGCGCCACCGTCGAGGAGAAGCTGCAGACCACGCTCGAGGCGCGGCTCGGCGAATCGTTCCGGCTGGTGTCCGAGCGGCTCGAGCAGGTGCACCGCGGACTGGGCGAGATGCAGGGCCTGGCGCAGGGCGTGGGCGATCTGAAGAAGGTGCTCGGCAACGTGAAGACGCGCGGTACTTTCGGCGAGGTGCAGCTCGCCGCGCTGCTCGAACAGGTGCTGGCGCCCGACCAGTACGCGAGCAACGTCGCTACGCGCCCGAATTCGAGCGAACGCGTCGAGTTCGCGGTGCGGCTGCCCGGCCGCGGCGATAGCGACGTGCCGTGCTGGCTGCCGATCGACGCCAAGTTCCCGACCGAGGACTACGAGCGGCTGCTCGCCGCGCAGGAGGCGGCCGATCCGCTCGCGGTCGAAGCCGCGGCGAAATCGCTGGAGACGCGCATCCGGCTCGAGGCGAAGACGATCCGCGACAAGTACGTCGAGCCGCCGCACACGACCGATTTCGCGATCCTGTTCCTGCCGGCCGAGGGTCTGTTCGCCGAAGTGCTGCGGCGGCCAGGGTTGGCCGAGGCGCTGAACCGCGAGCAGCGCGTCGTCATCGCGGGGCCGACCACGCTGTTCGCGTTGCTCAACAGCCTGCACATGGGCTTCCGCACGCTGGCGCTCGAGAAGCGCAGCGCCGAGGTGTGGCAGGTGCTCGGTGCGGTCAAGACCGAGTTCGGCAAGTTCGGCGACGTGCTGGCGAAACTAAAGCAGCAGCTTGCGACCGCGTCGAACACGATCGACGCCGCCGAGACCCGCACGCGGCAGATGAGCCGGGCGCTGAAGGGTGTGGAGGCGCTGCCGATGGAGCAGGCGGCGCGGCTGTTGCCGGCGGAGCGGGGCGAGGAGGGGTGAGGGGTGATGGGATTGGCGGCCGCGGCAAATGCGATGTCATTCTCGCAATCGCCTCTCAGCCGCTTCTGGTGCTCCGGTGGCCGTTCGTGCTTGCCACCTGAATGGGCTGTAGAAGTCGCGACTTGAGGTAACGGACAATGTCCGTTGTCTCCACAACGCCGGGTATTCGTCGGCTCTGCTGTACTCACCGTGCCGACGCGTTGCAGCCTGTCGGCTCCGGATCTTGAGCGACAGCGATGCACCGGTATGCGGCTCCTGGAGCCGCGAGGGGCCCGAATCTCAAGGCTTCGCAGTTGAGCCGGTACCCTCGGGGACATTTGCGCTTTGGCGCAATAACCCCACGTCCTAGCTCTTGACTCGTTGACTGTATAAACATACAGTACTTTCTAGTGAGAGCACTGGTTCGCGCCTCAGGACTGCCGGCGAGGTGCGTAAAATCCGCGAAGTGTAAAGCTACTTATAGGCAGCATCGAGCAATGGACCAACGCGCGGCACTTGCCCGGTTAAATGAAGCCGATCTGTTCGAGGAGGAACTAAGGTCGGCACGGCAACCAAGTCTGCCCGAGGCTTTCCGGCGCATCTACTTTCATCTGTACTCGAACAGTAAGGCCAGTCGACCGGAACTCATCATCGAAGATCTGTCGTTGCTACTCCTGTGCAAGCTCGCAGCGGAGTTGAACGGAGGCGCAGACGCGGTTGCGGTTTACTTGCAGGGCAAGGGGACGGCCAATCGAACTCTTTTGCCAATTCTGCGCGAATCTTTCCCGGAGCTTCTGGACAGGCGTCAGACCTTCGCTTTGGCAGACGACTCGCTGCGCACGGCTCTAGCAGAGCTGGCCGAGCTTGACTTGGCGCTCGCCCCGGCTCATACACTTGGAGAGGCGTTTCAGGCGCTCATCGGCCCTCGCCTCCGAGGCGAGCGCGGCCAGTTCTTCACGCCAAAGTCGCTCGTGCGGGCGATGGTGGAAATCCTCGATCCGCAGCCCAGCGAGCGTATTTGCGACCCGGCCTGCGGCACCGGGGGCTTCCTCGGCGAAACGCACATCTACCAGACGGCGAAGTATCCGCGTGCCCTCACGGGCGCCTTGGTCGGCGTAGACAAGGATGTTGGCCTCGCGCGCTTGGCGGGAGCGCTGATGAAGGTGCTCGCTAGAGACCGCGCGCAGATTCATGCCTTCAATTCACTGTCAGTGGCGGCTTGGGAAGCCGACGCGGGCGGCAGCCCCTTCGGCGCCTTCGATGTCGTGCTTACCAATCCACCGTTCGGGGCGAAGATTGGCATCAAGGATGAAGCCATCCTAGGCCAGTACGACTTCGGTCATATCTGGATGCCGAGCACCAGCGGACGCTGGGTCAGAAGTGGGGCGCTGTGCAGCAGCGAAGACCCGCAGATCTTGTTCCTTGAGTTCTGCGTGCGTGCCCTCAAGCCGGGTGGGCGCATGGGGATCGTGCTGCCCGAAGGGGTGTTTGGCAACAAGCAAACTTCGTATGTGTGGGACTGGCTGGAAGCGCAGGGCACCATCACAGCGCTTCTGGATTGCCCGCGGACGACTTTTCAGCCCGGCACCGACACGAAGACCAATGTCCTGTTCTTCCGCAAAAGCGGGGGCAACAAGCGCCAGCAAGCGGATGGTGGCACGCGGGTTGCCGTCGCTCTGCATTGCGGACACGATCGGCGCGGGCGCGCGCTCAAGAACGGGGGCACGCCGCACCCTGATGACTTCCCAGCGATTGCTCGGGCTTGGCACGCTGACCCAAGTAAGCAGCGCGCTTGGCGCACCGCACGGCTCACGGGCGAGCGTTACCTTGTGCCGCGCTACTACTACGACGCGGGCGACGAAGACCTCCCCGAACATGAGTGGATTCGCGGCGCGCGCATGGCCTCGCTCGGCGAACTGGTGAAGGAAAGGCTTGTCAGCATCCGCAAGGGTCATGAGGTAGGGTCTGATGCATATGGCACAGGGGAAATCCCCTTCGTGCGCACGTCCGACCTGTCGAATTTTGAGATTTCAACCGACCCCACTAAAGCGGTGAGCGAACAGATTTACGCTGAGTACGCTCCGCAGCAGAAGCTTCAGGCAGGGGATGTGCTGATGGTAGTGGATGGCCGCTACCGGATCGGGACAACGGCCATGCTGACCGAACACAATTGCCGTTGCGTGGTGCAGAGTCACCTGCGCATCATCAGCACGTTGCACTACGAACGGCTCGACCCCTACGAGCTGCTGTTCGCCCTAAGTCTGCCGTCCGCGAGGCTGCGCCTGCGGGGTCTGGTATTCATTCAGTCCACCTTGGGAACCCTGGGGTCACGGCTGCTTGAACTGCGCATCCCACTCTTGCATGGCGACGGTCCGTGGGCGCCGCGCGTCACGAGATTCCGCGACACGCTGCAGCGCCGGGCGGCGCTGCTCGCCGAGTTGGAAGGAATGGCGGGGCAGGACTACGAGCTTTGAATGCGTCCGGCACGAGTCAGGATGCCAGCGATCCACTCATAGAACTCATCGAGGCTCTTGTCGCCCTGCGCGATGTTACAGTTCCGATGCGCGAAGCCGACGTTACCTGCGGTGTGCGAACGCGGCTGTGCATGCGCGGTCTCGATCTCGGCTTTCCCGCGTCGCGCCTCGTGAAACAAGGCGAAGTCGAGCGGCGCCCGGCAAACCAGGCAGCTTGTTGTCCCCCGGGCGATTTCACCGAAGCGGTTCGTCAGGAAGGCGCGCGTTGCCGCGTCAGGCTCTGGGGCTCCGTTCATGCCGTACACGCTCCATGCTAGGAACTGCGCGGCGCTCATGCAATCGTCATAGCTTGCTGCTTTCTCGCGCAGCTTCGCGACGACCCAAGGCTTGAGTGCCTTCATATTGACACCGAGCTTGGCGAGTTCGGCGTCCGACAGCAGCATCGTCCAGCGGGAAATGCGGTTCGGCCCGGCGTCTTCACTCTTCCACGAGGCGCCGGTCGTCTTGGTGGCGTCGCGGACTATCTTGGCAGCGACACGCGGCGCAACGGCCTTGAGGTGGTTGAGATAAGGGAACTCGGCGCATGCCCCAGTATGCCCTGCTTCGCGGAAGCAGCGATGCAGGCCAGCAGGGTCGTATTTAGCGTTTGCGCGCGATGGAAGGTTCTTGCCGCACAGAGTCACGGTGTTGGCCGCCCCGACTTGGTTGTTGCCGAATCTGTTCTGCGGTGCGGATCAATTCGGAGGCCGTCATCTTCAGCGCGCCTGCAAGGACATGGATATTTAGCAGACTCACGTTCCGCTCCCCACGTTCGACGCTGCCGACGTAGGTGCGATGAAGTCCGGCGATGTCTGCGAGGGCGTCCTGCGATAACGCCGCCCGCTGGCGGAAGTTGCGTAGAGCCAAGCCAAAGGCGCGCAGCTCGTCTATTGATTCCTTGACCACGCGGCTATAGTCGCAGACTGATGACTATGAGGCGACCGACTATAAGTAGCAGCCGACCTTAAGCGGGGCAAACAGGGCACCTACATGCACGGGCAATTCAGTGAGCCAACGAACCTACGCGTGAGGCTCTGTGGAAATGACCGCTTTCGAGAGCAGGACCAGCCTCAACGAGGGTCGGCTCCGGCTGCGCAGCGCACCGCACGCGAAGGTCGGCAGCCAACTTATACCTGTCCCTCAGGCGGCGTGCGAGTAGGACGGCCGGCTCCGCCCCTTCGCTCGATGACCGCTATAGTTGATGAATCCGATTTTGCCCGTCAGTTCAAATCCAATCTTCTACGCATAGGCCGAGCGCCAATCACGTCGCCTGCAGCGGTGACGACGCGTCCGTGCAAGGATTGAAGCCCTTGTTCGAAGGCACGCGCTTGCGCCTGCATGCCCTCGAAGATCCTTGCTGCCACAGCTTGCGGAAACCCCCGAGGCAGGCCCGGCGTGACCGCCTCGATGGCATCCGTCACGCGCGCCACCAGGTCGACCATAGCGGGCCAGGCACCGTCGACGCCACTCTTGCGCGCCAACTCGAACCAGTGCCGAGCCTGAATCTCGGCCAGGCGGTAGTGCGCGTTCTTCGACCGTAACGCCATCGCCAGCCGCGCCCGCGGCCACGGGATGTGGTTTGCACCCTTGCCAATGACGGGCCACACGGACAGGACGTCGTACAACGGCGTGAGGCGGTAGCGGTCGCCTTGATGCAGGTGCAGCGAAAAGTTCTTCGCGTGCCCGTCGGTCGCAGCCAGCAGCCAGAACGCCAATTGCGCGCACAGAAACGTCCGCGCATCGTCGGCCGCGCTGTCGCTGCCGGCGACGACCTTCAGGCAATCGGCGATTCCGGGACCGCCATCGCTCTCATACTTGCGCTCGACAGGTACGCCCAGCGCCTGGCAGAAGTCCTCTTGCGGCAGTCGCAGTATCCGCTTGCCACCGTCGCCCCGTCGCCGGTCGAAGCGCTCCACCACGAGCGCCTTCTGCGCGCCGAAGTGCGCCATTTCCGCTTTGGCGACAGGCAGGCCGAGCGCGGCAAGTAGCCGCAGGCACAGCCATTCGTTTTCGACCGAGTGACTCAGGTCGAGGCGACGGCCACCGACCAGCCCGAGTGGCAGCTTCAGGATGTGGGTGGTCGGAGTGGCGCCCAGCGGCTGGCACCAGGTCGAGCCCAGGCGAAGCAGTGCGGTCTTTTCCTGCGCGCCGGCAATCGAGATGCGGAAGCTCGAATCGTCGCCCTCGGTCGCCGCCTCCGTGGACGTCACATCTTCGAGAATCTTCTCGACGTCCGCCTCGTTGAGCTTCCGATACGAGAGGCGGTCGAAGCCGGCCGGCTCTTCGCCGGGCAACAGCAGTTGCACGGCGCCGGCGCAATCGCGCCCGATGGCCTGCAACAGGTCGAAGGCGCTCGTCGAGCCGGTCTTGAAGCGCGTGCGCAACCGCTGGCGGATGCGGTCGCTGTCCGGCAGCAAGTTGTCGAAGTAGCTGGCGACTGCCACACCCGAGACTTCGCGCGTGGCGGGAATCGGCAGCGACAGCGACAGGCTGCGCACGTTGGGGGAGGCGAGCCACGACGCGTCGTAGACGAACCGGTGGCGCCCCGTGCGTCCGACGGACCACACGCCGACGCGTTCGCCGTTCATCCAGACAGCGAGTTCGCGCATTACCAGCCGGTCGGCCCGGAGCCGTGGCGCGTTGCACTCCTGCGCGGCGCCGGCGTCGGCGCCGGCAGGCGGTCACGCAGCACGACCTGCACCTCGAGCGCGGCCAGCAGCCGCAGCAACTGCTCCAGACTGACCGTGGACGGGTTGGCCTCGATTTCGGCAATGCGCGACTGCCCCACGCCCAGCTTCCCGGCCAGCGCACTCTGAGTCAGCCCGTGCGCCTTGCGCAGCGCGCGCAGATGCGGCCTGAGCTGGTCCGCAAATCCGATCGGATAGTCCATGCGTGCAGTTTATTGTCTATGACACATAATGTCAAGAAATCGGCTATGGACGATATTGTCGAGATATCTGGCCGATCCGATAATTCGCGCCTGCGTACGAACCCAACCGGGGACCCCCAGGTCGCAACAGCGCTCTTGATTGGCGATGAACTTCAGCTCCCGGACGTCATTCCCGCGCAAGCGGGAATCCAGCGGCTCTGTCGCGCAAGACACCGGGTCCTCGCCTTCGCGGGGATGACGACCGAGTCGCACACAGCCTCGCTGCATACGGCGGCTGAGATTCATCGCTGATCAGGACAGCGCTTGTGCTTGCCGGCTGAACAAGGCCCCGATTGCACGGCAGCGCACCCGGTCGTCGTTGTCGTCGGGCCGAGACTTCGCGGCACATCCGGTAAGCTCTCCCCGAACTGGAAGAACCCACCGCCATGTCGTTCCTTGCCTTTCTCTTCGCGGCCATCGTCCTGGCGATCACTCCAGGGCCGGGAATCGCCTACGTCGTCGCCCGCACGGTGGCCGGTGGCCGATCCGACGGCCTGGCCTCGTGCTTCGGCACCGGATTCGGGGGCATGGTCCACGTGCTCGCGGCAGCGCTCGGTCTGTCCCTGATCGTTGCGCAGTCCGCGCTGGCCTTCAATGTGGTCAAGTTCCTCGGCGCGGCGTACTTGATCTTCCTGGGAATCCGCATGCTCTTGCGGAGGGACCGCGGAGTCGCCGTCGAGACTGTCGCCGCGCAGGGCGCGCGCCGCGCGCTGCTCGAGGGAATCGTGGTCGAGGCGCTCAACGTCAAGACGGCATTGTTCTTCCTGGCCTTCCTGCCGCAGTTCGTCTCTCCGGCGGAACCTCTGGTTCCGCAACTCGTATTGCTGGGAAGCATCTGCGTCGCGCTGAACACGCTCGTGGATGTGGTGGCTGTCCTCACGGCGGCGCGCCTGCTCGATTCGCAGTCGGCGCGGGCAGCCCGCGCACGGCTGCTCACCAAGGCATCAGGCGCGACCATGGTCGGGCTGGGCGCGTATCTCGCGCTCGCCAGACGTTAGAGATCGCTGCAACTTGGGCCCCGGCCTTCGCCGGGGTGACGTGGCAGCTCAAGTGCGCTGCAACCGCCGCAACGCCTCGTCCAGCGTTTCGTCCTTCTTCGCGAAACAGAACCGCACCACGCGGTTGTCGAACGGTTGGCGGTAGAACACCGATACCGGGATCACCGCCACGCCATAGTCGACGATCATCTTCTGCGCGAACTCCGCCTCGGGCAGATCCGAGATCGCCGAATAGTCCGCGAGCAGGAAGTACGTGCCCTCGCACGGCAGCAGCCTGAAGCGCGTCTGCGCCAGCCCCATGCGGAAGCGGTCGCGCTTGGACTGGTAGAAGCCGCGCAGTCCGAAGTAGGGCGCTGGATCGTCGAGGTAGGCCGCGAACGCGTGCTGGCCGGGCGTGTTGACCGCGAACACCATGAACTGGTGCACCTTGCGGATCTCGGCCGTCAGTTCCTTCGGCGCCAGCGAGTAGCCGACCTTCCAGCCGGTGGTGTGGAAGGTCTTGCCGAAGCTGGAGATCACGACCGTGCGCGCGGCGAGCGGCTCTGAAGTCGCGAGCGATCGATGCGGCTGGTCGTCGAACACGATGTGCTCGTAGACCTCGTCGGACAGCAGCAGGATGCCGGTCGTTGCAACGATGTCCTCCAGCGCGCGCAGATCGTCGTCGCGCAGGATGCGGCCGGTCGGGTTGTGCGGAAAGTTCAGCATCAGCATCCGCGTGCGCGGCGTGATCGCCGCGCGCACGCGTTCCCAGTCGGGCGCGTAGCCGGCGCGGTGGTCGAGCGGCACGCAGACCGGCGTGCCGCCGGCCAGTTCGATCGACGGCACGTAGCTGTCGTATACCGGTTCGAGCACGATCACCTCGTCGCCCGGCCGCACCAGCGCGAGCACGGTGGCCATGATCGCCTGCGTGGCGCCGGCGGTCACGGTGATCTCGGTCTCGGGGTCGTAGCGATGGCGATAGAGGCGCTCGTGCTTGTCGGCCAGCGCCTGCCGCAGCGCCGGCACGCCCGCCATCGGCGCGTACTGGTTGTGGCCGGCGGCCATCGCGTCGGCGAAGTAGCGCTGCAGCTTCGGATCGCAGTCGAAATCCGGGAAACCCTGTCCGAGGTTGACCGCGCCGTGTCTGGCGGCGAGCGCCGACATCACGGTGAAGATCGTGGTGCCGACGTTCGGCAGGCGCGACGCGCCGATCAGGTCGGCGAGCGCGCGCGGAGGCAGGGCATGGTGCTGCATGCGGGCATTCAAGGGCGGGGGAACGCGAAAACTATACTCTGCGGCAGCGCACTGTCCGCCTCGAATCGGCCACGCGAAAGTCCATGATCATCGCCAGCAACTCGCGGCTCTCCCTGCGGCGCAGCGCGCCGGACGAGCGCATGCGCATCTATCACTGGATCGCGCGCAACGACCTGGCGCTGACGATGACCGGCAATCCGCCGCTGTTCGAGCCGCGCGTGCCGACGTTCGACGAATTCCGTGCCCGCCACCCCGAATATTTCTTCGACGGCCGGCGGCCGATGTCGGGGCGTGCGCTGATCATCTTCAACGGCGTCGAGGACGTCGGCTTCGTCACGTATCGCGGCGTCGATCCGCAGCGCGACGTGGTCGAACTGGATGCGTGGCTCGCCGCGCGCCGTTTCCAGGGCCGGGGTTACGGCTCGGACGCGATCGCGCTCGCCTGCGGATGGCTGCAGGCCGAGTACGGCGTCAACCGCTTCGTGTTGCGCACGTCGATCCGCAACGTGCACGCGTTGCGCGCCGCGCGGCGCGCCGGGTTCCGCCAGGCCGAGGGCGATCCGCGCGAGGTACTGGCGCAGGTGCGGCTCGGTGCCGGCGAGTATGCGGACGAGGTGCTGCTGATGCGGACGCTGCCGACGGCGCCGCCGACGCTGGTCGTCGACCCGGCGCGCACCTACGTGTTCTTCGATTCCGAGGTCACCAACCTGCGCGAGCCGGCGC
>JAKORH010000419.1 GCA_029777935.1 Pseudomonadota bacterium
AAGGGTTTCACCCTGATCGAACTGATGATCGTCGTGGCGATCATCGGCATCCTGGCCGCCGTCGCGCTGCCGGCGTATCAGGACTACACGACGCGCGCGAAGGTCAGCGAACTGCTCACGATGGCCGCGCCGGCCAAGCTTGCCGTTGCTGAAACGTCGTCGTCGATGGGCGGCCTCGCCTCGGTGACCGCGGCCAACAGCGGCTACGTGTTTCCCGGCGCCACCAAGTACGTGAGCGGCATCACCATCACCGACGCGACGGGCGTCGTGACGGTCGCCTCGACGGTGCCGAACGCCGCCGGCAACATCGTCCTCACGCCGACCGACGTCGGTTCGGGTCAGCTGCGCTGGGCTTGCACGACGACGATCACGGCGAAGTACGTTCCTTCGGAGTGCCGCTGATCTGGCTGGCTGATCGAACACGGCTGGGTCGCCGCCAGGCGATCCGGGCCGCAGGTCGATCGGAGGGGGCGCGCGAAAGCGCGCCCCTTCGTTTTCGTGGTCGCGCCAGTTTCGAGGCCAGTCCGACCCTGCGCCCGACGCGCGAGCCGTCTAGCCGCCGCCGGCGGATCGCCGCCCTGCCGCGAACGCTTCGACGACCCGTCGTGCGCTGCCTTCGATGGCCGGCGCATCGGCGCGGGCAGTGCCCTGCGCGTGCCCGAACACGGCGGTGATCACCGCGACTGCCATCGCGCCCGCCTCGGCGACCTCGAACGCGTTGGCTTCGTCGATGCCACCGATCGCCACCGCGTGCATCCCGGCCTCACGCGCCCGCCCGAAGAGCGCAAGCGGCGCGCGCACCGCGCCCGGCTTCACGGACGACACGTACACGCTGCCGAACGCCACGTAGTCGGCGATCCCGCGCACCGCGAGCGCGCGCTCGAACGAGTCGTAGCACGACACGCCGAGCACCAATCCGGGCCCGAGCGCCGCGCGGATCGCCACCGGGTCGCCGTCGTCGCGCCCGACGTGCAGCCCGTCCGCACCGACGGCGCGCGCGAGTTCCACCGAGTCGTTGACGACAAACAGCGCGCCACCGTCGCGGCAGGCGCGCGCCAGGCGCTGCGCCTGGCGCAGTCGCTGCGCCGCGTCGACCGACTTGTTGCGGTACTGCACGGCCGATGCGCCGCCGCGAATCGC
>JAKORH010000420.1 GCA_029777935.1 Pseudomonadota bacterium
ATTTCGGTAGTGGCCATCCCAAATGCAAGGATTCGTCTCCGAGCTGACCGAGTTTGCCGCCAAGGCGGCTAGCGCGAATGCGGAAGCGGCGACGACTTGGCTTGACGAAGCCGCGCGTGTCTTGAGCTCGGCTGTGGGAACACCGGGACCGCAGACGGCCGGAATGGTGGTCGGGATCTACGCGGCGCTGAAGCGGTTTCCGCAGGAGTTCGCCACCAAGTCGAGGGTCGAGGCGCTGCTGTTCGTTGCGCAGTTTCTGTATGTCTCCGGGCAGCCATTCGCCGGGCTCGAGCCGGCGGCTGATGCAGTTGCGGTGGCGCGCGTCCTGCGCGATCCACCGGAACTGCGCAAGGCGCTTTCGGTTCACGGGAACATCCTGTCGGACACCGGCAATTTGCCCGGAGCGATCGAGTGCTATGCAGAAGCGCTCGAGATCGCGCAGGCGATTTCCGACGTAATGGGCGAGGGCGCCGTCTGGAACAACCTCGGCGTCGCGCTGATCTACGCGGCGCAGTACAGCGAAGCGATCGGGTGTCTCGAGCGCGCGATCTCCCTGGTGGAAAACGAGCCGCGAATGTCCGAGGTCCGCATTTCGGCCATGGGCAACATCGCGCTGGCGTCGCTTCACCTGGAGGACTATGCACAGGGGTTGCGCTCGGCCAAGGCAGCCGTCGAGGCGGGCGCGAGTCCCAGGACCCCGACACAGTTGCTTTCGCGTGTTCTGAGTGAAAGCTACTACACGCGTCTGCTGCTCGAAGTCGACAGCCTCGAACGCGCGAAGGAGCGTTGCGAGCTGGCGAAGCGCTACGCCAAGGAAGCCAAGTCCGAGCGCGCGGAGCTGATTGCCGCTCTCTCGGAAGGCCTGTACGAAGTCCACGCGGGCATGGTCGACGTGGGGCTGTCGCGCCTGACGCAGGCGCTCGAGCGCGCACGCATCCTGAAATCCGCGCTGCGCGACGCGCTCGCGGCGATGGTCAAGGCCCACGAAGTAGCCGGCAAACCCGATCTTGCACTCGTGTATCTGCGCGAACTGATGCTGCACATCAAGAAGGCGCAGCAGGACAACGCGCTGCGGCATCACCAGCTTCACATCGAGAAGCTCGAACGGCAGCAGAAGGCCGCCGCCTCCGCCGAAGCGGTGATGGAGCGCCGCGAACAGCAGCTGCGCGGCCAGTTCGCCGAGCAGGTCGCGCAGCAGGAGCTGATGCGTTCGCGCATCGAGATGCTGGAGCGGCTGGCGGTGACGGCGGAGCTGCGCGACGACTCGACCGGCGAGCATTCGTATCGCGTCGGCAAGCTGGCGGCGCTGCTGGCGGCGGAGTTCGGCTGCGACGAGCAGACGTGCTTCATGATCGACCTGGCGGCGCGACTGCACGACATCGGCAAGATCGGCAGTCCGGACGGCATCCTGCTGAAGCCCGACCGGCTG
>JAKORH010000421.1 GCA_029777935.1 Pseudomonadota bacterium
CCCCCGCCCTCTCCCGCTGATGCGGCCGAGGGGGCTCTTGCTCCCTCTCCCCGATCACGGGAAGAGGGCCGGGGTGAGGGGCAGCCTTGTCTTCCCCCAGCTCCCGCAGAAAACTCTTGAACTCCCACCGCGCATACAGCTCGCGCAGCTTGCCGGCATCCGGTTCGCGCGCGCGCAGCGCGTCGAAGTGCGGCACGTGCGCGGCGATATCGCCATCGGTCTTCACCGTCACCAGCGTCTTCGCGGTCGGCAGCCAGCCGAGCGCCTTGCGCAGGTTGTCGCCGACCACGCCGCTGATCTCGTTGGCGTTGGCGACAATCGCGTCGAGCGATCCGTACTGCTGCAGCCACTTGGCGGCCGTCTTCGGCCCGACCTTCTCCACGCCCGGCACGTTGTCGACGGCGTCGCCCACCAGCGTCAGGTAGTCGACGATCTGGTCCGGCCGAACGCCGAACTTGGCGAGCACGCCGGCCGGGTCGAGCTTCTCGTTGCTCATCGTGTTGACCAGCGTCACCCGGTCATTGACGAGCTGCGCGAGATCCTTGTCGCCGGTGGACACGACGGTCTTCACGCCGTGCGTCTGCGCATGGCTTGCCAGCGTGCCGATCACGTCGTCGGCCTCGATGCCCTCGATCTCCAGCACGGGCCAGCCGAGCGCCTCCACCGCCTCGTGGATCGGCGCGATCTGCGCGACCAGATCGTCGGGCATCGGCGGTCGATGCGCCTTGTAATCGGGGTAGAGGTCGTCGCGGAACGTCCTGCCCTTGGCATCGAACACGCAAGCGAGATAATCCGCCGCCACCTGCTCGCGCAGCAACCTCAGCATCGATATGAAGCCGCGGATCGCGCCGGTCGGCTCGCCGCGCAAAGTGCGCAGGTCGGGCAGCGCATGGAATGCGCGATACAGGTAGCTTGAACCGTCGACCAGCAGCAGTGTCTTATCGGAGTCAGCCATGCTCGATCGTCAGAAGAACATCCCCAGCCTGCGGGCGGTGACATCGCCGGAGCGCGCGACCAGCCAGAAGGCGCGCGAATCGTGGCAGATCTGGGGGATTATCTCGGAGTTCGTCGAAGCGGCCGAACGGCTGAGCGAAATCCGTCCCGCGGTGTCGATCTTCGGCAGCGCGCGCGCGCGCGAGGGCACGCCGCTGTACGCGCAGGCGGTCGAGATCGCGCGCAAGCTGTCGGACGCCGGTTTCGCGGTGATCGCCGGCGGCGGCCCCGGCGTGATGGAAGCGGCCAACCGCGGCGCGTTCGACGGCCGCTCCCCGTCCGTGGGGCTGAACATCGAGCTGCCTTTCGAGCAGCACGGCAATCCGTTCCAGGACATCTCGCTGCGCTTCCGCCATTTCTTTGCACGCAAGGTGGCGTTCGTCAAGTTCGCCGCAGCATACGTGGTGATGCCGGGCGGGTTCGGCACGCTCGACGAGCTGACCGAGGCGCTGACGATGATCCAGACCGGGATGGGGCGCACGATTCCGATCGTGCTGGTCGGCTCGGAGTTCTGGAGCGGGCTGCTCGCCTGGATGCGGCAGACGCTGGTTACGCAGGGCATGATCGGCGAGAAGGACCTGGATCTGATGACGGTCGTCGACGACACCGACGCGGTGGTCGACGCGATCTTCGACTTCTACGAGAAGCGCGGATTCGCCTCGACGCCGGCGGAGCGGGAGCAGTTGCTGTACCTGTAAGCGACGGGCAGCGACGGGCGTAACATTGAAACGGCGTCATTCCCGCGCAGGCGGGAATCCAGTCCGCGCAACACGTCGCTGGATGCCCGCTTTCGCGGGCGTGACACCTCAGGGTAATGCGCCGGAACCATGACTCGTCTGCCGCTCTTCACCGCCCTGCTCGCGGCCAGCGCTGCCGCCGCGCAGCCGCTCGATGCTCCGCCCGCGATCAGGGACACGCCGCAGGTGCAGATCAAGGGTGAACCGCCCGCGGCCGAACTCGACGCCGCCGAGCTGCTGCCACCCAAGCACGAGGTGCACGGCGAAACCCTGATCCAGCAGCGCCGCCAAGGCACGCGCGTGCGCGAGATCATCGTCACGCCGGCCGGGCAGACCTACAGCTACTCGATCCAGAATCGCGAGGGCCGGCTGCCGCTGTCGACGCAGGACCTCTCAAGCGGCCTGTCGACACCACGCTTTCTGAAGTTCGAGTTCTGACTTGCAGCGCCTCGCCAGCCCGCGGTCGGCGCGCATGATGCGCGCGCCTTGCCCGTTGCCCGGTGCGCGCTGATGGCCGTCTTCACCGCACTCGACCACGACGACATCGCGCACCTGCTGCGGTCCTACGCGGTCGGCGACCTGGTGTCGTTCCACGGCATCGCCACCGGCATCGAGAACACCAACTACTTCGTCGCGACCACCGGCGGTGAATTCGTGCTGACGCTATTCGAGCGGCTGACGTTCCGGCAGCTTCCGTTCTATCTCGAGCTGATGCGGCACCTGGCACTCCGCGACCTACCCGTGCCGGCACCACAGGAGAACGCACAAGGTTCGCTGATCTCGGAGCTGAAGGGCAGGCCGGCGGCGCTCGTCACCCGCGTGCCCGGGGCGTCGGTCGAGGCGCCGGCCGCCGCGCACTGCGCATGCGTGGGACGGTTCCTGGCGCAGATGCACCTGGCGGGGCAAGACTACCCGCGCTTCCAGCCGAACCTGCGCGGCATCGGCTGGTGGAAGACCGTGCTGCCCGAACTGGAACCGTTCGTCGACGACGACACGTTCCACATGCTGGCCGAGGAGGTGATCTTCCAGGACAGCTTCTTCCGTTCGCCGGACTTCGAGAAGTTGCCGGGCGGGCCGATCCACGCCGACCTCTTCCGCGACAACGTGCTGTTTGTCGCGCACGGCGGGCGGCCCGAGATCGGCGGCGTGATCGACTTCTACTTCGCCGGTTGCAGTCTGTGGCTGTTCGACCTTGCGGTCGCGATCAACGACTGGTGCGTCGAGGTCGACGACGGCGCGCTGGTGCCGGAGCGCGCGGCGGCGCTGCTGCGCGCATACCACGAAGCGCGTCCGCTGCTCGAACTGGAGCATGCGCACTGGCGCACCGTGCTGCGCGCGGCGGCGCTGCGATTCTGGATTTCGCGCCTGCACGACCTGCACCTGCCGCGCGTGGCGCACTTGTTGCGGCCGCATGATCCCGGCCGCTTCGAGCGCACGCTGCGGCGACGGATCGCCGATCCCGAACTGCCGTGGGTGTGAGCTGCCAATAGAATTCGCCCGGGCTTCGACCGCACCTCATGTCATTCCCGCGGGCGCGGGAATCCGGTCCTTCCGCATGTGCAGCAGCGATCCGGGTGCCCGACTTCGCGGGCACGGCACCGAAGCGCAGACAATCCGAAGACGGACAAGGCAGTGACATGCTGATCAAGACCGTTCCCGCCGGCACCGGCGCGCTGTGGCTGCGCGACGGCTGGCGGCTGTTCGCGCGGCAGCCGCTCGGGCTGTCGGCCATGGTGGTCGTGTACCTGATGATGCTGTTCGTACCTGCGCTGATCCCTTTCGTCGGCATCGCGATCTCCGGCGTGCTGGCGCCGTTCGCCACGATCGCACTGCTGGCCGCCTGCCGGGAGGTCGACGCGAAGCGCGCGCCGACGGTGAATCTGTTTCTGCAACCGTTCCAGGACACCAAGGTGCGCGCGCCGATGTTCATGCTCGGCATGATCAACGCCGGCCTGGTGCTGATCGTCGCGCTGCTCGGTGGGCTGCTGGTCGGGCAGGAGCCGTCGGAGCCGCCGGCGTCGCTGCAGGACATTCCCCTCGACGCGTTGGCGGTACAGCTCGTGCTGTACACGCCGGTGCTGATGCTGATGTGGTTCGCTCCCCTGCTGGTCGGCTGGCACCGGCTGACGCCGGCCAAGGCGATGTTCGGCAGCGCGGTCGCCTGCTGGCGCAACCGCGGCGCGCTGCTCGTCTACGGCATCGTGGTCAGTCTCGCGATGACGGGCGCGAGCGCTCTGGTTGCGCTGCTGGCGTCGTCGCTGTTTTCCTCGCGGCAGGCGCTGTCGATCGTGCTGGCTCCGCTGGCGCTGCTGCTGATGACGCTGATCCAGGCGAGCTTCTATCCGATGTACAAGTCGGTGTTTGAGCCTGACTGAAGTGCAGCATCGCTGGGATACTTCGCCGAAGCTTGCCTTCTCGTGTCGCCCCGGCGGAGGCCGGGGCCCAATTTGCCCTGCTGGAGATCAGGCCCCAGCCTACGTCGGGGCGACGAAGTCACGCCGTCTCGAGCTTCGCGATCGACAGCAGCAGTTCCTTGATCCCCTGCGCACCGAAGTTGATCTTGGCGCGCGCGTCGGAGCCGGAGCCTTCGAGCTTGATAATCACGCCCTCGCCGAAGCGGTCGTGCCGCACGGTCTGGCCGATGCGGTAGCCGTTGCGCGTTTCGACGACCGGGGCGACGCCGGCTGCCGAAGGACGAAGGCCCGCATCGTGCCACGCACCGTAGCGCAGGCCCGCGCCTTCGCGCAGCCGCGGTGTCAGCCACTTCAGTCCGCCCTCGGGCAGTTCGTCGATGAAGCGCGACTTGATGCCGTAGCGCGCCTGCCCATGCAGCATCCGCTGCTGCGCGAACGAAAGATACAGACGTCGCCGCGCCCGCGTGATCGCGACGTACATCAGCCGCCGCTCCTCCTCGAGGCCGCCGATCTCGGTCACGCTGTTCTCGTGCGGGAACAACCCTTCTTCCAGCCCGGTGATGAACACCGCGTGGAATTCCAGGCCTTTCGCGGCGTGCACCGTCATCAATTGCAGCGCATCCGCGCCTTCGGCCGCCTGGTTCTCGCCCGCTTCCAGCGACGCGTGCGACAGGAACGCCGCCAGCGGCGACGGCAGCGCGGCCTCCGCCTCGGCCTGCGTGGCGGACGCGTCCTGCGCGTAGCCCTCTTCGGCGGCGAAGCCGACCGCGGCGTTGACGAGTTCCTCCAGGTTCTCGACGCGCTCCTGCCCCTCCTTCTCGGTCTTGTAGTGCGCGACGAGCCCGCTGCGGTCGATCGCCGCCGCCACGATCTCCTTCAGCGGCAGGTTCGCCGTCTCGAAGCGCAGGCTGTCGACCAGCTTGACGAACGCGGCGAGGCTCGCGCCCGCGCGCCCCGAGAGCGCGCCGACCGCCGCGTACAGGCTTGCGTTCGACCCACGCGCCGCGTCCTGCAACTGCTCGAGCGTACGGCTGCCTATGCCGCGCGGCGGAAAGTTCACCACGCGCAGGAACGCAGTGTCGTCGGCCGGGTTCTCGAGCAGCCGCAGGTACGCCAGCGCGTGCTTGATCTCGGCGCGCTCGAAGAAGCGCAGCCCACCGTAGACGCGATACGGGATGCCGGCGTTGAACAGCGCATGCTCGATCACGCGCGACTGCGCGTTCGACCGGTACAGCACCGCAATCTCGCTGCGCAGGTGCCCTTCGCCGATCAGGCCGCGCACTTCGTCGACCAGCCACGCGGCTTCGAGGCCGTCGGAGCCGGCCTCGAACACGCGCACCTTCTCGCCCGCGCCGGCCTCTGTCCACAGGTTCTTGCCCAGCCGCTGCGCGTTGTTGCGGATCAGCGCGTTGGCGGCGTCGAGGATGTGCCCGTGCGAGCGATAGTTCTGCTCCAGCTTCACGACGTTGCGCACCCGGAACTCGCGCTCGAAGTCGGCCATGTTGCCGACGTTGGCACCGCGGAATCGGTAAATCGACTGGTCGTCGTCGCCGACCGCGAAGATCGCGTTGTGCGCGACGGGGAAGGACCCGTCGCTTCCGTTCCATCCGGCCAGCAGCTTCAGCCACTTGTACTGCAGCACGTTGGTGTCCTGGAACTCGTCGACCAGGATGTGGTGGAAGCGCTGCTGGTAGTGCGTGCGCAGCGGCTCGTTCTTCAGCAGAAGTTCGTAGCACCGCAGCAGCAGCTCGGCGAAGTCGACCACGCCCTCGCGCTGACACTGCGCGTCGTACAGCGCGTACAGCTCGACGAACTTGCGGTTGTAGTCGTCATTGACTTCCACTGCGCCGGCGCGTAGCCCGGCTTCCTTGGCGCTGTTGACGAAGACCTGCAGGTTGCGCGGCGGATACTTCTCGTCGTCGACGTTGTTCGCCTTGATCAGCCGCTTGATCGCGGAGAGCTGGTCCGCGCTGTCGAGGATCTGGAACGTCTGCGGCAGGTTCGCGTCGCGGTGATGCGCGCGCAGCAGCCGGTTGCACAGGCCGTGGAAGGTGCCGACCCACATGCCGCGCAGGTTGATCGGCAGCATGCCCGAGATGCGCGTCAGCATCTCCTTCGCCGCCTTGTTGGTGAAGGTCACCGCGAGGATGCCCTGCGGGGAGACCTGCCCGGTCTGGATCAGCCACGCGATGCGCGTCGTGAGCACGCGCGTCTTGCCCGAGCCGGCACCGGCCAGGATCAGCGCGGGTTGATTCGGGAGCGTGACCGCGGCGAGTTGCTGCGGATTCAGCGTATCGAGCAACGACATGGCCAACGCATTCTACTGAGCGGTCGGAAGAGGCTTGACGTTCTACGGCACGGAGGTGTCATCCCCGCGAAGGCGGGGATCCAGTGGCGTGCATCGAAAGAGGCTGGATTCCCGCTTCCGCGCACTGCTGTCCGGGATAATTTTCATGCGAACAGGGCGGGTTGTAGGCGGGCGAATTCGGCGTGCTGCTGTCTTCGTCGTCGCAGCATTTCGGTTTCGGTGGCGGGGCGCTGAAACAGCGTGGCGCGCACCTCGCCGAGCAGTTGCCACAAGCTGAGGGTCAGCCCATGGGTCTGCCGATAC
>JAKORH010000422.1 GCA_029777935.1 Pseudomonadota bacterium
CTCGACCCGGAGATGATCAAGGAAGTGCTCGACGTGATGATCGAGCTGGCCCGCGGTGGCATGACGATGATCTGCGTCACGCACGAGATGGGCTTCGCCAAGGCGGTCGCCGACCGCGTGATCTTCATGGACCAGGGCCAGATCGTCGAGCAGGGCGATCCGCACGATTTCTTCAGCAATCCCAAGAGCGACCGCACCAGGGACTTCCTGTCGAAGATCCTCGGGCATTGACGCGCGGCGTCGGCTTGCCCGTTCCTTGATGCGAATCAGATTCGCTGCCTTGTGGGGCACAGCGGCTGTTCCGTAAGCTGCCCGCAGAGATGACTTCGGCAGGTCGATGCCGAAGAAGCGGAGGCAGTCGTGGCCACACCGCTTGCGATCGAGTTGCTGGGAACTCCGCGCATCGCGCTCGGCGAGGAGTTGGCGCTGCCCACGCGCAAGTCGCTGGCGCTGCTCGCCTACCTTGCGCTCTCCGGTGCCACGCCTCGCAGCCGGCTGGCGGCACTGCTCTGGAGCGAGCAGGCCGACGACGAAGCCCGCCGCAACCTGCGGCAGGAGCTGCACCGACTGCAGTCTACGCGCGCGAGCGCGTGGATCATCGCGCAGGGCGACGAACTGGCGCTGCGCGCGGGTGGGCAGATCGACGTCGCGGACTTTCGCGCCGCAGTGGCCGCCGCAGACTACCCACGGCTGGCCGCGCTGTACCGCGGCCCGTTGATGCAGGACTTCGAACTGAAGGGCGCGGCCGGGTTCATGGAGTGGCTGGCGGCGCACCGCGAGATGCTGGCGCAGACCTGGCGCGCGGCAACGGCGACCCGCGCACGGGAACTGGAGGCGCAGGGTGATCCGCGCGGCGCGCTGACGGTCGTCCGTGAGCTGCTCGAAGCCGATCCGCTGCAGGAGGCGCATCACCGCGAAGCGATCCGGCTGCTCGGGCTGCTCGGCGACCGGGACGAAGCGCTGGCGCAGTACGAGAGGCTGTGCACGCTGCTGCGGACCGAACTGGCGCTCGAGCCGCTGCCGGAAACGACCGCACTTGCGCGGCGCATCCGGCTCGCACAGCAACAGGCGGTGCCGGTCGCCATGGGTGCGACCCAGGCCGACCTGCGCGCGCCGCTGATCGGTCGCGACGACGCCTGGATGCTGCTCGGCACCGCTGGCGGCAAGCTGGCGCTGATCACCGGAGAGGCGGGTGTCGGCAAGACGCGACTGGCGGAAGAGTTCGCCGGCACGCTGGGCCCTCTGCTGCGCATCAAGGGTCACGAGATCTCGCGCGACACGCCGTTCTATCCGGTCGCCGAATCGCTGCTGTTGGCGTGGCGGGTAGACACAACGTGGTTCGAGCAGCTCGAACCGGTGTGGCAGCGGGAGGTCGCGCGGCTGCTGCCTGCGCTCGCGGGCGACGACGAGCGCAGCGAACTGCCGGCCGCCGAGGCGCGCGGCCGCTTTCTCGAGGGCCTCGCCATCGCCCTGCTGACGGCGGCGCGCGGCGGCTGCCTGTTGTTCGACGATCTGCACTGGTTCGACGGCGCCAGCACGGAACTGGTGGCGCACGTCGTGCGCCGCGCTCACCGCGTGCGGCTGCTGGCGACCGCGCGCACCGAAGACATCGACCGCAACCCGCCGCTGCACGCCGCACTCGATGCGCTGGGACGCGAGAACCTGCTCGTGCGCGCGGCGCTGGCGCCGCTGACCGAGACCGAGGTGCTGGCGCTGGTGCGTGCGCTGTCGGGCAGCAGCAGCGCCACGGTCTTCGCGCGCCGGCTGCACGCGGCCACCGCGGGCAACCCGCTGTTCATCCTGGAGTCGCTGCGGGACCTGTTCAGCGCCGGCGTGCTCTGGCGCGAAGAAGGGACCTGGGCCACGCCGTACGACGAGGACACGGAGGACTACCGCGAATTGCCGCTGTCGCCGAGCGTGCGCGACGCGGTGCTGCGGCGGATCGACCGCCTCGGCGAAGGCGTGCGACGCCTGCTCGAGGCCGGCAGCCTCGCCGGCGACGGCTTCGCGCTGGACTGGATCGGAGCGTGCACGGCGCTGTCGGAGCTCGAGCTGGTCGACGCCGCCGACCGCGCCGTACATGCCAATCTGCTGCGGGAATCCGGTGGCGGCTATCGGTTTGCGCACGACCTGATCCGCCGTTCTCTCGACGATTCGCTGACCGCCGAGCGGCGCCGGCTGCTGCATCGGCGCCTCGCGGCGGCGATGGATTCCTCTGGAGCGCCACCCGCCGACGTGGCGCGCCATCTCGAATCCGGCGGGCGGCGCGCGGAAGCGATCGCGTATCGCGTTCACGCGGCCGAAGCTGCCGCGCACATATATGCGTTGCCGGAGGCGCTGGCGCAGTACGACGCGGCGCTTGGCGATGGCGCCGCCGGCGCGCAGGCCTTTCGCATCGAGTCGGCGCGCGTCGAGCTGTTCCGCAATCTCGGCGACGACGCGGAACGGCAGGCGGCGCTCGCCGCGATGGAGCGGCTCGCCGCGTCGATCGACGATGCGACCGTGCACGCGGAGCTGGCCGTCAAGCGCACCGTCGACCATTTCGAGCATGACCGGTACGACGACGCGCTGCGCACGGCGCAAGACGCCCTCGCCGCGCTGCGCGGACGCATCGATGCCGCAGGCGAAGCGGCGCTGCTGCTTGAACTGGGCGCCACGTTGAAGGCGCTCGGGCGCCTCGACGACGCGGAGGCGCAGCTGTCGATCGCGATGGACCGTTACCGCGACGTGTCGCTGCTGAAGTACGCCAATTGCGCCTACTGGCTGTGCCAGTGCGCGATCGCGCGCGGTGATCTCACGCGGGCCGAGAATCTGTGCGACCTCTCTCTTGACGCTACCGAGCGAGCCGGCTACCGCCGCGGACATGCGCTGTCGCTGGCCGCCAGCGCCGAACTGGCGTTCCGCCGGGACGACTCGGCGGCCGGCCTCGATCGGCTGGAGCGCGCGTATCGCGAAGCGTGCGAAATCGGCAGCCTGCCGCTGCAACAGGGGTTCCTGCACGCGCTGATCGAACGCCTGAGTCAGTGCGGCCGCAGCGACGAAGTCGAGCAGCGCGGCCGCGAACTGGCCGCACTGCAGGCGCACTGAGCGCATCGCAGTCCGCTGCGCAAGCGGACGCTCACCCTCGGGTCTTGTAACGCGCAGCCCGTGCGTTTGTGGCGCGTTTGTAACGGTGCGACGCCTAGTGTGTGCCTCGTGCCGCACCGATGCATCGGACTTCGAAACCGAAGAAGACCGCGCGCAAGAAGAAGCATCCGCCGAAGCCGAACGGGGGATGAGTGCGACGCTTCGTGGCGAGGAGGTGTCCCGTGCGTTGTCTTCTGTCGTCGATTCTCGCGCTCGCAGCGCTCGCGTCGAACGCAGTCGCGCAGACCGTGCCGCCGTTTCCTGCGGGCGCGCTCGAGACCGAGGCGCGGCTCATGACGAGGGTTGGGCCGCAAACGCGCGACTGGATCAGGCAGGAGGCGACGCGCGAACTGGCCGCCGGCGCGGTGTCGCGGGAAGCCGCGAAGAAAGCGGCAGCCAGCTACAGGAGTTTCGGCGGCTTGGGCGACGGCGACATCGAAGCCCTCGCGTTCCTCGTGATGACGGCGGCCGCGAAGTCCGCGCAGGAGGACCTGAAGACGATCATGGGTCACGTGAAGCAGATCAACGAACCTGAAATGACCCGGAAGATGAGTCGCAGCGGCAGACCCGACTTTCCGATGGCGCTCTTGTCCCGGCCGATGCCGTGCGAAGAAGTCGACGCCGACTACGCCTGCGCTTCCCGCATCGCAGTGGATCGCGCGCTCCGCCACTGCGTATCTGAAACCGTGGTTTCACACCGTCTCCTTCGTCTGCCGAGGTCCGCATGTTCCCGCTGCTGAAGCGTCTGGGTGTTGCGCTGCTCCTTGCCGCGATCGCCGTGTCGGCCAGCGCCGGGCAGACGGCGCGGTTCGCGCTGACCGAAGTCATGGCCGCGGCCAGGAAATGGCAGCCCGATGCCGTGCTGGTCAGCCTGTCGAGCACGAAAGCCCAGCTCGACGGCACAGCGTCCGAGTGGAGGTACAGCTTCTATTCACCCGCGACGCAGAAGCGCTGCGTGGTCACCGCGCGCGGCAAGGAAGCCACGGCCAGGGAGGTGCGGCTGGGCTACGACACGGAGCCGCTCGGCGAATTCGTCGACAGCGACAAGGCCGGCCAGGTCGCCGCCGGCAACGGCATCAAGGGCGAACTGTCGTCGATGGCTGTCAAGCACTGGGGCTCCGGCAAGAGCGCGGGCGTGTTCTGGATCGTCAGCAGCGCACTGGGCAAGGGCAATCCGACCGTGTTCATCGTCGCCAAGACCGGCCAGTTCGCGAGCCGGGTCGCGCAGGAATGAGCCGAGTGATGTGGCGAGAGCAGGCCGGCGAACACGTATCGACGGTCACCCAGGGAATTGTCAATGGGCGTGGAGAACACCGCGATGGAGCGTCTGCAGAACGCGAAACTGAGGGTCGATCTGATCGTGCAGAACGGCGTCTGGCGCGCGGTCGTCGAGCACGACGGTCGTTGCCGCGAGATGGAAGGTCTGCAGGAACTGATTCGCTACCTGCAGGGTCTGGGGCCGGCTGCGGAGCGGCCGCCACGCGGATTGCGCTGAATCTTCTCGACAAAGGACTCACCGATGTCGTCCGCTGCGAGTTCAACAACCGCTAGCACGGCGCACTGCGGCCGGCGATCCGGCACAGGAGGGAGCAATGAGTGACGCCATCGGAATCCGGTCTTCAAAGCCCGCGGCGACGCTGGCCGTCGCGATACTGCTGGCGTTGCCCTCGCACGCATTTGCCGCCGGAGCGACGGTGCCGTCCGGTGCGGTCACGGCGGCGCCGAATGTCATCAAGTACACGCCCAATCTATCGGTCGCCACGCTGGCGGATCGGCCGAGTACCGATCTGGTCGAGCTGTCGGATGGGCGCCGCGTGCCGCTGGGCGATGTGCGCCGCCTCG
The DNA here is from genome assembly GCA_029777935.1 of Pseudomonadota bacterium. The sequence continues at coordinate 4,969 of JAKORH010000422.1, forward strand.
CAGCGGCGGTGCAGAACGCGCGTGCCGCGCGCGGGCCGCACGTGCTGCCGGCGCTCGCGGCCAGGCCCGCCGCGACCGGAACGCCGGTCAGCAACGCGAGCGATCTGGCCGCGGCGCTGAAGCGCGGCGATCAGGAAACGGTCGTGCTGCCTTCCGGCCGCCGCGCCACCGTCGCGCAACTGCGCGTGGCCAAGGAACTCGCCGACCGGCAGGCGGGGCGATCGGTCGCGAGGCCGGTGCAGCGTGCCAACCTGTCGGGGCCGGCCGTGAAGGTGACCGCGCAGACCGACTTCAAGACGCTGCTGAATCAGCCGGATTCGACCGTGCTCGAGTCGCCGCAAGGCACGCGCGTGACGGTCGGCGAAATCAAGCAGTACTTCGCCCGACGGGGCAAAACGGCCATGCGCCGTTGACTCGAAGGCCGGATCATGAAGCGACTTCGCACGCTCCTGCGCTCGGTCGCCGCAGCGATCGCGCTGCTGCTCGGGCTGGCCGCATGGCACGACGAGGCCCGGGCGCTGGGCTTCAACGACCTCGTGTCGGTCTTGAGCGAGATGGACAAGTACAACGTCAATCCCTTCCCGGTGAAGGGACAGGAGCTCGCCGGAGCGAAGGGCCTGTTCGATTGCCTGGCCGACGGCAACGATGTGCTCGGCTGCCTGAACGCGCACAAGAACGACGACTTCGTGAAGAAGTTCGGCGGCGTGAATCTGCAGTTGCCGCCGTGGCTCGACAACCTCGTCGCCGCGTACGTGGCGATGAAGAACAACGATTTCTGGGGCGTGGTCACGCCGCTCGGCGAATCGGCCGTCTGCATCGTCGCGCAGGTGATGGCGGCCGGGCTTGACCTGTGCGGGCTGGTCAAGGATCTGATCGCCGTGGGCGAGGCGCTGCTGGATGCCGCTACCGCGGTCGGGAAGTTCTTCGCCGACCTGGGCGGCGGCGTGTACGACGCGGTCGCGTGCGGCATCTTCGGCGATTGCGGCTCCGGACCGCCGCCCGAACAGGTGGCCTACACCTGCTTCTTCGCGCCAGCCGTCAAGCCCGGCGGCCTGAATGCGATCGAGGCAGTCGATTCGTCCGCGTTTCCCAAGCTGCGTGATGGCCTGGTCGCGAAAGCGAAGGCGGGTGCGCAATGCTTCGGCGGCATGGCGTTCTGGAAGGCCGACGCGGGCGCAGCGGCGAAGGCCGCCGACATCTACACCAACGCGGTCGAAGGCGTATGGACCGGCGACATACTGCAAAAGGTGCTCGCGGCGCGGGACAAGAAGCGCGTCGAATACACGACGCCGCAGCAGATCAGTGCGCTGGCCGCCGCGGCGGCGCCCAAGGCGGCGATCGCCAAGGGCACGATCGTCAACCAGTGCGCCAGCGATTTCAACGTGAAGTTCGGTTTCGCCCACGTCGATCGCTGGCTCGGCTGGCGCCAGGCGGGCAAGACCGACGCGCAGAAGGAGGCGCTGAAGCTCACCAACGTGACGTCGAACCTTTCTTGGTGCGAAACCGAGTTCTGGGGCAAGAACCTCGATTCATTCGCGCAGGCGTTCCGCAACTACCTGCTGAACCACGGCTGTCCCGCCTTCGGGCAGCAGGCGACCTGCACCGGCGTGGCGAGCTACGACGCCTGCTTCGCTCTCATGCAGAGCGTGAATCGGGAGAAGGAGTGCTTCATCAACGTCGCCGGCATCGGCAAGGAACTGGCGGACAAGATCAACAAGCACTTCGTCGACGAAAAGAAATCGAAGTACGCGCCGTGCGCGGTCGTGCTGCCGGACGGCGGCGCGCCGCTCGGCAACAACCCCGTCCAGTTCGTTTGCACGCGTCCGACCCAGCGGCACTTCTGCGACCTGAAGTTCAAGGCGTTGTGGCCCCACGGTCCCTACAAGCCGCTCGACTGCGCGGCGCCCAAGCTCGATCCGGCCTACGCGGCGGTTGCCGCCAAGGTCAAGCAGGCGGCCGCTCAGCTTCAAGCCAAGCATCCGTCGGTGGGCGTGGATCAGATCGATCCGCTCGTCGTGCACGCGGGCAAGCCCGAGGTCTTTGCGGAGCTTCAGAAGGCCGCCAGTACGCAACGGTCGAGCCTGGACGAAGTCAAGTTCGCCTTCGAGGCGGGTTGGACATTGAGCATCGACGGTGTCAGCCGGCCGACCCTGGTCTCGGACTTTGCGCCGAAAGTGATCCAGGGCGGCATCGATCTCCAGAACAAGATCATCAAGCCGGGCGATCCGGACCCACTCACGAAGCCCGCTGGCGGTACCGCTCAACCTGGCTTGACGACCCAGGTTGCGCCGGCTGCAGCCAGCGCCGTCGCAGGCGCCATCGCGGCCCAGGGGAGTGCGGCCGGCCAGCAGTCGCAGGTGTTGAGCGGCCCGGCGCCGGCCGGATCCGGCGCGCGCACAGCGGCACCGCAGTCGGCGACGACAGCCGCGCCGGCCACCGCCCGGCTGCCGCAGCGGTCGCAACTGCCTGCGGTCCAGACGCCGGCGCCGACGCAGTTGCCAGCGGTTCAAGCACCGGCGCCTTCGGCGCGCGTGCCGGGTGCCGGGACGGCAGCGGCGAACTGGGGTGCGCTGGGGACCCCAGCCGCAGGATCGCCGCAACGGCCGTCCGCGGCGCAGTCGACACGCGCTGCGCCTTCGGCGCTGGCTACGCATGCCGGACCGGCAGCGCTTGACGCCGCGACAGAGCGCGCTCTTTCCGCCGCATCCTGCGCGCGTCCTGCGGCGGCGAGCGGTTTGCGCTTCACCTGCACGACACGCGCGGGCTTCGATCGCTGCGAAGCGCTGCGGCGCGATCGAAAGGTCGAGCAGTGCACACTGAATGAACGGCGTTGATCGCGCATGACCCTCGCCCACTCGCTGTCGATCGCGCTCGGCCGCTGCGCGCTCGCACTGGCGGCGTTCTGTATCGCAACGGCGAGTGCCGCCACGGGAGTGGTCGTGCTGCCCGACAGCGCGATCGCGCGGCCCGCGCCGGCGACGCGACTCGGCAAGTGCCCGCCAGGCCAGATCGCCTATCGCGATGGCAGCGGTCTCGCCTCCAGGTGCATTCCGGCTCCGCCCTGCGGTGCCGGGCAGTCGCGCGATGCGAGCGGCGAATGCGCGTGCCCGCCGGGCACGATCGCGGTCCGGGACGGCGCCGCTCCGAATGCGGCGCGATGCGTTGCCGATCCGCCCTGCGCCGCTGGTCAGTTCCGGGACGCGCACAGCGGCGATTGCCGCTGTCCACCGGGACAGCTCGCGTATCGCAGCGGCAGCGGCGGCGCGAAGTGCGTTCCTGCGAAACCCTGCCCGGCGGGAAGCAATTTCGACGCTGCGACCGGGCGGTGCCAGTGCCCGGCGGGTACCAGGGTGTACTGGGATGGCGCCGGCGACGGCGCCTGTGTGCCGTAGCCATGCGTGCTGTCCGCCACGTGCGGTGTGTCCGGTCGTACGGTGTGACGCGCCGCATGGGCGTTGACGCGGGACGTGCCGAGGAGGCGCCATGAGAACGAACCCGATCGCAATCGCGGCGCTGGCCGTGTCGCTCGCCGCGTGCAGCGGCACGACGGAGCCGTTCGTGCAGCCTCCGCAGGCCGACAGCACCGCGGGGGCACAGAAGCTGAAGAAGCTGCCGCGCAAGCAGGGCGAGCGGGTGGCGGTGACGATCTATGAATTCCGCTCGGCATTGCCCAACGTCAGCGGGCGTGCCGCCACCGACATGTTCAAGACCGCGCTGGTGCACAGCGGCCAGTTCCGCGTGGTCGAGCGCAGCCGCCTGAACGAAGGCGTCGTGCGCGAGAAGCAGTTACAGCAGGGCGGGTTTGCCAGCGGCAAGGCGGCGCAGACGCAGTTGCGCGGCGCGCAGTACATCTTCGAAGGCACGCTGTCGGAGGCCAATCAGAGCGAGATGCAGCGCTCCGGGGGAGTCAGTGTTGCGGGCATGCAGGTCGGCGGCGGCAGCAACAAGGACAGCATCGCCATCGACGTGCGGATTGTCGATGCTGCCAGCGGCGACATCGTCGATGCGATCACGGTGCGCAAGTCGATCAAGGCCGACGAGGTGGGTGTCAGCGGGGTGGGCAATCTGCTGGGCACGGTGATGGCGCAGAAAGGCCGGTACTCGCCATACACGCCGGACGTGCAGGCGCAGCAGCGGCGCAGCGAGGGTGTGGACTCGGCGTTGCGCGCCGCCATCGATGAAGC
>JAKORH010000423.1 GCA_029777935.1 Pseudomonadota bacterium
GGTTGGCCTCGGTCATCTCGCGCTTGGCCTTGCGCGCCTTCGCCTCGCCGGTCGCCATCTGCTTGTAGACCTCGCGCAGGTCCTTCAGCGGCAGCACGACGCGCTTCTGCAGGTCGCTCAACTTCCCCTGCAGCTCGTGCACGGCCGGCAGGTTGCGCGACAGCACTTCAGAGTACGGATGTTCGCCTTCGCCCTCGCGCGTGACCCAGCGCGTGTTGGTCTCGTTGCCCGGAAAGTGCTTCAGGAAGTGCGGACGGGGCATCCCGCACTTGTTGACCATGATCTCGTAGATCTGCTTCTCGAGGCTGCGCACTTCCTCCACCTGCGCGCGCAGCGAGTCGCACAGCTTCTCGACCATCTTGGCGGTGAAGCGCAGCATCATCAGCTCGTCGAGCACCTTCTGCTGCGACTTGACGTAGCCGGGCGACTTGTAGCCCTCCTTCTCGAAGGCCACGCGCATCCTGTCGAACAGCTTCGCGACGTGGTCGAACTTTTCCAGCGCGCGCGCCTTCAGCTCCTCGAGCTGGCCCGCGGTCATGCCGCTGGCGCCGATGTCGGTCGTTTCCTCGCCTTCTTCCTCTTCCTCGTCGGCGGCGGCGCCTCGCGTCGGAAAGTCGTCGGACTCGTCGACCAGGCCGTCGACGATTTCGTCGATCGGCAGTTCGGCCGCGCGGATCTTCTCGGCATGCGACAGGATCTCGGCGATCGTCGTCGGGCAGGCGGAAATCGCCATCACCATGTGCTTCAGACCGTCCTCGATCCGCTTGGCGATCTCGATTTCGCCCTCGCGCGTCAGCAGTTCGACCGATCCCATCTCGCGCATGTACATGCGCACCGGGTCGGTCGTGCGGCCGAATTCGGCATCTACCGTCGACAGCGCGGCCTCGGCTTCCTCCTCCGCGTCCATCTCGGACGCGGCGGCCGGCGCGCTTTCCGTCATCAGCAGCGTCTCGGCATCGGGCGCCTGGTCGAAGACCTGGATGCCCATGTCGCCGAACGTGGAGATGATGGCGTCGATCGCTTCGGCGTCGACCAGGTTGTCAGGCAGGTGGTCATTGATCTCGGCGTAGGTCAGGAATCCGCGCTCCTTGCCGAGCTTGATCAGCGCTTTCAGCTTGTTGCGGCGCGCTTCGAGATCCTCGACCGTGCCGTGGTAGCTGCGCTCCAGCGCCTCCTTCAGCGCCTTTTCCTTCGCGCGCCGGTCCTTGGCGCGCTGCTTGACCGAGAGCTTCTCGACCACCTGGACGCTCGGATCGACCGTATCGTCCCCGGCTTCAGGCACGGCATCGGTGCCGCCGTCACCGCCAAGTCCGCCTTCGGACTGCGCCTTCGGCTTGCGGCTCGGGCGGCCCTTGGCCGCAGGATCGCCGGCCGGCGGCAGCGCGGACTTGCCCTTCAGTTTCAGCAGAGCGTCGAGCGCAGCCGCCGTCTTCTTTGCCGCCGCGCCGTTGTCGGCCGATTTGGCCTGTGGCTGCGGCTTCGACCCCTTGGTTACCCCCCTGGCCGCGCCATGCGCGTGCTTCCTCGCCGCCTGCGTTGCCTTCGTCATCGATTTGACCATTCAGCCACCCGATCCATGCATATGCCCACGCCGACAACATGCAGGCAAATCCTGCCAATGCAATCTTGCCGGCCGCCGTCCATTCATATTCGATTGCGGATTCGCCGCTGCGTTCGCCGCCAGTGCAACACTTCGTCGAGGACCGCAGGCGCGTCGCGCTCGACTCCTGCAGTCCTGCCGGACCAAGGTCGACTGACCCCAACTGCGTGAGCGAGACTTCGCGATTCCGGCCGCTCGACCCTCCCCGGGTGCGGCCCGCTGTCTGCTCTGGTCGCCGCAGCGACCCATGCCGCCCGCAGCGGCTTCGGAAACACGAAAGTATAGCCGACGCGCGCCGCTCGACGAGAGGTCTTTCACACTCCGCCCGCACGCAGCCGCGCATATTCGCGAAAGGCCTGCTGGTAGGCGCGCAGGTTCTCTTCCGTCGGATCGGCCTGGTAGCGGCCGAGCAGTTCTCGATGACGCGCCTCGAGGCGCAGCTTGGCCAACTGGGAAAAGGCACCGATCATCTCGTCCCGCGCGGCGGCCGGATCGTCGTCCCAAGACAGGGCCTGCGCGGCGATCGCCTCGTATTCGGCCAGCGATTCGCTATCGGCCAGCGCCTGGATGACCGCGCCGGTGGTCGGAGCCGCCATCTGCGTCGCAGCCCGCCAGACTTCGCGCAGCTTGCGGTCGATCGGCAGTTCACTCGCGTCCGTCTCGCGCACGAGGTCGGCATTGAATTCACGCGCCAGATCCGGAAACACCAGCAGCCACCGCAGAACGCGCGCCTTCGGATCCTCGACTTCCGGCGCCGCCCTGACCGTGCGGGCCGGCTCGGACGCGGACGGCAGGCGCCGCCAGCGCGCCAGCCCGAACAGGGACTCGACATCCGCCGGCGCCATCCGGGCCGCGGCCGCGAGTTCGCCGATCAACTGCAGTCGCAATGCGCTCGCGGGCATCGAGACGAGCAAGGGCTTGGCCTCCGCCACCAGCGCGGCGCGCCCCTCGGCGGTATCGAGCGCCTTGCCCTCGCCCAGCGCCCGCAGAAACCAGCCCGATAGCGGCAGGGCGCGCGCCAGCTCGGTTTCGAACGCGGCCGCACCGTGCGCCTTGATCAGGCTGTCGGGGTCCTCGCCCTCGGGCAGCAGCACGAAGCTGGCACGCCTGGCATCGCCGATGGCTGCCAGCGCTGCCTCGAGCGCACGTCGCGCCGCCTTGCGACCCGCGGCGTCGCCGTCGAACGCAAAGACGACGTGATCGGTCAGCCGAAACAGGGTCGACACATGCGCCGCCGTGATCGCCGTTCCCAGCGCGGCCACCGATTCGTCGAAGCCGGCTTGCGCGAGCTGGATCACGTCCATGTATCCCTCGCAGACGATCGCGCGGCCACGCCGCCGAATCGCGTCCTGCGCCTCGAACAGTCCGTAGAGTTCCTGCCCCTTGTGAAACAGCGGCGTTTCGGGCGAGTTCAGGTACTTCGGCTCCGAGCCGTCGATCGAGCGCGCGCCGAATCCGATCACGGCGCCGCGCCGGTTTCGGATCGGAAACATCACCCGCCCGCGAAAGCGGTCGTAGCGCTTGCCCTCCTCGCCGACGATCACCAGCCCCGCTTCCGTCAGCCGAGCCTCCTCGTACGGATCGAATATCTCGCGCAACGATTGCCAGCCGTCGGGGGAGAAGCCGAGCGCGAAGCGCGCGGCGGCCTGGCCGGTCAGCCCGCGCGTCTTCAGATATTCGATCGCCGCCGGCGCGTCCTTCAGTTTGCGGCGGTAGAACTCCGCTGCCTGCTGCAACGCCTCCGAAAGTCCACGTGCCTTCGATGCCTGCTCGCGCCCTCCCGGCGCCTCATCCGGCACCTGCATGCCGGCCTGCTGCGCGAGTTCCCGCACGGCGTCGACGAAGCCCAGCCCGCGCGACTCCATCAGGAAGCCGATCGCGGTCCCGTGCGCTCCGCAGCCGAAGCAGTGATAGAACTGCTTGCTGGGGCTGACGGTGAACGAGGGAGTCTTCTCGCCGTGAAACGGGCACAGCCCGAGGTGGTTCTGGCCCGCCTTCTTCAACTGAACATGGCGGCCGACGACGTCGACGATGTCGACGCGCGCGAGCAGGTCCTGGATGAAGCCCTGCGGAATCACGGCCCGCCGGGCTATCCGCCAGCCAGCTTCTGCTTGACCAGCGCCGAGGCCTTGCCCATGTCCGCGCGGCCGGCCAGGCGGGGCTTGAGCAGCGCCATCACCTTGCCCATCGCCTGCGGACCGGCGGCACCGGTTTCGGCAATCGCGGCGTCGACCGCGGCCACCAGTTCCGCTTCGCTCATCTGCTGCGGCAGATAGGATGTCAGCAGCGTCAGCTCCGCGGTTTCCCTGGCGACCAGATCCTGTCGGCCTCCCTTGTCGAACTGCTCGATCGAGTCGCGGCGCTGCTTGATCAGCTTCTCGATGATCGCGGTGACCGCCGCGTCATCCGCCGCGACGCGCTCGTCGACTTCCTTCTGCTTGATCGCCGCCAGCAGCAGGCGGATCGCGGACAGGCGATCGGCCTCGCGCGCGCGCATCGCTGCCTTCATGTCCTCGTTGATTCGCTCCTTGAGCGTCATTGCCATCTCCAGAAAGACAAAGCGCGCCACGGGGGCGCGCTCCTGGCCCGGCCGGTCGCGCGGAAAACTAGTACAGCTTCTTTGGCAGCATCTGGCTGCGCAGGCGCTTGAAATGGCGCTTGATCGCCGCCGACTTCTTGCGCTTGCGCTCGGCGGTCGGCTTCTCGTAGAACTCGCGCGCGCGCAGTTCGGTGAGCAGGCCGCTCTTCTCGATGGTGCGCTTGAAACGGCGCAGCGCGACTTCGAAAGGCTCGTTTTCCTTGAGGCGAATCGTAGGCATGTAGATCCTGGACGCGGGAACCGGCAGAAAAGGCGGTGATTGTATCGCGGCGCAGAAACACTTCACAAGTCAAGGCTTTGCCCGGCGAGCCGGCGCGGTGCAGTTCTAAACTGGCGCCGTCTCCTCCCCTCCGACCGCGCCGTGCTCGTCCTCGGAATCGAAACCTCGTGCGACGAAACCGGCATCGCGCTGCTCGAAGAAGAGCGCGGCCTGCTCGCGCACGCGGTGCACTCGCAGGTCGACCTGCACCGGGCGTACGGCGGCGTGGTGCCGGAGCTGGCGTCGCGCGATCACATCCGCCGCGTGCTGCCGCTGACTGACCGCGTGCTCGCGGACGCACAGCGCGACCGCGCCGACATCGACGCGATCGCGGTCACGCTCGGACCGGGCCTGATCGGCGCGCTACTGGTCGGCGCCAGCATCGCCCATGGGCTGGGCGCCGCGTTGCGGCGGCCGGTCATCGGCGTGCACCACATGGAAGGCCACCTGCTGTCGCCGCTGCTTACGCCGACGCCGCCGCCGTTTCCGTTCATTGCGCTGCTCGTCTCCGGCGGGCACACGCAGCTGCTGCACGTGGGCGGCGTCGGCGACTATCGCCTGCTGGGCGAGACCGTCGACGACGCGGCCGGCGAGGCCTTCGACAAGTGCGCGCAGATCCTGGGGCTGGGCTACCCGGGCGGCCCGGCAGTCTCGCGGCTGGCGGATTTCGGAACGCCGGGCGCGGTCACGCTGCCGCGGCCGATGCTCCACAGCGGCGACCTGTCGTTCAGCTTCAGCGGTCTGAAGACCGCGGTGCTGACCGCAGCGCGCCGGCTCGACTCGACCTGCGAGCAGGCGCGGGCCGATCTGGCGCGCGGCTTCGTCGACGCGGTCGTCGACGTTCTGGCCGCGAAATCGCTGCGCGCGCTCGATGCGTCCGGCGCCCGCACGTTGGTTGTCGCGGGCGGCGTCGGCGCCAACGCGCAGTTGCGCGAGCGGCTCACCGAGGAGATGCGCCGCACCGGCGCCGCCGTGTACTTTCCGCCGCCGGAACTCTGCACCGACAACGGCGCCATGATCGCCGTGGCCGGACTGGCGCGGTTCAAGCGCGGCGCGTTCGACTCCGGTCGCGCGTTCACGGTGCACCCGCGCTGGGCGCTCGCCGAAGCGCGGTAGAAACCGGGTCGTTCTAGTGCCGCCGCGGCGGCGAAGCGGGAGCCGCCTTGCCGCCGATCCTGCGCTCCTTGCCGGCGAGAAGTTGCGCGATGTTCTTCTGGTGCCGCGTGATCAGGAGCGCGCTCATCACGATCGACGCGACGAAGATCGGCTCGAAGCCCCACCCCATCAACTGCGCCAGCGGGGCGACGATCGCGGCACTGATCGACGCGAGCGACGAATAGCGGAAGAACGCTGCCATCAGCACCCACGCCGCGCACGCGAGCAGCCCGACCCACGGGGTCAGCATCAGCAGAACGCCGAGGAACGTCGCCACGCCCTTGCCGCCCCGGAAGCGCAGAAACAGCGGATACAGGTGTCCGACAAAAGCGGCCACGCCGGCAAGCGCCACGCCCCAGTCGCCGACGCCGAGCGGCGCGCCGAACCGTCCCGCGAGCCAGACTGCGACCGCACCCTTGGCCGCATCGCCGGCGAGCGTCAGCGCCGCCGCCGGCTTGCTGCCCGAGCGCAGCACGTTGGTCGCACCCGGGTTGCCCGAACCGTACGTGCGCGGATCCGCCAGCCCCAACAGGCGGCTGACGATCACCGCGAACGGCAGCGATCCCAGCAGATAGGCAGCGGCGATGACCGCGACAGTGGCGAACCAGGGCACCAGGCCTTGCATCAGGAAACTCCTCCCAGCGCGCATTCGACCACTTGCGCGCCCAGCGCGTCCACGAGCAGTTGCGGGTCCAGTCCGACCAGGTACCCGCGGCGACCGCCGTTGACGTAGATCTTCGACAAACCGAGGATCGAGCGCTCGACGAACACCGGCAGCGGCTTGCGGGTGGCAAAGGGCGACGTGCCGCCGACCAGATAGCCGGTGTGCCGCTGTGCGACCTCGGGCTGGCACGGCTCGATGCGCTTGCGGCCGGTCTGGCGCGCCAGATTGCGCGTCGACACCGTGCGATCTCCGTGCATCAGCACCAGCAGGGGCTTGCCCGCTTCGTCTTCCATCACCAGCGTCTTGACCACTTCGTGCTCGGGCACGCCGAGTGCGCGCGACGACGCCGCAGTGCCGCCGTGCTCGACGTACTCGTAGGCGTGTTCGGTGTACGGCACCCGGTGCTGCTTCAGCCATTGCGTCGCCGGCGTTTCCGACACGTGCGCGTGCCTGATCATCGCCGAAGTCTATTTCGTTGCCGCGGACCGTCGCTCAACCGCGCGGGTGGTGCCGCGCGTGCAGCGCCTGCAACCGCTCGCGCGCCACGTGGGTGTAGATCTGCGTCGTCGAGATGTCGGCGTGGCCCAGCAGCATCTGCACGACGCGCAGATCGGCACCATGGTTCAGCAGGTGCGTGGCGAACGCGTGGCGCAGTCCGTGCGGCGACAGCGGCGCATGGATGCCGGCGGCGAGCGCGTAGCGCTTGATCAGCGCCCAGAAACGCTGCCGCGTCATCGCGTGTGCGCGCTGCGTGACGAACAGTGCGTCGGCCGCGCGGCCCGCGAGCAGCGCCGGCCGCGCGTGACCCAGATACCGTTGCAGCCACGCGCGCGCCTCCTCCCCCAGCGGCACGATGCGCTCCTTCGACCCCTTGCCCATCACGCGCACCAGGCCCTCGTTCAGCCCGAGCTCGATGAGCTTCAGGCCCACCAGTTCGGACACGCGCAGCCCGGTGGCGTACAGCAGTTCGAGCATCGCGCGGTCGCGCAACCCCAGCATCGTGTCGGTGTCCGGTGCCGCCAGCAACGCTTCGACCTGGGACTCGCTGAGCGTGGACGGAAACGGCGGCAGGCTCTTCGCGGGCGCGAGTTGCAGCGTAGGATCTGTATCGATCAGCCGCTCGCGCAGCGCCCAGCGGTAGAAGCGTCGCAGCGACGCGAGGCGCCGGTTCGCGGTCGACGTGCGCGACGAGGCAAAGCTGGCCGCGAAGTAGCCCGCCAGATCGGCGTCCGATGCGGCAATGAGCGACGCGCCCGCATGCTGCGCGAGCCAGGTGCCGAGCCCTTCCAGATCGCGGCGGTACGCGGCGAGCGTGTTGGCCGCCAGTCCGTCCTCGAGCCAGACCGCGTCGAGGAACCGATCGAGCGCAGGATCGGCGGCCGCGCGCGTCACCCGCCAACCAACCCCTTCTTCAGCGCCGCATCGGCCGGCTTGTCGCCGATCCAGACGCGCAGCACCGCGGTGAAGAAATCATCGCCCGCGATCGGCGCGCCCTTGGCCTGGCCGTTGACGACGATGCGCGTGCCGGCCTCGGGCGTGAACTCGAAGAAGATCACGTCACCCTTCCTGGCCTCGCCGATCTCCTTCATGTTCGCCTGCAGCGCCTCGATCCGGCTCTTCCACGCCGCGAGCTGCGCCTCGCTGTGGTTCGCCTTCAGCCCCTCCATCAGCGCCTCGGCGAAGCTGTCCGCGTCCACGTTGCGCAGCATGTGGATCTCGACCCGGCGCGGGCCCTTCTGCGCGAGCAGTGCGGCCGCCGAATTTTCCTTCTGCGGCACGTACAGCCCCGCCGCGTAGACCTTGAAGAACACGCGGGTGCGCAGGCCGGCGCCGTTCAACTGCAGCGTCTGTCCGCCGACCTGCGCGGTGGGGTCGAACTTCACGCCCTCGACTTCCACCGGCTGGGCGGTTGCGCTGCACGCGGCCGCGGCGAGCGCGAACGCGGCGATCCATTGTTTCATCTTCTTCTCCTCGAGCGACGGTCATGCGGCCTCGGGGGTGGCGTTCCTGCCCAACCCCTTCGGCAGCGGAAACTCCACGTTTTCCTGCACGCCCTGCAGCGTGCGAACGCTGCCCGCGCCGAGCGCTTTCAGGCGCGCGATCAGTTGCTGGACCAGTTCCTCCGGCGCCGACGCGCCGGCGGTGATGCCGACGCATCCCACGCCCGCGAGCCACTGCGGCTGCACTTCGTCGGCCGAATCGACCAGGTACGCAGGACGGCCGAAGCGCTGTGCGACCTCGCGCAGCCGGTTCGAATTCGAGCTTGTCGGGCTGCCGATCACGAGCACGAGGTCGACCTGCGGCGCCATGAACTTGACCGCGTCCTGGCGGTTCTGCGTCGCATAGCAGATGTCGGCCTTCTTCGGTTCGGCAATCGAGGGGAAGCGCCGCTTCAACGCCGCCACCACTTCGACCGCATCGTCGATCGACAGCGTGGTCTGCGTGACATAGGCGAGCTTCTCCGGATCGCGGACCGCCAGCCGCTCCACGTCCGCGACCGTCTCGACCAGATACATGCCGTCGGCCACCTGCCCCATCGTGCCTTCGACTTCCGGATGTCCGGCGTGGCCGATCATCACGATCTCGCGCCCTTGCGCGCGCATCTTGCCGACCTCAACATGCACCTTCGTCACCAGCGGGCAGGTGGCGTCGAACACCCGCAGCCCGCGCGCGGCAGCTCCTGCGTGCACCGCTTTCGACACGCCGTGCGCGGAGAAGATCACGGTCGCGCCGTCGGGCACCTGATCCAATTCGTCGACGAACACCGCGCCCTTGGCGCGCAGCGACTCGACGACGAACGTGTTGTGCACGATTTCGTGGCGCACGTAGATGGGGGCGCCGAAGACCTGCAGCGCTCGTTCGACGATCTCGATCGCGCGGTCGACGCCGGCACAGAATCCGCGCGGCTGCGCCAGCACCACATCCATCACAGCACCCCGATCACCTGCACCGAGAACCGCACCGCCTGCCCCGCCAGCGGATGGTTGAAATCGACCACGACGCGCGCGTCGTCCTGCGAGGTCAACACGCCCGCGAGCCGCCCGCCGTCGCGCCGGTTGAACTGAAGCACGTCACCGACCGTGAATCGCTGGTCCGAACCGGCATGCTGCTCGAACGCCGCGCGCGTCAGCGCCTGAACGAGCGCGCGATCGTGCGGGCCGAAGGCGCGGCCCGATTCGAGATCGAACGTCGCGCACGCGCCTTCATCGAGCCCCACCAGCCGCTCCTCGAGCGCCGGCGCCAGCTGGCCCGTGCCGAGCTGCAGCGTGGCCGGGCCGTTGCCGAGCGTGCTGATGATCTCGTGCTCGCGCTCGCCGTCGAGCACCGCCAGACGATAATGCAGCGTGACGTGCGAGCCGAAAGTGACGACTGCCATAAGCGGTTTCGCCTTCAGCCGTGGATTCTATCGGAGGAGTGCCGCATGACCCTCAAGGACTGGCCGGCGTCGGAGCGGCCCCGCGAGCGCTTGCTCGTGCACGGGCCCGGGGCGCTGAGCGAAGCGGAACTGCTCGCGGTGTTCCTGCGCACCGGCGTGCCCGGCCACACCGTGCTCGACGTGGCGCGGCAAGCGCTCGACCACTTCGGCGGGCTCAATGGACTGCTGACCGCGCCGCGGATCGAACTGGAGCGGCTCGCGGGGTTCGGACCGGCAAAGTGCGCGCAGTTGCACGCGGTGCTTGAACTGGCGCGCCGCGCGGTGCGCGAGGAGGTCAGGCGCGATACGGTGCTGAACACGCCGGGCCGGGTGCGCGAATTCCTCTCGCTCGCCCTGCGCAACGAACGGCAGGAGGTGTTCCTCGCGCTGTTTCTGGATTCGCAGAACCGGTTGATCGCCGACGAGCAGCTCTTTCGCGGCACGCTGGCGCAGACCAGCGTCTATCCGCGGGAAGTCGTCAAGCACGCTCTGCGGCACAACGCTGGCGCGGTGATCTTCGCGCACAACCATCCGTCCGGGCTGGCGGAGCCGAGCCGCGCCGACGAATTGCTGACGCGCGCGCTGAAGGAGGCGCTGGCGCTGGTCGAAGTGCGTGTGCTCGACCACGTGATCGTCGCCGGCCATGCCACCATGTCGTTCGCGGAACGCGGGCTGCTGTGACAGCGCCGTCGGCGCGGTTGGCGCGGGTGGGCCAAAATCCCTATAATCCGCGCCTTTGCGCGACCCCGACCGGGCGTTGCAGACGACGAATCCAGGAGCTTCCGATGGCACGCGTGTGTCAAGTCACCGGCAAGAAGCCCATGACGGGCCACAACGTCTCGCATGCGAACAACAAGACCAAGCGCCGTTTCATGCCCAATCTGCAGAACCGCCGTTTCTGGGTCGAGAGCGAAAGGCGCTGGGTGCGGCTGCGCCTGACCAACGCCGGGCTGCGTACGATCGACAAACTCGGCATTGACGCGGTGCTGGCGGACCTGCGCGCGCGCGGCGAGATCTAGGGAGAACGACGATGGCCAAAGGCGCACGCGAGAAGATCAAGCTGGAATCGACCGCCGGAACCGGACACTTCTACACCACGACAAAGAACAAGCGCACCACGCCGGACAAGCTGGAGCTGACCAAGTTCGATCCGGTCGCGCGCAAGCACGTGCCTTACAAGGAAACGAAGCTCAAGTAGCGCGACGCCGCCTCAGCAAAAAGCCCCGCGACGCGGGGCTTTTTGTTCGCCTGCGCTGAGCGTCATGCTGCCGGCTGCGCCGCCGGCGTGGCATACGAACGGATCCGCAACGCCGCGTCCTGCAGCGCGCGGATGCCGCTGGCTTCGGCGCGTGCGATCCAGTCCTGCAGGTGCGCCAGCATCTGCTCGCGTGACACCGAATTCTTCTCCCACGTCACGGCCAGCTCGGCGCGCATCTCGATCAGCGTCTGCAGCGCACGGCTGCGCGTCAGCAGGTCGCGCAGCGTCTGTTGCTGCGCCGGCGGAATCTGCGCCACGTCGCCCTTGCGCAGCCAGCGGCGCAGGCGCGCAAAGCGCGCGCGCTCGTCGCTGGGCAGTCGCAGTTTCTCGATCTCGTCGCGCAGCGTCTTCTGCAACCCGCGCGCGTACTTGGCGAGCAGGTCGTAGCGGTTGGTGATCACCGCCTGCAGCGTCTGCCCGTCGATCGACCGGCGCGGAGCTGCGACCTTCGCCTCCGGTGCCACGCGCAGGATGCGGGCCAGCTTCACCGCCGCCAGCATGCGGATGTACAGCCAGCCGAGGTCGAACTCGTACCACTTGTTCGACAGCCGCGCCGAGGTCGGATACGTGTGGTGGTTGTTGTGCAGTTCCTCGCCGCCGATCAGGA
>JAKORH010000424.1 GCA_029777935.1 Pseudomonadota bacterium
ATGGCTGCAGGCCGAGTACGGCGTCAACCGCTTCGTGTTGCGCACGTCGATCCGCAACGTGCACGCGCTGCGCGCCGCGCGGCGCGCCGGGTTCCGCCAGGCCGAGGGCGATCCGCGCGAGGTGCTGGCGCAAGTGCGGCTCGGTGCCGGCGAGTATGCGGACAAGGTGCTGCTGATGCGGACGCGGCCGGCGCCGCCGCCGACGCTGGTCGTCGACCCGGCGCGCACCTACGTGTTCTTCGATTCCGAGGTCACCAACCTGCGCGAGCCGGCGCTGATCAGCGTCGGCGCGGTCGCCAGCGATGCGACCGCGTTCTACTGCGAACTGCAGGACTGGCCGGCCGACGCGGCCAGCCGGTTCGCGCGCGAAGCGGTGGTGCCGCTGCTCGACGGCGACGCGGTGCCGCTGGCGATGGCGCGCGACGCGTTCATCGCGTGGCTGGCGGAGCGCGCGCGCCATGGGCCGGCGACCATCGTCGGCGACTCAGGCTATGACCGGCAGTCGCTGGTCTGGCTGCTCGGCACGGAAGATCTGCCGGACAACATCGTCTGGCAGAACGTGCCGTTGGCGCGCGAGCACCTCGACGAGGTCGTGCGCGAGCTCGGGCTGCGCCGGCACCACGCACTGGACGACGCGCGCGGCCTGCGGCACGCGCTGCTCGCGCCACGCGTCCCCGATCAGGTCGGGGACAGCCTGTAGTCAGGGAAACGCCGGCATCAGCGGCTCGACGCCGCGGTCGGTGACTTCCGGATGGCGCTTCGCGACCAGCGCCTTGACTTCCTCGATGCGGGCCGGCGGCACGTCGACCATCAGCAGAATGCGGCCGGCGTCGATGTCGGTCTCGAAGGGCCTCAGCTTGTGGTTCGGCGCCGAGATGCCGATCAGCGTGGCGGACCAGCCGCCGAACAGTGCGCCGATCACGGTGGCGACGATCAGCCAGCCGATGTCCCCGATGTCGGTGAGCTTTAGGACCACGCCGACCGCGAACCCGCCGACGAGGCCGAGCACGGTGCCGAGGAACAGCGCGTGGCGGAAGTCGGATTTCTGCATGAAGCTCGCCTCGTGCAGTTCGCCGAGCGACATGCCGCGCCGGCCCAGGAAGTGCATGTGGCGGTCTTCGACACGGGCCAGCAGCAGATCGTTGGCGGTCTGGATCGCGCTGCCCAGGTCTGGCAGCACGAAATACAGGCGTCTGCGCATGAGACCTCCGTTGCGGGTGCAACGCCGCTATCTATAGGCTCCTGATGAGCAACAATCAAGCCCGCCGCCGCGCGGTGCGCTTAGCCCGGATAACCGGGCCAGGCCGGCGGGGTCGACAATTTCGAGCCGTCCGGCGCGTGCGCGACGCGCCAGCCGCAGCAGCGCCTTGTCCTTCGTCACCAGGCAACTCGCGCATGCGCTGAACGCGAGGTCGAGGAACGGCTGATCGTGCGGATCGCCGCACCGCAACGCCGCCGCAACGACCCGCTCGACGCGAAGCGCACAAAGGCGCCAGCGCGCCAGCAGTTCCTGCCGGCGCTCTATCGGCACGGCGAAGCGCGGCCGCGCCAGCACGGCCGCGAACTCGGCGTCGGTGGCGTCGGACCGCAGCGCGACGCACGCGCCCGCGTCGAGCGCGGCGGCCAGCGGCCGCGTCCGCGGGTCGTCGAACACCCACAGGTCGAGCAGCACGTTGGTATCAAGAACGAGGCGTGGCGCGTTCACGCGAGCGGCATCGGCAGGGATTGGCTCTGTGCCGTGCGGACACACAGGAGTTCACATACAGCGCAGCACCGCCGCACCCTGCACGCGTCCGCGGCGCACAGCATCGATCGCCTCGTTGGCGCGGGCGAGATCGAACACCTCCACCTGCGTGCGCAGGCCGGCGCGCGGCGCGAGCGCCAGAAACTCCTCGCCATCGGCGCGCGTGAGATTCGCCACCGAGCACACGGTGCGCTCGCCCCACAGCAGGTCGTAGTCGAACGACGGGATGGCGCTCATGTGGATGCCGGCGCACACGACGGTGCCGCCCTTGCGCGTGGCGGCCAGCGCGGCCGGCACCAGCGCGCCGACCGGGGCGAAGATCAGCGCCGCGTCGAGCGGCTCGGGCGGCGGGGCGTCCGAAGCGCCGGCCCACGCGCAGCCGAGCGCGCGCGCGAAGGCCTGGCCGTCGAGATCACCCGGCCGCGTGAACGCGAAGACGCTGCGCCTCTGCCACGTCGCGATCTGCGCCACGAGGTGCGCGGCGGCGCCGAAGCCGTAGATGCCGAGCACGCGCGCGTCTTTCGCGAAGCGCAGCGCGCGATAGCCGATCAAGCCGGCGCACAGCAGAGGCGCCGCGTGCGCGTCGTCGAGCGCGTCGGGCAGCGCGAAGCAGTAGCTCGCATCGGCGAGCGCATATTCCGCGTAGCCGCCGTCGCGCGTGTAGCCGGTGAACTGCGGCGAGTCGCACAGGTTCTCGCGCGCCTCGTTGCAGTAGGAGCAGCGGCCGCAGGTGCCGCCGAGCCACGGAACGCCGACGCGATCGCCGACGCGGAAACGCGTCACGCCCGCACCGACCGCATCGACTCGGCCGACGATCTCGTGTCCCGGCACCAGCGGCAGCTTTGGCCGCGTCAGTTCGCCGTCGACGATGTGCAGGTCGGTGCGGCACACGCCGCAGGCGGCCACGCGCAGCCGCACTTCGCCGGGGGCGGGGTCGCCCAGTTCGATCGAGCCTTCGACCAGCGGCCGGCCGGCGGCGTGCAACAGCATCGCGCGGGATTGCATGGCTGAATTCAACCGGCACGTCGCCCCGGCGCAGGCCGGGGCCCAATTTGCGCGCGCTCGAAACTGGGCCCCGGCCCCGGATCAAGCCCTGGGCGGGCTCTACGCCGGGGCGACCGCCGAGTCGCGGCATGTGTCATTGCATGTCCAGCGCGTGCGCGCGCAGCGCAGCGAGCGGCACGACCTCGAGCGTCTTCTCGTGCGTTGCGCCGAGCACGACCGGCGGCGCCGCTCCGGCCTCGTACGCCTCGAGCCAGCGCGCCGCGCACACGCACCAGCGGTCGCCTGCCTTCAGTCCGGGAAACTCGAATTCGGGGTGCGGCGTGACCAGATCGTTGCCGCGCGCGAGCGAGAAGCGCAGGAACTCGTCGGTCATCTGCGCGCACACCGTGTGCGTGCCGACGTCCTGCAGCCCGGTGTGGCAATGACCGTCGCGATAGAAGCCGGTCAGTGGCCGCAGGCAGCAGCTCGACAGCGGCTCGCCGAGCACGTTGCGCGCCGAAGAAGGACGATCGGGGTCTTTCATTGCGTCATTCGCCGCCCGCACGCGCGCGCTCGACCTCCTGCTCCAGCCACGGCACCAGCGCATCGAGTACCTGCGCCACCGCGCGGTTCATCGCCGCCGCGGCGGCGGCCGACTTCGCCTCCGCGACCGGCACGTCGGCGCTGAAGGTCCGGCCGGCGACGAGCGCGCGCCGGCGCCGGTCGAACAGCGTCGCGCGCAAGGCGAGCCGCGCGGTTCCCGGCTCGGTGACGAGGTCGTGGTGTATGTCTTCGACCGCCACCGCGAGCAACCAGTTCGCGTTGAGCGGCTGGCCGAGCATCGCCACCGCGCGGAAGCTCGCGCGCGCCTCGAGCCGCCGCTGCAGCAGTTGCGGAATGCGGCGCGCGGGCCGGTCGGTCCAGGTCGCGAGCTGATACAGCGCGCGCTCGCCCTTATGGCGCGCGTAGGCGATCGACAGCGTGTCGGCGAGCGGATCGCCGGCGCCGGCCTGGATCAGCAACGCGTCGGCCACCGGCGCAGCGCGGCGCTCCGGCACAGCGCCCGCGTCGTCGATCACGTATTGGGTGACGGCGGCGCCTTCGCCGCCGACGTCGACCGTCACGCAGCCCGCGAGCAGCAGCGCCGCCGCGGCGAGCATCGCTCTCATCGTTCCCCCGGACCGAGCTGGCCCTTGCTGGGGCCGAGCAGTGCGGCGCGCGGGTCCTGCAGCTTCTCGAGCGCGCGCGTGACGGCATCGATGCTGGAGCGCAGGTCGATCAGCGTGGCGGCGAGCTGATCGTCGACCCCGGTGGCGGTCTGGTCGAGGCGGCGCGCGATGCCGGCGACCTCGTGCTGGATCGCGGCCACCGCCCGCTCGGACTCGGCCGCCGTGCGCTGCGCCTGCGTCAGAGTGCGCTGCGCATCGTCGAGCGTGGCGTCCAGGTGCGTGCTGGCGCGCTGGGCGGAGTCGGCGATGCGTTCGCTGGCACTGCCGAACGAGCGCGCTGCGCCGCCGACCTCCTTCAGCGTCGCATCGAGCCTGGCCATGCGCGCATTCAGCGCCTCGGTGAGCTGCGACAGGTTGTACAGGGTCTGCCCCAGGCGCAGGCGGTTCTCCGACGACAGCGTGCGGTTCAGCTTGTTCAGCACTTCGGAGGCCATGTCCGACAGTTCGTTGACGCGGCCGGTGATTTCCTCCAGGTCGTTGCGGCCCTCCGCGATCACCGGATACGGCTCGCCTTCCGGCACCGTATCCAGCGGCGGGCCCGGCGGTTCGGGCGTGATCAGGTTGATGCGCGCGATCCCGGTGACGAAATTGCGCGTGATCGCGGCCACGGTGTTGGTGCGCACCGGGGTGCGGCGGTCGACCCGGATCTTCACGCGCACGCGGTTGATCTTGTCGCCGACCAGCGCGTAGTCCTCGACGCGGCCGACCTTGATGCCTCGCGTGTCGACGTCGCCGCCGACCTGCAGACCGTCGAGCGCCTGCTTTTCGAAGTAGATCGTGTAGTGGGTGTAGTTGCGCGCCGAGCCGGCGTGCTGCAGCCAGACCACGGCCGCGATCAGCGCGGCGAGCAGCGCGATCACCGCGGCGCCGACGTAGGTGTATCTGGCCTCAGCTTCCATGCGCACCGACCATTGTACGAATCGAGAAGTAGGAGCGGATCCAGGGATGGTCGATCCCGATCACCTCGCGCACCGGCCCGTCGGCGAGTACGCGGCCCTCGGCGAGCACGATCAGGCGGTCGACCACCGTGAGCAGCGTGTCCAGGTCGTGCGTGACCAGCAGCACCGTGATGCCGAGGTCGTCGACCAGCGAGCGCACCAGCCGGTCGAAGCCGCGCGCGGTGGCGGGGTCCAGCCCCGAGGTCGGCTCGTCGAGAAACAGGATCTCGGGCTCGAGCGCGAGCGCGCGGGCGATGGCCGCCCGCTTGCGCATCCCGCCGGACAGTTCGCTCGGCATCTTGACGCCGGCGTCGCCCGGCAGCTCCGCCTGCGCCAGCCGAAGCTGGATCAGCGGTTCGAGCAGTTCCTTCGGCGGCGGCGCGTGCTCGAGCAGCGGCACCGCCACGTTCTGCGCCACTGTCAGAGAGGAGAACAGCGCCCCGTCCTGGAACATCATGCCGAAGCGGCGGCGGATCGCGGCGATCTCCTCCGCCGACGCCTGCCACATGTCGCAGCCGAGCACCCGCACGTGGCCCGCGGTGGGGCGCAGCAGGCCGATGATCTCTCGCAGCAGGACCGACTTGCCGGTGCCGCTGCCGCCGATCATCGCCGCCAGCGTGCCGCGGGGAATCGAGAACGTCACGCCGTCGTGGACCGTCGCCGAACCGAAGCGTGTGACGACGGCGTCGGCCTCGATCACCGCGTCTGCGGTCACCATCCCAGCTCCTGGAACAGGATCGCGAAACCGGCATCGAGCAGGATCACCGCGACGATGCTCTGCACGACGGTCGAGGTCGTCGCGAATCCCACCGCGCGCGTGTCGCGCTCGACCGTCATGCCCATGCGGCAGCCGATCACCGCGATGAACAGCGCGAACACCGGCGCCTTGCCGAGCCCGACCCACACGTGCGTGATGTCGAGCGCCTCGTGCAGCCGTTCCAGGAACGTGGTCGGCGTCAGGCCCAGCATCGGCTGGGCGACCAGCATCGCGCCGGCGATGCCCATCACGTCGCCGATGAACACCAGCAGCGGCAGCGCCAGCATCAGCGCCAGCACGCGCGGCACCACCAGCACCTGCTGCGGCGACAGGCCGAGCGTGCGGATGGCGTCGATCTCCTCGGTCAGCCGCATCGCGCCGAGTTGCGCGGTGAATGCCGCGCCCGAGCGGCCGGCGACGATCGTGGCGACGATGATCGGGGCGAACTCGCGCGTCATGCCGATGCCGACGCCATCGACGACGAAGATGTTGGCGCCGTACTTCTCCGCCTGCAGCCCGAGCAGGTACGCGATCGTCACGCCGATCAGCAACGTGACCAGCGCGACCACCGGCACCGCGTTCACGCACACCTGCTCGAACTGCGACGTCAGCTCCTTCACGCGCAGGCGCGCGGGCTTCAGCAGCAGGTCGCCGAAGGCAGCGACCGTTTCGCCGAGGAAATTCAGATGGCCGAGCAGCAGCTCGACCAGGGCGATCACCTTCGCACCGAACTCCGCCAGCCAGCGCCGCTTCGCGCGCGGCAACGGCGGCTCGGTCGCCGGCAGCCGCCGGCGCACGTCCTCGAACACGCGCCGGTGCGCTTCGCTGAATGCGTCCAGCGTGATCGATCGCGGATCGACGCCGGCGGCGGCGAGCGCGCGCAGCAGCGCGAGCGCCGCAGCCGCATCGAGCGACTGCAGCCCGGAGCCGTCGATGGCGAGCGGCCCGGCAAAGGGCAGCGCTTTCAGTTCAGGCCAGGCCGCGGGCAGCGTGGCGAGCCGCCATGCGCCCGTCAGGGTCAGCGTGGCGCCGGCATCGGTCGTGGCCAGGCGGCAACTGCAAGCGTCTTGGTTCATGTCGATGCGCGGTCGCGGCAGGGCAGCCTAACGCAACGACCGTTGATTTGAAAACGCAAACGTCTCTCATGTGCGCGGCTTGCGTCTGGCGTGCTTGCCGATCCCGGATAACGCTGCCGCCGCGGTGCCGATAGCATCGTGCTCCGGCATCGAACACGCGCGCGGAGGATTGACGTGCCAAGGCCGTACCGAACGGTTCTGCTGATCGCCGCGATCGGCGCCGCCCTGGGCGTCCCGGCAGCGCAGGCGGGGGAATCCGGTGGACGGCTGCTGTACTTTCTGAACTGCTCGGGTTGCCACCCGATGCCCGATCGCGATCCGGGCGCGCTCGGCGGCGCACCGGCCTACGTCGGCGGCTTCTACCAGACGGAGACGGGACGGCGCTTCTTCATCCGCATGCCGCCCGCCGGTTCGCCCCCGCTCGGTGCGGCCGAGGACGCGCGGCTCGTCGACGAGATCCTGACCTGGAAGCGCGCGTGCCTGGCGCTGACCGCGTCGACGCCGCTGATCCGCTATCGCGGCCCGTGATGAAGTCGCGCGCTGCCTTCATCGCGTGTCTGCTGCTGGCGACGCTGGCGCATGCGGAGCCGCCGGCGCCGTTGCCGCCTCCGGCCGCGGTGAATGCGCCGCTGGCCGAACTCGGCCGACACCTGTTCTTCGATACGCGGCTGTCGGGTGACATGGGGCGCTCGTGCGCGAGTTGCCATGCGCCGGAGCTGGGGTGGGGCGACGGGATGCCGCTGGCGCGCGGATATCCGGGCGCCGAGTACTTCCGCAATGCGCCGACGCTGATCAACGTGCGGCTGCGCCGGCGCCTGATGTGGGACGGGCGGCTCGACGGCGCCGATCTCGGCACGGCGGTGCGCGACATGGTCACCGAGGCGCATTTCATGAACGCCGACGGCCGGCTGGTGCAGGAACGCATCAAGCAGTCGCGCGACTACATGGCGCTATGGCAGCGCGCGCTGGGCGCGACCGATCCGTACGGACCGAAGCTGTTCGACGCGGTCGGCGAATTCCTCAAGACGCTGCAGTCGCGCGACGCGCCGATCGATCGCTTCCTGCGCGGTGACGCGCGCGCGCTGTCGCCCGCCGCGCGCGCGGGGCTGGCGCTCTTTACCGGCAAGGCGGGCTGCGGCCGCTGCCACGGCGGGCCGCTGCTGTCTGACGGCCAACTGCATCGCACCGGCGTACCGGAGAACCCGGCGCTGTGGCACGAACCGCTGCGCGCGATCACGCTGCTGCGCCATTACGCGACCAGCGGCATGCCCAACTACATGAATGCGCGCAGCGATGTCGGGGCATACGCGATCAGCAAGGACCCGGCCGATCGCGGGCGGTTCCTGACGCCGTCGCTGCGCGAGCTGAAGTACACCGCGCCGTACATGCACAACGGCGTTTTCGCCACGCTCGAGGAAGTGATCGACTTCTACGACCGCGGCGGCGGAGCCGGCGGCGAACTGCGTCCGCTGCGGCTCGCCGCGCGCGAAAAGCGCGAGTTGCTCGCCTTCCTGGGTGCATTGAGCGGCGCGCCGGTCGCGGTCGATGTGCCGGTGCAGTCGCCGAACGAAGTGGTCGGCGACGATGTTGCCTCGCTGCCGCGCTTTGCGCCGCGCGCGGTGCGCGAACCGGAACCGGTCGCGCCGCCGCCGCTCGCGTCGCTGCCGCCGGCGCCGGTGCCCGCCGACAACCCGATGAGTGCGGAGAAGATCGAACTGGGTCGGCTGCTCTTCTTCGATCCGCGCCTGTCGGGCGACGGCAGCACGCCGTGCATGTCGTGCCATTTTCCGGGGCGTGGCTGGGGCGAGGGTGGGACCAAGTCGCGCGGCTATCCGGCGACCTGGCACTGGCGCAATGCGCAGGGTGTCATCAACGCTGCGTACTTCGGCACGCTGAACTGGGATGGCGCGGCCACCAGCCTCGAGGCGCAGGCGCAGGGAGCGGCCGAAGGTACGGTCGCGGGCAACGGCGATCCGGCGCTGATGGAGATGCGGCTGCGCTTCGTGCCCGAGTACGTCGCGCGATTTCGCCGCGTATTCGGCGTCGAATGGCCGCGGCTGACGCAGGCGTATCTGGCGCTCGCGGCGTTCGAGCGCTCGCTGGTGTCCGATCCGCGGCGCGTGCCCTTCGACCGCTATCTGGCCGGCGACGCCGGCGCGCTCAGCGCGGAGGCCAGGCGCGGGTTGGCGCTCTTCAACGGCAAGGCCGGCTGCCTGCGCTGCCACCATGGCCCGCTGGCGTCGGACCAGGTCTTTCATGCCACCGGTGTGCCGGAGCCGCCCTTCGAAGGCAACACGCCGTTGCTGCAGATCACGCACCGCTGGCAGAACTACCAGCGCGGCGTGCCGCACGCGTACTACCGCGAAGGGCACGGCGATCTCGGCCTGTACTACGCGACCAAGAATCCGGACGACATCGGCAGGTTCCGCACGCCGTCGTTGCGCGAGCTGAAGTACACGGCGCCGTACATGCACAACGGCGCGTTTGCCACGTTGCGCGAGGTGGTCGACTTCTACGATCGCGGCGCCGGTGCGGCGCCGAACAAGCCCGAATGGCTGCGGCCGCTCGCGCTGACCGAGGACGAGAAGCGCGCGCTGGTGGCATTCCTCGAAGCGCTCAGCATGGACCAGCCGTTGCGAGTCGAGGAACCCGAGCTGCCGAAGTATTCGACGCTCGCCGTGGAGGGCGAGCGATGAGCGCCGCGTGCAATGGCTGCTGCAGCCGGCGCGATTTCCTGCTTGCCGGTGCGCTGGCGGTGACCATGCTGCCGCTGCCGGGGACGGCCGCGGATTGGCCCGAGGGCGCACGGCTGTTGCAGGCGCGCTACCCGCGACGGCGTATCGGCCGGCTCGCTGCGCTCGCCGACGGCGAGCCGCTGTATTTCGACTACCCGCAGGCAGGCATCGCGAACCTGCTGGTCAAGCTCGGCGTGCCCGCGGGCGGCGGCGTAGGGCCGGCGCGCGACGTGGTCGCCTTCAACCTGCGCTGCACACACATGGGTGGCGACCTCGCGCACACGCTGCAGGCGCGGCACCGGCTGCTGGGGCCGTGCCCGCGCCACCTGAGCACGTTCGACCTGACGCGCCACGGGCTGGTCGTCACCGGCAGCGCGACCGCGAGCCTGCCGCAGATCGTGCTCGAACCGGCGGGCGATGCGATCGACGCAGTCGGCATCATGGGCGTGGTGTACGGCCATCTCGACACGGGGGCGAGCACATGACGCCGCTGCCGCCGCGCGACGCGGAGGTGCTGACCACCGCGTGCGATTACTGCGCGGTGGGCTGCGGCTACAAGGTTTACCGCTGGCCGGCCATCGAGGGCCGCGACGGCGGGCCGCGCGCGGCCGACAACGCGCTCGGCGTCGACTTTCCGCATCCGCCGGCGCGGTCGCGTTCGCTGCCGTGGCCGACCGCCGCCCAGCACAGCATCGTTCGCCATCGCGGGCAGCCGCACCACGTGCTGGTGCTGCCCGATCCCGATGCGGACGTCGTGAACCTGTACGGCAACCATTCGATGCGCGGCGGCACGCTGGCGCAGAAGTGCTTCAACCCCGCGACACGCACGCGCGAGCGGCTGGCGGCGCCGCAACTGCGCATCGACGGCGAATTGGTGCCGGTGAGCTGGGAACTGGCGCTCGACGCGATGGCCGACATCTCGAAGTACGTGCTGGCGAAGTTCGGCGAGCACGCCTGGGCGGTGAAGAGCAATTCGTACCAGTACTTCGAGAACACCTACGCCATCACGCGGCTGGCGCTGACCAGTGTCGGCACGCCCGCGTTCGCGCCGCACGACAAATGCGCCAACACCAACGACGCGGCCGGGCTCGACGACGCTGGCATCGACGCGTTCTCGGCGTCATTCGAGGATTGGGGTAGCTGCGACACGCTGTTCATGTCGGGGGTCGATCCGTTCGAAACCAAGACGACGCTGTTCACGACCTGGATCATGCGCGGCGCCAACCCCCGCAAGAAGCTGATCTTCGTCACGCCGCACCGGACGATGGGGGTGGCGTGGGGCGAGCGCAACGGCGGCCTGTGGCTGCCGATCATTCCCGGCACCGACACGATCCTGCACAACGCGCTGGCACGCGTCATCATCGAACAGGGCTGGCAGGACCAGGAATTCATCGAACGCTGGATCGCGAGCGCCTGGGAGGTCAACGCGGGCTACGGCCGCGGCACGCGCAACACCGGCTGGCAATGGCGCACGACCTGGGGACGCTGGCAGAGCGACTGGCCCGACTATCGCGCGTTCATCCTGGGCCGCGACGAGCACCGGCTGGAAAGCGCTGCGCGCATCACCGGGCTCGAGGCAGCGGACATCCGGCGCTGCGCCGAGCTGCTGGCGCGTCCGTTGCCGGACGGCCGCCGGCCGAAGACTTCGTTCATGCTGGAGAAGGGCAATTACTGGTCGAACAACTACATGAACTCCGCGTCGCTGGCGGCGCTGGGGCTCGTGTGCGGCGCGGGCAACCGGCCGGGACGCGTGATCTCGCGCGGGGGCGGGCATCAGCGCGGCATGGTCAGCGCCGGCGGCGGCTCGGGCTGGCTCAGCCCGGAGAAGTACCCGGGCCGGCGCAAGAAGGATCTGAATCTCGACCGCTGGCTGATGGACGGCCAGGTGCGCTTCGCGTGGGTGTTCGGCACCACGTGGATCGGCGCGATGACCGCATCGCTCGCGCTGCAGTCGGCGCTCGAGCGCTACACCTGCGCGAGCCCGCACCGGCCGCGGCGCGCCGAGCGCGACGCGATCGTCGCGGCGTGGCGCGCACGCGTCGACGCCGGCGGCCTGGTGCTGGTCGACTCCGACATCTATCCGGTCGAGCCGCTCGGCACGCGCTGCGCGGACGTGGTGCTGCCGGCGGCGACCTGGGGCGAGGCGGACTTCACGCGCTGCAACTCGGAGCGCCGGCTGCGTCTGTACGCGCGCTTCTACGATGCGCCGGGCGAGGCGAGGCCCGATTGGTGGGCGGTGCGCGAGTTCGCGCGCCGCATGGGCTTCGACGGCTATCGGTGGAACGACGGCAACGACGTGTTCGAAGAGGCCGCGCGCTTCAGCCGCGGCGGTGTGCTCGACTACTTTCCGCTGGTGGCCGAAGCGCGGCGCCGCAAGCTGCGCGCGCACGAACTGCTGCGTACTCTCGGCACGCGCGGCATCCAGACGCCGATCCGCGTGCGCGACGGCGAGCTGATTGGTACCGCGCGGCTGCACGACCCGGCCAACGACTGGGGGCCGGTCGGCAGCACCGAAGCACGGCAGGGATTCCTGCACGCCTTCGCCACGCACATCGGCAAGGCGCTGCTGCTGAAGAGCCCCTGGGATTTCGCCGGCTGGAGCGGGTTCTATCGCGCGATCGCGCCGCGGCCGGAGAAGGGTGAGCTGTGGATCACCAACGGGCGCGTCAACGAGACGTGGCAGTCGGGCTTCGATGACGCGCGCAAGCCGTACAGCGCGCTGCGCGGTCCGCACCCGCTTCTGTTCGTGCATCCGGCCGACGCTGCGCCGCGCGGCATCGAGAGCGGCGACCGCGTGCGCGTCGTCAACGACACCGTCTACGTGCAGACCGGGATGCCGCAGGGCGTGCTCGAGGACGACCTGGATTTCGACCGCCTGCTCGCCGCCGGCCACATCGAGGTCACGCAGGGCCAGTTCGAGGCGATCGCGGTCGTCAGCGACGAGATCCGCCAGGGCGTCGCGAAGGCGAACTTCAACTTTCCCGGCGCGCCCGCCAACGCGGTGTGCCACGCGGTTCCGGATCCGATCACCAACAACTACCGCTACAAGCTCGGCCGCGGCGTGCTGGTGCGGCTCGGCGAATCAGCGCTGAAACTGGGTTTCGACGGCGGATCGCTCGCGCCGCGCGGCGCGATCTAATTCCATTTCTAATTCAATAAAGCACTAATAATCCACGGCCAGGCGACGATCGAGCGGATCCGGTGGTGGTTGTTTTCGAGCGTCAGCAGGCTGGTGGCGAGGTGGTCTTCGAGGGCCGCGATGCTGTCGAAGACGACGTTGTGGAAGTGCTTCTCGCGCAGCTCGTCCCAGACGTGCTCGACCGGGTTCAGCTCGG
>JAKORH010000425.1 GCA_029777935.1 Pseudomonadota bacterium
CCGAGCTGAACCCGGTCGAGCACGTCTGGGACGAGCTGCGCGAGAAGCACTTCCACAACGTCGTCTTCGACAGCATCGCGGCCCTCGAAGACCACCTCGCCACCAGCCTGCTGACGCTCGAAAACAACCACCACCGGATCCGCTCGATCGTCGCCTGGCCGTGGATTATTAGTGCTTTATTGAATTAGAAATGGAATTAGAACCCAGCTTCTAGCGCGGCATCAGCCTCGACAGCTCGCCGAGCGCGTTTTCGATCCCGCCCTGGGGCAACTGCCCGTTCGGCGTCATCCGATCGATCACCTGCGGCAGCAGCTCGGCGAGATGTCCGCCGAGCTGCGCCGGCGCCATGCCAGCCTGCTGCGCGAGCTCCTGCATCCGGCCCTGCCCAAGGACCTGCAGCAACTGGTCGGCCGAAATCGGCAGGTTCTGTCCGGTCGAGATCCACGATTGCATCTCGCGCCCGAGCCCCGCGCTCGCGAACTGCTCGACTAGCCCTGCGAGTCCATCCTGGCTGCCGCCAAGCAGCGAACCGAGGATCTGCTGCAGCGGGCTGCTGGCCGTGGACGGAGCGCTGCCCAGCGCAGCCTGCAGCACTTCGTTCAGCAGCTTCTCAAGCATGGTGTCCTCCTCCAGCGCGGCCGATCCCGCCGTCGCCGTGCAGTGTCTGGAGCGCCGCGAGCGCGGCCAATCCCGCCGTCTCGGTACGAAGCACGCGCGGACCCCAGCACACGGCGCGATAGCCGAGTTCTTCAGCGAGTGCGAGTTCCGCCGAGGTCAGCCCGCCTTCCGGGCCGACCGCGAGCGCGGTCGGGGTGGACGCTGCCGCGGCCAGCGTCTCGGCGGCGCCGGGCGCCAGCACGAATCGCTGGTGCGCGTCCGCCGCCGCAAGCGCCTCCTGCCACGAAGCCTCGAACGCGAGTCGCGGCAGATGGTTGCGCCCGCACTGGCAACACGCCGCGACGACGATTTCGCGCCAGTGCGCCAGCCGCCGTCGCAGCCGTTCGCCGCTCAGCCGGATCACGCTGCGCCCGGTGGGCGCGACGATGATCGAGGCGGCGCCGAGTTCCACTGCCTTCTCGATTGCCCAGTCAAGCTTGTCACCCGCGATCAGCGCCTGGATCAGCGTCAGCGGCAGCGGCGATTCGCGCTCGACTGCATCGAAGCCCTCGATCAGCGCGCGCGCATTCGTTTCGAGGCGTGCCGCGTATTCGCCGCCGCGCCCGTTGAAGAGCGTCAGTGCGTCGCCCGCGCGCAGGCGCAGCACGCAATGCGCGTGGTGCGCGATCGCGGCGGGCAGCTCGATGCGGGCGCCGACGACGAGCCGCGCGTCGACGAAGAAGCGCGGCGCGGCGCTATGCGACAAGCTTGGCGGCGACGACCGTGGGTGCGTCGGTCAGTTGCCTGATGAAGTTCGGCAGCGCGAACAGCGCAGCGTGCACTTCCGCGTTGTAGTACTTCAGGCCGTTCAACCGCCGCTCGCGCATGCGCTGCGTGATCGCCTCGCCTGGCAGCGTGCGCGGATTGGCACTGTCGCTGGCGATACCGAGGCACCACAGCGACCCGTAAAGCGGAATGTAAAGCGCCATTGGATGCACCTGCTTGAAGACCTTGCGCAGGTTGGCGGCATTCTTCCTCACCGTCGCTGCCTGGTACACCGGCGAGCCGAGGTGCATAGTCATGATGCCGCCGGGATTGAGCGCGCGCTGGCACAGGCGGAAGAACTCTTCCGAGTACAGGTGAAACGCCGGCGTGTCGGGGTCCGTGAGATCGAGCACGATGAGGTCGAACTTCTCCGTGCAGTTCTTCACGTACTCGAAGCCGTCGCCGAACGTGATCTCCAGCCGCGGGTCGTCGAGCGCGCCCTTGTGGATCTCGCGCAGCCACTTGCGGCTGATGTCGATCACCACCGGGTCGAGCTCGGCCATCACGATGCGCTTGACGCTCGGGTGCTTGAAGATCTCCTCGGAGGAGCCGCCGTCGCCGCCGCCGATCACCAGCACCGACTGCGGGTTCGGATGCGTCAACAGCGCCGGGTGCGTCATGCACTCGTGATAGAAGAACTCCTCGCCCTCGGAGGTCATCAGCCGCCCGTCGAGGCGGAACAGCTTCCCGAACTGGTAGGTGTCGTACACCTCGACGCGCTGGTAGGGCGACTGGATCGTCGCCAGTTGCGCCTTGGCGATGTAGCCGTAGCCCGAATGCGCATTGAGCCAATCGAAGATCAGCTCGTCCTTCTGCTGCGCGGCCGCCGCGGCGCCTTTGACGCCGGGCGCGTCGGCACGTGCAGCGTTGGCCGCGCTGACGGCGAGGTCGCCGCGCTGGATGCGGTTGACGACCTGTTGCTGCGGGCGGAACGCCACCAGCAGCGTGTCGAACAACTGCTGCGCCTTGCCGGAGTTGTCGTCGGTGAAATTGCACACGTAGACATCGAGCGTGACGCCGCGGCGCTCGGGCCACGTGTGGATCGCCAGGTGCGACTCGGCCAGCAGCACGGTGCCGGTGATGCCGCCCGGCTGGCCCTGCCAGTCGGGGAACACGTGGTACTTCTCGTCGACAATCGTCAGCCCCGCCGCGACGGTGGCGTCGCGGCAGAGTTTCGACAGCGTGGCGAGATCGGTGAAAAGGCTGGCGCTGCAACCGCAGTCGAACAGGTCGCCAGTCAGGTGAAGTCCTTGCATCTTCGTCCCCCAGCAGGTCCGCCCAATCGACCTGAATCACGGCTATGAACCGCAACCCATCGGCCCGGGATCCAGCGTTGGTGCGCGGCGCTGGATCAGTGCAGTGAAACCACTGCGTCGATTGGATCTGGCGGGGGAGAATTGCCAGTTTTCTTACGACAAGGACTGGCGCCCGTTGCTTCCGGATTTCCGGACCGAAAATTCGGCGCGAATGTTAATCGAATTCGCAGCGCGATGAAAGTGACGCAAGGCAATTTCCGCTCGAACGCGGCGTCTAGATTCACTCTGTGCGCGCTGTGACGGCGATCACCGCCGCGCGCGGCTGCGCGATCCCGCCTGATAAACTTGCACCTCGATTTCGTATGCCTCCCGCCGGTTCCTCGACCGGCGCCAATCTCTCCGCTCCGATGCCCGATCTTTCCGCCGCAACCACCGGAGCCGCGCTCCAGCGCGACATGTGCAACGCGATCCGCGCGCTCGCGATGGACGCCGTGCAGAAGGCGAACTCCGGACACCCGGGCATGCCGATGGGCATGGCGGAGATCGCGTACGCGCTGTGGACGCGGCACCTGCGCCACAACCCGGCGAATCCGCACTGGGCCAACCGCGACCGCTTCATCCTTTCCAACGGCCACGGCTCGATGCTGCAGTACGCGCTGCTGCACCTGACCGGGTACGACCTGCCGCTCGCCGAACTGATCAACTTCCGCCAGCTTCACAGCCGCACGCCGGGTCATCCGGAGTTCGGGATTACGCCGGGTGTGGAAACCACCACCGGCCCGCTCGGGCAGGGCCTGGCCAACGCGGTCGGCATGGCGCTGGCGGAGAAGCTGCTGGCCGCCGAGTTCAATCGCCCCGGCTTGCCCGTCGTCGGCCACCGCACGTACGTGTTTGTCGGCGACGGCTGCCTGATGGAGGGCATCTCGCACGAGGCGGCGTCGCTGGCCGGCACGTGGAAGCTCGCCAAGCTGACCGCGATCTACGACGACAATGGCATCTCGATCGACGGCGAGGTCAAGCACTGGTTCACCGACGACACCGCCGCACGCTTTGCCGCCTACCGCTGGAACGTGATCGGCCCGGTCGACGGCCACGATGTGGAAGCGGTCGACCATGCGATCGCCCAAGCGAAGGAGTCGGACCGCCCGACGCTGATCATCGCCAGAACGGTCATCGGCAAGGGCTCGCCGAACCGCGCCGGCAGCGAGAAAGCGCACGGCGAAGCGCTCGGCGAGGCCGAGGTCATGGCCACGCGCGCCGCGCTCGGCTGGACGCATCCGCCGTTCGAGATTCCGGCGCAGATCTACGCTGCGTGGGATGCGCGCGCCGCCGGCGAGAAGCGCGAGCGCGACTGGCAGCGGCTGTTCGACGCGTACGCGAAGCGCTTTCCGCAGGAGGCCGCCGAACTTTCGCGGCGGCTGCACGGCGAACTGCCGGCCAACTTCGCCGACGTTGTGGCTGGCGCGACCGCCGCCGCCGCGGGCAAGCGCGAGGCAGTCGCCACCCGCAAGGCGTCGCAACTGGCGCTCGAGGTCCTGGCCGAGGCGGTGCCGGAGATGCTCGGCGGCTCGGCCGATCTGACCGGCAGCAACCTGACGCGCTGGAGCAAGGCCAAGGCGCTGCACTTCGACGGCGAAATCGCGCCGGGCCGGTATATCCACTTCGGCGTGCGCGAGTTCGGCATGAACGCGATCGCCAACGGCATCGCGTTGCACGGCGGCCTCATCCCGTTCGTCGGCACGTTCCTGGTGTTCTCCGACTACGGCCGCAACGCGCTGCGGATGGCCGCGCTGATGAAGCAGCGCGCGATCTTCGTGTTCACGCATGATTCGATCGGGCTGGGCGAGGACGGACCGACGCACCAAGCGGTCGAGCACGCGGCGGCGCTGCGGCTGATCCCGAACATGGACGTGTGGCGGCCGTGCGATACGGTGGAAACGCTGATCGCCTGGGCCTGCGCGCTGCAGCGCCATGGTGCTGACGCCGGGCCCACGAGCCTGCTGCTGTCGCGCCAGTCGGTGCCGTTCGTGGCCGGCGAGCGCGATCCGGCTGCGATCCGCAAGGGCGCCTATGTGCTGAGCGAGGCGGCGGGTGGCAGGCGCGCGCGCGCGGTGCTGATCGCCACCGGCTCCGAGGTGCCGCTGGCGATCGAGGCGCAGAAGAAGCTCGCGGAGCAGGGGATCGCCGTGCGCGTGGTGTCGATGCCGTCGACGACGGTGTTCGACAAGCAGAGCACGGCCTACAAGTCGAGCGTGCTGCCGGAAGGATTGCCGCGGGTGGTGATCGAAGCCGGCGTCACCGACTTCTGGTGGAAGTACGTGCGCGCCAGCGGCGCGGTGCTGGGCGTGGATCGCTTCGGCGAAAGCGCGCCGGCCGGCGTCGTCTACAAACTCTTCGGCCTGACGAGCGACAACCTCGTCGCCACCGTTCAGGCGCTCTTGAAACAGGGGAAAAAGTCATGACGATCAAGGTTGCCATCAATGGCTATGGCCGCATCGGCCGCAACATCCTGCGCGCGCATTACGAGGGCGGCAAGAAGCACGATCTCCAGATTGTCGCGATCAACGATCTGGGCGACACCAAGATCAACGCGCACCTGACCAAGTACGACACCGCGCACGGCAAGTTCCCCGGCACGGTGGCGATCGACGGCGATGCGCTGGTCGTCAATGGCGACCGCATCAAGGTACTGAGCAACCGCGATCCCGCGCAATTGCCGTGGGCCGCGCTCGGCGTCGACGTCGTGCACGAATGCACCGGCTTCTTCACGTCGAAGGAGAAGGCTTCGGCGCACCTGAAGGCCGGCGCGAAGAAGGTCATCATCTCGGCGCCCGGCGGCAAGGACGTCGACGCCACCGTCGTCTACGGTGTCAACCACGCGATGCTGAAGGGCTCGCACGCGGTGATTTCGAACGCGTCGTGTACGACCAACTGCCTGGCACCGCTGGTCAAGCCGCTGCAGGACAAGATCGGCCTCGTCAATGGACTGATGACGACGATCCACGCCTACACCAACGACCAGGTGCTGACCGACGTCTATCACGAGGACCTGCGGCGGGCGCGCGCAGCCGCCCAGAACATGATCCCGACCAAGACCGGCGCCGCGGCGGCGGTCGGGCTGGTGATGCCCGAGCTGAACGGCAAGCTCGACGGTTACGCGGTGCGCGTGCCGACGATCAACGTATCGATCGTGGACCTGTCGTTCATCGCCGCGCGCGACACCACGGTCGACGAAGTCAACTCGATCATGAAGGCCGCCGCCGAAGGTCCGATGAAGGGCGTCCTCGGCTACAGCAACGACCCCCTGGTGTCGAGCGACTTCAACCACAACGCGCTGTCGTCCGTGTTCGACGCCACCTTGACCAAGGTCTCCGGCCGCCTCGTCAAAGTCTCGAGCTGGTATGACAATGAGTGGGGCTTCAGCAACCGGATGCTGGATGTCACCGTGGCGTTGGTGAACGCGAAATAGTCGTCTGCCTTCAGTGCCCCACTTGTTGTGTCGCAGGCTGATTTGCTCGCAGCGCAAGTCAAGGGCCGAAGGCCCGGCCGCAGCCTCGATGAATGAGGCTGCTCGCGCCGGACGTCCGCTGCCACGCTCACACCTGTAAACGCGAAGTAAACGGCGCGGCCAAGCCCCATCCATCCCGTCGAAGCATCGATTTGTTACATCGGTGCCGGCAGGCGATCGCTACACTGGCCGCGTGCCGATTCTCTTCGATCTTGCGCGCGCACGGATGGCGATCGCAGCCTGCGTCGTTCTGGCCGCCTGCGCGTCGGCCGCCGCGGGTTCCGTGCGCGTGATCGTCACGCTGGCTCCTGGCGTGCAGGTCACCGATCCGGCGGCGTTCGAGCGCGAGGTACTCGCGCGCTCCTCCGTCAAGGTCAGCTATGCGGCGGCTGTTTCCGATCGCGTGCACGCGCTGACCGTAGCGTGCGCTGCGGACGATGCGGGCTGCGCACGCGCAAAGCAGAAGCTCGAGGCCTCCGGCCTGTTCACATCGGTCGCCGACGACCGTCGACGCGGCCATTACTAGATCGTCGAACGCGGGACGAGAAAGGAACGACACATGCAGGCGAAACGACTGCTGTTCGGAGCGACGATCGCGCTGCTGGCTGTCGTCGTGCAGGCGCCGGCGCACGCGCAGGCGGCTCGGCGCGCGGCGCGCGCCGAAGTCGCAACCGACCGCATCATCGTGAAGTTCCGCGACGGCGCGCCGCGCGCGCAGGGTGCCGCCGGCGAGGCAGCTCCGACCGACCGTGTCGCGCGGCTCGCGGCGCGCACCGGCATGCAGCTGCAACTGGCGCGCAGCGTCTCGCCGCAGATGCACGCGGTCAGGCTCGGGCGCGCGCTCGCCGGCGCCCAACTGCAGAATGCGATTGCGCTGCTCGCCCGCGACAGCGCGGTCGAATACGCGGTGCCCGACGGACGCAAGTACGCCGCGCTGCTGCCGAACGATCCGCTGTACGGGAACCAGCCGGTCACGCAGCAGTGGTGGCTGGTGCCGCCCGACAGCACGTTCATCTCTCCCCTTGACGCGCCGCGCGCGTGGGACATCACCACCGGCGACCCGCGCGTCGTCGTCGCGGTGGTCGACACCGGGGTGCTGTTCGACCATCCCGACCTCGGCCGTTTCGCGAACGGCGGCAAGCTGCTGCCCGGCTACGACATGATCTCCGATCCGGTCGTCGCCAACGACGGCGACGGTCGCGACGCGGATCCGTCGGATCCCGGTGACTGGGTCACGCAGGCCGATCTGTCGAATCCGACATTCAGCGGCTGCACGCAGGAGGACAGCTCGTGGCACGGCACGATCGTCTCCGGCATCATCGGCGCGCGCAGTAACAACAGCGTCGGCGTCGCGGGGCTCGGCTGGAGCAACTGGATCCTTCCGGTGCGCGTGCTCGGCAAGTGCTTCGGTTACGACTCGGACATCATCGCCGGCATCCGCTGGGCGGCGGGGTTGGACGTTCCGGGCGTGCCGGCCAATCCCTATCCGGCGCGCGTGATCAACTTGAGCCTCGGCTCGCAGGATACGTGCTCGCAGCCGTACCACGATGCGATCGCGGAAGTCGGCACGCGCGGCGTGCTCGTCGTCGCGGCCGCGGGCAACGACAGTGCCAACGGCTCCGCGACACCGGCCAACTGCCCGGGAGCGATGTCGGTCACGTCGCTGCGGCACGCCGGCACCAAGGTCGGCTTCGCCAACTGGGGTAGCGATGTGACGATCGCCGCGCCGGGCGGCAACTGCGTCAATGTCACCGGCGGCCCCTGCCTGTACCCGATCGTCTCGACCCATAACGATGGCAAGCAGCAGCCGGGCAACATGAACTACACCAGCGGCAACGACGTCAGCGCCGCGGTCGGCACCAGCTTCTCCACGCCGATGGCCGCCGGCGTGGCCGGCCTGATGCTCGCGGTCAATCCCTACCTGAATTCGCAGGAACTGATCGCGCGCATGCGCGCCAGCGCGCGGGCGTTCCCGCCGCCGGATCCGACCCTGAAGTCCTGCAGCGATCCGACATTCGTGCCGGATGCGAGCGGCAACCTGCCGAACGATGGCCAGTGCAACTGCACGACGACGAGCTGCGGCGCCGGCATGCTCGACGCCGGGCGAGCGGTGACCGCCGCGCTGAATCCGATGGCTGCGATCGCGCCGACCGCGATGCCTGCCGTGGGAACGCCACTTGCGCTCGACGGCAGCGCGAGCGCGGCCGCGCTCGGCTCGAGCATCACGGGCTATGCATGGACGGTGGTCAGCTCGAATCCGGCAGGCGCCGCGATCACGTCGGCTTCCACCGCACAGACGACGCTGACCTTCCCCGCGGCGGGAACGTATGTCGTGCGGCTGCAGGTCGCCGACTCGGCTGGGCGCCAGCAGTCGCAGACCTGCACGGTGACCGTGCTCGCGTCGGGCAGCTCCTCGCAATGCGGCCAGTCGATGCCGGCAGCGCTGCCGCCGATCGTGCAGGCGCCGACGCCGCCGCCGAGTTCCGGCGGTGGCGGCGGCGGTGGTGGCGGCGGCGCGGTTCCCGCGCTGCAGTTGCTTGTACTGCTCGCGCTCGCCCTCGGCGCCGGCTTCAGAAAGACGCGCCGCGATTGAGTCGCGCGCGCCGCGCGTCCAAGAAAGCAAAGACCAGCGCGAGCGCGGTGCCGGCGACGGCACCGGCCAGGTGGGCCTGTGGCACCGTCATGGCGCCGAGCCACGGCGCGAAGGGCATGACGTCGCCGCGCGGCTGCTCGAGCACGAGCTTGACCCAGCCCGCTGCGAGCAGCGCGGCCGGCACCAGTGCGCCCCATGTGCGCGAATGCCACGAGCGCGCAAGCCAGACGGTCGCTCCGCAGAAGTACAGTGCGTGCAGGACGCCCGACAGGCCGCGATACCACGCGATGTGCGGATCGAGAAGCAGCGCGCCGCCGACCGCCAGCGCGCCGGCGAACAGTGCGACCGACTGGCGCGCGGCCGACAGATCGGGCGCGAACAGCCGCGCCAGCGCCCACCACGCGACGCAGTTGACCAGCGCGTGCGTCCAGTTGACGTGCACGAGGTGCGCGGTCAGCAGCCGCCATGGCTGCTCAGGCACGAGCGCGCGCCGGTACTCGAGCGCAGCGCCGGCGCCGGCAACGGCTTGCAGCAGCAGCACGATCAGCGCGGCCGCGAGCGCAACGCGCTCGCCGCGCGAAGGATTCCACATGGATTCGAGATCACGTTCCGCAGAGACGGGTTCGTATAATGCCCGCGACTCTCGAGCGGCGCCGCCGGCGCCGCCTCCTCGCTACGGATCCCCCATGCATGTTCTGACTCTCGCTTCGCTTGCCCAGCAGGGCGCGCTGCGCGGCAAGCGCGTCTTCATCCGCTCCGATCTGAACGTTCCGCAGGACGACGCCGGCAACATCACCGAGGACACGCGCATCCGCGCCTCGGTGCCGGCGATCAAGACGGCGCTCGACGCCGGCGCCGCGGTGATGGTCACGTCGCACCTCGGCCGCCCGACCGAAGGCGCGTTCAAGCCGGAGGATTCGCTCGCGCCGGTGGCGAAGCGCCTCGGCGAACTGCTCGGCCGCGACGTGCCGCTGATCGCCAACTGGGTCGACGGTGTGACCGTCACGCCCGGACAGGTCGTGCTGCTGGAGAACTGCCGCGTCAACAAGGGCGAGAAGAAGAACAGCGACGACCTCGCGAAGAAGATGGCGGCGCTTTGCGACGTGTATGCGAACGATGCGTTCGGCACCGCGCACCGCGCGGAGGCAACCACGCACGGCATCGCGAAGTACGCGAAGGTCGCATGTGCCGGGCCGCTGATGGCGGCCGAGATCGAGGCGCTCACGCGTGCGCTCGGCAACCCGAAGCGGCCGCTGGTGGCCATCGTCGCCGGTTCGAAGGTTTCGACCAAGCTCACGATCCTGAACAACCTCGCGGCCAGGGTCGACCGGCTTATCGTCGGCGGCGGCATCGCCAACACGTTCCTGCTGGCCGAGGGGATGCCGATCGGGAAGTCGCTTGCCGAGCCCGACCTCGTGTCCGAGTGCAGGAAGGTCCTGGCCACGCTGGCGGAGAAGGGCGGCACGTTGCCTCTGCCGATCGACGTCGTGGTCGCGAAGGAATTCAAGGCCGATGCCGAGCACCGCGTCACTCGTGCCGACGACGTACGGCCCGATGAGATGATCCTCGACATCGGGCCCTCGAGTTCGCTCGGGCTCGCGCACGTGATCCAGGAGGCCGGCACGATCATCTGGAACGGGCCGGTCGGCGTGTTCGAGTTCGACGCGTTCGCCAACGGCACGCACCAGCTCGCGCTCGAGATCGCCGGCGCCACCGCGCGCGGTGCCTTCTCGATCGCCGGCGGCGGCGACACGCTGGCGGCGATCGCAAAGTACGGCATCGCCGACCGCGTCAGCTACATCTCCACCGGCGGCGGCGCGTTCCTGGAATTTCTCGAAGGCAAGACGCTGCCGGCGATCGAAGTGCTGGAGCAGCGGGCCGAGAATGCCTAGAAGCACCAAGATCGTCGCCACCCTGGGCCCCGCCTCCAGCGATCCGCAGGTGCTGCAACGGATGGTGGCGGCCGGCGTCGACGTTGTGCGCTTCAATTTCTCGCACGGCAAGTTGGAGGATCACCTGGCGCGCGCGAAGCTGGTTCGCGCAGCGGCCAACGCGTGCGGACGCGAGATCGCGATCATGGGCGACTTGCAGGGGCCGAAGATCCGGATCGGCCGCTTCGAGCAGGGCAAGGTGACGCTCGCGGCCGGCGCGCGCTTCGTGCTCGACGCCGAGTGCGAGGTCGGCGACGCCGAGCGCGTCGGCCTCGACTACAGGGACCTGACGCGCGACGTGAAGCCCGGCGACGTGCTGCTGCTCGACGACGGGCTGATCGTGCTCGACGTCGAGCGCGTGACCGGTGCCCAGATTCACACGGTGGTGCGGCTGGGCGGCGAGCTGTCGAACAACAAGGGCATCAATCGCCAGGGCGGCGGCCTGTCGGCGCCGGCACTGACCGCCAAGGACGTGCGCGACATCGAGACCGCGATGGAATGCGGCGCCGATTTCATCGCCGTCTCGTTCGTGAAGAACCGCACCGACGTCGAGATGGCGCGACGGCTGGCGCTGATCGCCGGCGACCGCCA
The DNA here is from genome assembly GCA_029777935.1 of Pseudomonadota bacterium. The sequence goes on from JAKORH010000425.1 coordinate 11,302, forward strand.
CGGCGTGCGACCCCAGATCATCGCCAAGATCGAGCGCGCGGAGGCGATTCCCGCGCTGGCGGAGATTCTCGATGCTGCCGACGGCATCATGGTCGCGCGCGGCGACCTGGCGGTCGAGGTCGGCAACGCCGCGGTGCCGGCGCTGCAGAAACGCATGATCAAGATGGCGCGTGCGGCCAACAAGCTCGCCATCACCGCCACGCAGATGATGGAGTCGATGATCGTCAACCCGGTGCCGACGCGCGCCGAAGTCAGCGATGTCGCCAACGCCGTGCTCGACGGCACCGACGCGGTGATGCTGTCGGCCGAGACCGCCACCGGCAAGTACCCGGTCGACGTGGTCGAGGCGATGGCGTCGATCGTCGAGGAGGCCGACCGCTCGGAGTCGGTCGTGCTCGACACGCAGTTCCTGAACCAGACGTTCGCACGCATCGACCAGTCGATCGCGTACGGCGCGTTGTTCACCGCGCATCACCTGCGCTGCGCGGCCATCTGCGCGCTGACCGAGTCCGGCTCGGTCACGCTGTGGATGAGCCGGCATGACATCGACGTGCCGATCTACGCGCTGACGCAGAGCCAGGCCACGCAGCGGCGCCTGAACCTGTACCGCAACGTGCATCCGCTGCCGCTGTCGATGTCGAGCGATCGCGACACCACGCTCGCCGCCGCCGAGCGCAAGCTTCTCGAAGGCGGCTTCGTCAAGCGCGGCGACCTGATCGTGCTGACGGTCGGCGAGCCGATGGGCCAGGCCGGCGGCACCAATACCTTGAAGATCGTGCGCGTCGGCGAGCACGTCTGACCGCGCGCGCCGATGAGCACGTCCAAACGTGCGGGCCGATGAGCACGTCCAAACGTGCGGGCTGATGAGCACGGCGCGGCGCGCGCGAATCCTCCGGCTTCTGGCCCCTGCGCTGGCGGCGCTGCTCGCCGCCTGCGCGCAATTGCCCACGCGGCCCACGTACGGGCCGATCGCCGACGTGCCCGTTGGCGTGGCCGCGCCCGCGACCACGGCGCTGTCGGCCGCGTATGCGTCCGCCGAGGCGCGGCGCGACACGGCGCTGCGCGTGTGGAAGGTGATCGACGAGCGCTTCTACGACCCGGGCTTCAACGGCGTCGACTGGGCCGGCGAGCGCGACCGCTTCGTGCCGCGCGCCGCCGCGGCCCGCAGCGATGCCGAGTTCTACGCCGCGCTGAAGGCGATGGTCGCCTCGCTGCGGGATTCCCACACGCTCGTGCTGACGCCGCGCGAGACGGTCGACCGGCGCAACTTCGTCGCGCCTCGGCTCGGCATCGGGCTGGGCTACGTGGAAGGCCGGGTGGCGATCGTCGAGGTCGACCCCGGTTCGCCCGCCGCGGCCGCCGGACTGCGTCCCGGCGACGTGCTGCGGGCGGTCGACGATACGCGCTTCGACGGCGCGTTCCTGCGGCGCGCGCTGCGTGCGGCCGCGGCCGACTCTGTCGACGCGCAAGCCGACGTGCAAGCCGATGCGCGGCCGCGCGGCGACGGGCCGAGCGAACGCGTGCTGCGCGCCGCGATGCGCGCCGTGCGCGACGCGATTGGCACCGCACCGCAATTGCGGCCCGTGCACGTCGAGGTCGAACGCGACGGCGGCCTGGCGGAGGCGACGCTGACCGCCACGCTCGCGCCGCGGCCGCCGCGGGCCGAACTACGCTGGCTCGAGGGCGACTTGGCGCTGGTTCGCTTCACGCGTTTCCTGCCCGAGGTACGCGCGGCGGTCGAGCAGGAACTCGCCGAGGCGCAGCGGGCGCGCGCGCTGATTGTCGACTTGCGCGGCAACGGTGGCGGACTGTTCGACTTCTATCGCTGGTTCGTCGGCCGCTTTCTGCCGGCGCCGCGTACGGTGCTGCGCGCGCAGCGGCGCGAGGGAATTTCGGGCGAGGCCGGCAACAGCGACGTGCGTGCCGGCGGCGGCGCCGGCACGCTGGTGCAGCCGCTGGCGGTGCTGATCGACGCCGGCACCGCGAGTGCGGCCGAACTCGCGGCGGTCACGCTGGCAGAGCAGCGCGGCGCGCTGCTGGTCGGCGACGAAACCTGCGGCTGCGTGGTCGGCGTTCGCGCCGAGTACGTGCTGCCCGACGGCGGCGGCGTCCGCGTGGCGGAAACCGGATTCATTTCCGCGCGCGGCGCGAAGTTCGAAGGACATCCGATCGTGCCTGCGGTCCGCGTGGCGCCGCGACTCGCGGACCTGCGCGCCGGACGGGACGCGGCGCTGGAGGAGGCGCAGCGGCGGCTGCGCACGAAACTGCAGTGACGCAGGTCACGCGCCCGGCTGCCTTGCGCGTGCCTGCCGCGACGCGACGACTAGAATCGCCGCGAACAACCACAGAACCGACCCGTCTACCGCAACCGGAGATTCGCCATGGCACTCGTTTCGATGCGTCAGCTTCTGGATCACGCCGCCGAAAACGGCTACGGCCTGCCGGCGTTCAACGTCAACAACCTCGAGCAGGTGCAGGCCATCATGGAGGCCGCCTCCGAGGTCAACGCGCCGGTGATCATGCAGGCCTCGGCCGGCGCGCGTAAGTACGCGGGAGAGAATTTCCTCAAGCATCTGATCATCGCCGCGGTCGAAAGCTATCCGAACATCCCGATCGCGATGCATCAGGACCACGGCCAGAGCCCCGCGGTCTGCGAAGGTGCGATCAAGCTCGGCTTCTCTTCGGTGATGATGGACGGCTCGCTGCGCGAGGACGGCAAGACCGTCTCCGACTACGACTACAACTGGCAGACGACCAAGAAGGTGGTCGACATGGCGCACGCGGCCGGCGTGTCGGTCGAGGGCGAGCTGGGCTGCCTGGGCTCGCTCGAGACGATGCGCGGCGACAAGGAGGATGGCCACGGCGCCGAGGTCACGATGACCCGGGAGATGCTCCTGACCGATCCGGACCAGGCCGCCGATTTCGTCAAGAAGACCCAGCTCGACGCGCTGGCGATCGCGATCGGCACTTCGCATGGCGCCTACAAGTTCACGCGCAAGCCGACCGGCGACATCCTGGCGATCGAGCGCATCAAGCAGATCCACAAGCGCATCCCGAACACCCACCTGGTGATGCACGGCTCCAGCAGCGTGCCGC
>JAKORH010000426.1 GCA_029777935.1 Pseudomonadota bacterium
ATCTCCGTCGTCATCCTCACCTTCAACGCCGAATCGACGATCGGGGCGACGCTTGCCTCGGCGACGCGGATCAGCGACGACGTGCACGTCGTCGACTCCTTCTCGACCGACCGCACGCTGGAGATTGCGCGGGCGTCGGGCGCCAAGATCGTCCAGCACCCGTTCGCCAACTACGGCGCGCAGCGCAACTGGGCGATCGACACGCTGCCGCTCGCCCATCGCTGGCAGATCCATCTCGACGCCGACGAGCGCATCACGCCGGAGCTCGACGCTGAGCTGCGCGCATTGTTCGCTGCGGGCCCGCCCGACGACGTCGACGGCTACTACATTCCCCGCCTCGTCCATTTCCAGGGCCGCGCGCTGCGTCATGGCGGGATGTATCCGATCTATCACATGCGCCTGTTCCGCAGCGGCAAGGGCCGGTGCGAGGACCGCAAGTACGACCAGCACTTCTTCGTGACCGGACGGTCGGCGAAGCTCGACAATCCGATGATCGACGACATCCGCATGTCGCTCGGCGAATGGACGACGCGCCACAACCGCTGGGCCGACGCGGAGGTCGAGGAGATCCTCAATCCCGGCGCCGGCGTGATCGGGGCGGACGGCGACACGCCGGTCGCGCGCAAGCGCGCGCAGCGCGGCTGGTACAACCGTGCGCCGCTCTTTCTGCGCGCGCTCCTGCTGTTCCTCTACCGCTACGTGCTGCGGCTGGGCTTCCTCGACGGCAAGGAAGGGCTGATCTTCTACGTGCTGCAGACGTTCTGGTTCCGCTTCCTGATCGACGCCAAGCTGTGGGAGCGCCGGCGCGCCGAGGGGCGGCAGCGATGAGCGCGTGCCTGTTGTGCGGCGGCGCGCTGGCGGCACAGCTCGACGGCGTGCGCGACACGCGCTTCGGCGTGCCGGGCAGTTGGGCGATCATGCGCTGTGCCGCCTGCGGTCTGCTGCAGACCGCGCCGTGTCCGACCGGCCCCGAGCTGCAGCGGCTCTACGAGGAGCACTACAATCTCGGCGGCGAGGGCGAGACG
>JAKORH010000047.1 GCA_029777935.1 Pseudomonadota bacterium
CAGGCTGCAGGCACTGCTGCACGACCCGCCGCTTGTGTTCGGTCGAGTAGACCTTCTTGCCGTCGCGGCGGCTGCCGATCACACCTGGCGCACGCTGCTGAGCTTCCCCGAGTTCCACGTTGTGTCCACCCTCCAACTTGGTGGACACCATCGTCCTCAACCTGGCGGCTCAACTCAAGACGGCCAGGACCGGACGCTTACCGCGCTGCAGGAGCACGCGCCGCTGAAGCGCCTGCTGGCCCGGCGGACCGATGCGGTTCGAAACCGACGCGCGCATCCCTTCGAACGCCGGCTTATCACGCTCGGTGCTCACGAGGTTGAGCTCGCCCGTCGGCGCACGGTCGCGGCGGCCCGCGTTCACTTGTGATCGCAGGACGACGGCGTCGAGCGTATCTGGCGGCGCGCCCTGCGTGGCCCGGCGGTTCACCACCGTTTTGTGGAAGAGTTGGAAGCTCGCATCGGCGTCCTTCGTCGAATTGCCATCGCCTTGCAAGAAGAAGCGCACGACGCCGCGGCAAGACGCGTTCAAACGGAGCGCCTGCCGACGTTTTGTCGTCCGGCTCGTGGACGCCCCGGAGGGGACAGCGCGTGCACGAGAAGGACACAGCCTCGAGTTCCCACTTTGCCAGATCCGTGGAGCCGTGGATGTACCGTGGATGTGCCCTTCCCGGGTGGCGCGCGAGACCCGCGCAATCAGAGCTGTGCGTCACAGGCATGTGTCAACGGGCATACGCCGTTCATGCGGCCCCGAAGAACGGTTCCGCCCTCTCACGCCCACCTGGTACTCGAGCAGCGCCCCGGCGACCGGCTGTCTGGCCGTAAGCGTTCGGTCTTGACATGACCGGACGATACTCTTGAACCTGCCGGCCGGCGGTAGGAGCATCGTGTCGACTTGATGGATCTGTGGACACGTGGACGCGATCGAGCAAGGAACTGGTGGCCGTCGGCGACTCGGCGACGGCGGCGCACGGCGGAGAGTTCAAAGCCGCCGTGGTCGAGGAATGCCTGGCACGCACGAGGTTGGCGCCGATGAAGCCGGCCGCACCGGTCACGATGATCACGAGCCGCTCCCGAAGAGTTCGTCGGTCGACACCGATGCGGTCCCCAGCTTGCCCACGACGATGCCGGCGGCGCGATTCGCGAGCCGCACCGATTCGTCCACCGGACGGCCGGCAGCGAACATCGCGGCGAGCACCGCGACGACGGTATCGCCTGCGCCCGACACGTCGTACACCTCGCGCGCCTGCGCCGGCACGTCGAGCACGCGATCCTCGGAGAACAGCGTCATGCCCTCCTCCGAGCGCGTGAGCAGCAGGTGCTCGACCTCGAGCGAGCGGCGCAGCGCCTGCGCGCGTTGCGCGAGATCGGCCTCGTCGCGCCAGGCGCCCACGACCTCGCGCAGCTCGGCGCGGTTCGGCGTGAGCACCGTGGCGCGCGCGTATCGCGCGTAGTCATCGCCCTTGGGATCGACGATCACCGTCTTGCCGGCCGCGCGCGCGATCGCGATGATGTCGTCCACCCGCTCCAGGCCGCCCTTGCCGTAATCGGACAGCACGACCACGTCGGCGTGGTCGAGGTGCGCACCGACCGATTGCATCTTGCGCGACAGCGCTGCGCGGCCCGGCGGCTCCTCGAAGTCGATGCGCAGCAGCTGCTGCTGGCGCCCGATCACGCGCAGCTTGATCGTGGTGGGCAGGCTCGCGTCGATCGCCAGGTCCGCCTCGATGCCGAGCGCCCGCGCCATCTCGCCGATGCGACGGCCCGGCTCGTCGTCACCCACGATGCCCACCAGCGTCGCCTGCGCCCCGAGCGCGACCGCGTTCAGCGCCACGTTCGCCGCGCCCCCCAGCCGCTCGTCGGTGCGCGTCACGCGCACCACCGGCACCGGCGCCTCGGGCGAGATGCGGCTCACCTCGCCGAACCAGTAGCGATCGAGCATCACGTCGCC
>JAKORH010000048.1 GCA_029777935.1 Pseudomonadota bacterium
TCGGGCGTCGGGCGCAAAGGACCGGGCGCCCGCAGGCGCGGAACGACGCGAACCGTCGTTCGCGGCGTCGAGTTACGCCGGACGCGGGACGCCCGACGCCCGACGCATCACTTCGCCAGCTCCCACGCGCCGTTCTTGATCTCGACCATCACGGCGGCGCGCTGGTCGAGACCGAGGTGGTCGTTCGGGCTCATGTTGAAGATGCCATGCGCACCGGCGGCGTTCCTCACGCCTTCGAGCGCGTCGCGTAGCGCGGCGTGGAATTCCTTGGTGCCGGGCTTGGCCTTCTTCAGCGCGACCGGGATCGCGTGCTGCAGCAGCACGCTCGCGTCCCACGCGTGCGCGCCGAACGTCGACACGCTGCCCTTGCCGTGCGCCTTCTCATAGGCGGCGATGTACGCCAGCGCGGACTTCTTCACCGGGTTGTCGTTCGGCAACTGCTCGGCCACGAGCACCGGGCCGGCGGGCAGCAGGGTGCCTTCGCAGTCCTTGCCGCACACGCGCAGGAAGTCGTTGTTGGCCACGCCGTGCGTCTGATAGATCTTGCCGGCGTACCCGCGCTCCTTCAGCGTCTTCTCCGGCAGCGCGGCGGGGGTGCCGCTGGCGGCGATCAGCACCGTATCGGGACGGGCCGACATGAGCTTCAGGACCTGGCCCGTGACCGACGTGTCGGTGCGCTGGTAGCGCTCGTTGGCGAGAATCTTCAGCCCGCGGCCTTCCGCGATGGTCGAGAACGTGTTCCACCAACCCTCGCCGTAGGCGTCGGCGAACCCGATGAAGCCGACCGTCTTGAGGCCGCGCCGGAGCATGTCGCTGACGATCACCGCGGCCATCTGCTGGTCGTTCTGCGGCGTCTTGAACACCCAGCGCCGCTTGGCGTCGACCGGCTCGACGATGCGCGACGACGCCGCCATCGAGATCATCGGCGTCTCGTTCTCGGCCGCCACGTCGATCATCGCCAGCGAGTTCGGCGTCACGGTCGAACCGACCACCACGTCGACCTTGTCCTCGGTGATCAGCTTGCGCGTGTTCTTCACCGCGGTGGTCGTGTCGGAGGCGTCGTCGAGGACGATGTAGTCGACCTTGTGGCCGGCGATCGTCTGCGGCAGCAGCGCAATGGTGTTGCGCTCGGGAATGCCGAGCGAAGCGGCCGGCCCGGTGGCCGACAGTGTGACGCCGACCTTGATGTCCTGCGCGGCAACGGCGCCGGCCAGCATAATGATCGCGGCGGCGGCAAACAGCTTCAGCTTCGTACTCATCAGTCTCCTCTTGTGGTAGGCGCTATCGGTCTTTGCGGCGGGGCGCCGAAAACTACCCCTCGATCGAAAGTAGATCAAATTCCCCTGGCTTCGACAATGCGCGCGCGGCCCGCCGCGCGGCGCTGCTTCTCATGGTTATCCCGCGGTGCGCGCCGCGCGCCATTCTTCGCAATCGGCGGGCCCCCCTCCTTGATCTGCCTCACCCCGCCGAGAAAGATACCGGCCACCACGGGCGCGAGATCGGCGTACGTCAGCGCGCCGTCCTGGCGCAACCACGTGAAGGTCCAGTTCATCATGCCGAACAGCACCATCGTCACCGGCCTGGCGAGCGCCGCGGGTTCGAGTTCCGGCGCCACGGCGACGATCGCGTCGGCGAAGGCATCGACCACCCGCCGCTGCTTGGCCCGTGCCCGGCCGCGGTGCGGCGCGCTCAGGTACTTCACGTCCTGCACCAGCACGCGGTGGTACGCGCCCGAATGCTCGTAGGCGCGCATCAGCCGCTCGATCAACGCTCGCAGGTGCGCGTCCCGCGGGAGCTGCAGCGCCTGCACCTCGTCGACCGCGGCCAGCAGGCCGTCGAGGTAGCGGTCGACGATGTCGAACAGCAGTTGCTCCTTGTCGCGGTAGTAGTGGTACAGCAGCGCCTTCGACACGCCGAGCGCCTGCGCCAGTTCCGCCACCGACGCGACGGGGTAGCCGCGCTCGGCGAACAGCCGCGCCGCCGCCGCGAGCATCGCCTCGCGCTGCGCGTCGAATGTGGCCGCGCGCGATCTTGCCATCAGCGGTCGTCGAAGGAGAGGACGACCCGCTCGGTCAGCGGGTACGACTGGCAGGTCAGCACGAACCCGGCCTCGAGGTCCTCCGGCTCGAGCGCGAAGTTCTTGCGCATCTTCACCCGGCCCTCGACCAGCCTGGCGCGGCAGGTGCAGCACATGCCGCCCTTGCAGGAAAACGGCAGATCGAGCCCAGCGGCCACGCCGGCGTCGAGGATCGAGCCGTGCTCGCGGAAGAAGTCGACCTCGCGCCGCAGCCCGTCGATCACCAGCGTCACGCGCGCCTCGGCCGCGTCGGCCACCGGCGCGCCCGCGGCCGCTTCGGTCGACGGGGTTCCGAAACGCTCCACGTGCACTCGCTTCTGCGGCACGCCGGCCGCGATCAGCGCGGTCTCCACCTCGTCGATCATCGACGCCGGGCCGCAAATGAACGCCGCGTCGATCGTGTCGACCGGGACCAGCGCGTCGAGGAACGCGCGCGTCCTGGCTGCGTCGATGCGGCCGTTGAAGAGTTCCACCTCCTGCTCCTCGCGCGAAAACACGTTGTACAGCGCGAAGCGGGTCAGATAGCGGTCCTTCAGGTCCTCCAGCGCCTCGTGGAACATCACCGACGACTGCCGGCGGTTGCCGTAGACGAGCGTGAAGCGCGAGCGCGGCTCGCGCGCCAGGATCGTCTTCACCAGCGACAGGACCGGCGTGATGCCGCTGCCGGCGGCGAAGCCGACGTAGTGGCGGGCACGCGAGGCGTCGCGCGGCGAGTGAAAGCGCCCCTCGGGAGTCATCACGTCGATCGTGTCGCCCGCCTTCAACGTGTCGTTGGCCCAGGCCGAGAAGCGGCCGCCCGCGACCTTCTTGATCGCCACGCGCAGTTCGCCGTCGTCCAGCCCGCTGCAGATCGAGTAGGAGCGGCGCAGTTCCTCGCCGTCCAGCCGCGCGCGCAGGTTCAGGTGCTGGCCGGGCTCGAAGCGGTACTCGGACGCGAGTTCCGGCGGCACGTCGAAGCGCAGGCTGATCGAGTCGGCGGTCTCGCGCCGGACTTCGGCGATCCTCAGCGGGTGGAAGCGGGGCGTCATCGATTGGCTGGCCTCGAAAGCCCCTCACCCCAACCCCTCTCCCGGAGGGTGAGGGATCGAGGGTGAGGGCCGGTAATGAATTCGCTCGTCGCCATCAGATCGGCTTGAAGTATTCGAACGGCTCGCGGCACGCGCGGCAGCGCCACAAGGCCTTGCATGCGGTGGAGCCGAACTGCGACAGCCGCTCGGTGTCGTCGCTGCCGCAACGCGGACAGGCGATCGTGCGCGGAGCGAATCGGATCGGCTGCTCGGCCGCCCGGCCCGGGGGCGCGATGCCGTAGCGCGCGAGCTTGTCCTTCGCTTCTGGTGCGATCCAGTCGGTGGTCCATGCGGGTGCGAGCCGCTGTTCGACGCGCACGCTGGTCGCGCCCGCCTCCTGCAGCGCCCGTTCGATCGAGTGCGCGATCAACTCCATCGCCGGACAGCCGGAGTACGTCGGCGTCACGACCACCTCGATCGCATCGTCGCGCGCGCGCACGTCGCGCACGATGCCCAGCTCGGTCACCGAAATGACCGGAATTTCCGGATCGGCCACGCGCGCCAGCACGTCCCACGCGCGCTCGACCGAAAGCGCGCTCACCACGTTCCTCCGGGAAACGCGCGCTGCAGGTGCTGCATCTCGGCCAGCAGGTGCCCCATGTGCTCGGTATGCACGCCGAGCTTGCCGCGCGACAGGAACGCCGTAGCGGCGGGAACCTTCAGCGTCGCCTGCTCGAGCACGGGCAGCACGTCGGCTTCCCATGCCGCCTGAAGCCGCGGCCATGCGACGCCAAGCTGCGCGGCGGCAACCGCTTCATCCTCGGCCGTGGCGGAAAACAGTTCGGCCGTGTACGGCCACAGGTAATCGAGCGCGCGCTGCATCCGCGCGCGCGAATCCTCAGTGCCGTCGCCCAGCCGCACGGTCCAGTCGGCAGAGTGCTCGCGGTGGTAACGCGTCTCTTTGGCGCTCTTGGCCGCGATCGCGGCGAGCTGCTCGTCGCCCGACGCCGCGAGCGCCGGCCACAACTGCGCCTGGAACGACGCGAACAGCAGGTTGCGCAGCACGGTGCGGCCGAAGTCCTGGTTCGGCAACTCGACCATCGACACGTTGCGGTACGCGTGCTCGGGGCGGCGGAACGCGAGCGCGTCCTCGTCGCGGCCGCGCCCCTCGATCTGCCCCGCGTGCGCGAGCAGCAGCCGCGCCTGTCCGATCAGGTCGAGTGCGATGTTGGCGAGCGCGATGTCCTCCTCGAGGATCGGCCCGTGGCCGCACCACTCGGACAGGCGCTGGCCGAGAATCAGCGAAGAATCGCCCAGCCGCAGCAGGTAATCGAGATACGCGGCGTTCGCCTGCACGGTCGTCGTCATGGGCGGCAGTCCTCGACGGCGCTGTTTCGCATTACTTCGCTCTTCGACATCGCCGTCACATGTGGTTGACGTCGTCCGGCAGCTTGTAGAACGTCGGATGCCGGTAGACCTTGTCGTCGGCCGGATCGAAGAACTCCGCCTTGGCGTCGGGGTCCGACGCGTGGATGTGATCGGCGCGCACGACCCAGATGCTCACTCCCTCCTGCCGCCGCGTGTAGACGTCGCGCGCGTTTTGCAGCGCGATCTTCGCGTCCGGCGCGTGCACGCTGCCGCAGTGCTTGTGGTCGAGGCCATTCCTGCTGCGGATGAACACTTCCCACAAAGGCCACTCTTTGCGATCCATCACGGTCTCCAGGAGACTTGATCAACCACAGAGGCACAGAGACACAGAGAAAGATTGAAGGACTTCCTCTGTGCCTCTGTGTCTCTGTGGTTCATTCGCTGTTCGCTTTTCACGCCGCGCGCTGCTCGCGCTGCGCCTGCTTGTCCGCGTAGGCGAGAGCGGCGTCGCGCACCCAGGCGCCGTCGTCCCACGCCTTCACGCGCGCGGCCAGCCGGTCCCTGGCGCACGGGCCGTGGCCTGCGACGACATTCCAGAACTCGCTCCAGTCGATCGGGCCGAAGTCCCAGTGGCCGCGCTGCTCGTTCCACTTCAGCAACGGGTCGGGCAGCGTGATGCCGAGCACCCTGGCCTGCGGCACCGTCGCGTCGACGAACTTCTGCCGCAGGTCGTCGTTGCTGATGCGCTTGATGCCCCACTTCATCGAGTCGCCGGAGTGCGGCGAATCCTTGTCGTGCGGGCCGAACATCATCAGGCTCGGCCACCACCAGCGGTTGGTCGCGTCCTGCACCATCGCGCGCTGCTCCGCCGTGCCTTGCATCATCGTCAGCAGCAGGTCGAAGCCCTGGCGCTGGTGGAACGACTCCTCCTTGCAGATACGGATCATCGCGCGCGAGTACGGGCCGTACGAGCAGCGGGTGAGCGGGATCTGGTTCATGATCGCCGCGCCGTCGACCAGCCAGCCGATCACGCCGATGTCGGCCCACGTCAGCGTCGGGTAGTTGAAGATCGACGAGTACTTCGCCTTGCCCGAATGCAGCGCGTCGACCAGGTCGTCGCGCGAGGCGCCGAGCGTTTCCGCCGCCGCGTACAGGTACAGGCCGTGGCCGCCCTCGTCCTGCACCTTGGCGAGCAGGATGCACTTGCGCTTGAGCGTCGGCGCGCGCGTGATCCAGTTGCCCTCGGGCAGCATGCCGACGACCTCGCTGTGCGCGTGCTGGCTGATCTGCCGCACCAGCGTCCTGCGGTACGCCTCCGGCATCCAGTCCTTTGGCTCGATGAAATCGCCGCGCGCGACCTTGGCGTCGAATTCGGCCTCGTACTCGACCTCGGTCAGCGAGCGCGGTCCGCGCTTCGGTTCGTCCTTGCCCTGCGGGATGTCGATCGCCTGCGTGTACATCGCTACCTCGTCGGATCAACCACAGAGGCACGGAGGCACAGAGGCCGGTACTTGCCTTTCTCCGTGTCTCTGTGCCTCTGTGGTGAATGGTTTCATTTCGGTCGCTTGTCCAGGATCCGCTTCGCCTTGCCGATCGAGCGCTCGATGCCGCCCGGCAGCGCCAGCCGCACCGTCGTCGAGACGCCGATGTAGTTCTTGATGTTGTGCTCGAGCTTCCTGGCCGCCGCGTGGCGCGCCTCCTGCGACGCATACGCCAGCTCCTGCCCCATCTCGACGTGCACCGTCATCTCGTCGAGGTTGGCCGGCCGCATGATCTCCAGCGTGTAGTGCGGCGTCAGCTCCGACTGCCTGAGGATCTGCTCCTCGACCTGGGTCGGGAACACGTTGACGCCGCGGATGATCAGCATGTCGTCCGAGCGGCCGGTGATCTTCTCGATGCGCCGCATCGAGCGCGCCGTCGGCGGCAGCAACCGCGTCAGGTCGCGCGTGCGATAGCGGATCATCGGCAGCGCTTCCTTGGTGAGCGACGTGAACACCAGTTCGCCCTTCTCGCCGTCGGGCAGCACCGCGCCGGTGTCGGGATCGACGATCTCCGGGTAGAAGTGGTCCTCCCACACGGCCAGGCCGTCCTTGGTCTCCACGCACTCCTGCGCCACGCCCGGCCCGATGATCTCGGACAGACCGTAGATGTCGATCGCCTCCATGTTGACCTTCGACTCGATCGCCTGCCGCATCGCCGGCGTCCACGGCTCGGCGCCGAAGATGCCGACCTTCAGCGACGAGGCGCGCGGATCGAAGCCCTGGCGCTCCATTTCCTCGGCGATCGCCAGCATGTACGACGGCGTCACCATGATGATGTCCGGCTTGAAGTCGGCGATCAGCTGCACCTGCCGTTCGGTCATCCCGCCCGACATCGGGATCACCGTGCAGCCGAGCTTCTCCGCGCCGTAGTGCGCGCCCAGCCCGCCGGTGAACAGGCCATAGCCGTAGGCGACGTGCACGATGTCGCCGGGCCGCCCTCCGGCGGCGCGGATCGAGCGCGCCATCACGGTGGCCCACATGTCGACGTCGTTGCGCGTGTAGCCGACCACGGTCGGCTTGCCGGTGGTGCCGCTGGACGCATGGATACGCACCACCTGCCCGCGCGGCACGGCGAACAGCCCGTACGGATAGTTGTCGCGCAGGTCGGCCTTGGTGGTGAACGGGAACTTTGCGAGATCGGCCAGCGTCCTGCAGTCCGACGGATGCACGCCGGCGGCGTCGAACTTGCGCCGGAAGTGCGGCACGTTGTCGTAGGTGTGCTGCAGTGTCCACTGCAGGCGCTTCAGTTGCAGCGCCTGCAGCTCGTCGCGGCTTGCGCGCTCGATCGGCTCCAGATCGCCGGGCGCGGGTTGCTTCACTGGCATGGTCGTCTCCTCACTGCCACGCGTTGTTGCGTTCGAATCTTCTGTGTCCACGGCTCCGGGGCCCTCACCCCAACCCCTCTCCCGGAGGTAGAGGGGCTTTTCTTCCCTCTCCCTGCGGGAGAGGGATCGAGGGTGAGGGAATCGGGAACGTCCACTCCTCGAGCTCCGCTACGCGGAAAAGTCCACAACATGCTTGCCCTTCATCGTGTGCGAGCGGCCGCGCATGACGGCGACGTTCTTGCCGTGCTGGTTGGTCACCAGGATGTCGTACAGGCCAAGCCGGCCGTTGAGCGTAACCTCGCGCGCCTCGGCGAGAAGCCGGTCACCTTCGTGCGCGGGATTCAGGATCTCGATGAAGATCCCCGATGCGAGCGTCAGCTCGTTGTGGCTGTTGCACGCGAATGCGAACGCGCTGTCGGCCAGCGTCGTGATGATGCCGCCGTGACACAGTCCGAATCCGTTCAGCATGTCGCGCCTGACCGTCATCGTCATGCGGGCGTAGCCGGGGGCGATCGACTCGATCCGCATGCCGAGGCCCTGCGACGCGAAGTCGTTCTCGAACAGCTTGCGCCTGACCGCCTCGGCGACGGTCTGCGGATCGGGGCCGTGGTGTGAAGGGCTCACGGGATCGCAGCTCCGTCTCCCCGGCGCAGGTCGGGGCCCAAGTAGCAGCGCTCGAAATTGGGCCCCGGCCTACGCCGGGGCGACAGCGTGCGGGTGTGCTTACGCGCACTCTTCATGGCTGTTCCAGGAATCCCGTGCCGCTCCAGCCGCGGCGCTGGATCAGCACCGAAGTGCGATAGCGCTCCTCGCCGTAGTGCGCCCGCAGGTTGGCCAGCACGCGCGCGAAGAAGTCGAGCCCGACCGCCTCCGCCCACGCCATCGGACCGCGCGGGTAGTTGACGCCGTGCTTCATCGATTCGTCGATCGCATCCATCGTGCAGATGCCGTACGCGACCGCGTCGGCGGCCTCGTTGACCAGCATTGCGATCGTGCGCAGCACGATCATGCCGGCCACGTCGTCCAGGCGCGAGCAGGCAAAGCCCGCCCGCGCCAGCGTGGCGCAAACGCTGCGCAACGCGAACTCGCCGCACTGGTCGGCGCGCGCCAGCGCCAGCCGCTGCGTGGTCGCGTAGTCGAGCGCGAGGTCGAACAGCACCAGCTGCGGCTGGCCGATGTCGAGCGAGCGCTGCGTGGCGCAGCGGCCGTCGCTCATCATCACGCGCGCCGACCCGATCTCGAGCCAGCCCGCTGAATTCGCCAACGAGCCGCCGCGGTTCTCCACGCGCACGACTTCGACGCCGGCGCGTTCCAGCCTGGTCACGATCGGCGTGGCGATGCCGAGCGATCCGACCAGCGTGACGCGCGCCGCCGGGTCGGCGCCCGCTTCGAGCTGCGGCGCCGGCTTGGCCGCGCCGGGCCGGTAATCGTAGACACCGCGCCCGCTCTTGCGGCCGAGCCAGCCGGCGCGCACCAGCTCCTGCTGCGCCAGCGACGGCGTGTAGCGCCGGTCGCCGAAGGTGGCGTCGAACACGGACTTCGTCACGGCGAGATTCACGTCGTGCCCGATCAGGTCCATCAGCTCGAACGGGCCCATCGGAAAGCCGCCGCAGTCGCGCATGATCGCGTCGAGCGTGGCGTGATCGGCCGCGCTTTCGGCCAGCACGCGCCACGCTTCGGCGTAATACGGCCGCGCCAGCCGGTTGACGATGAAGCCCGGCGTCGATTTCGCGAACGCCGCGTGCTTGCCCCACGCGCGCGCGGTGGCGGCGATGCGTTGCGCGGCATCGGCGCCGGTGGCCAGCCCCGTCACCACCTCGACCAGCCGCATCCGCGTAGGCGGATTGAAGAAATGCATGCCGACCAGCCGCTCGGGGCGCGCCAGCGCCGCGCCGATCGCGGTGATCGACAGCGACGACGTGTTGGTCGCGAGCACGCAATCGCCGCCCACGATCTGCTCCAGTTCGACGAACAGTCGCTGCTTGACCTGCAGATCCTCGACGATCGCCTCGACGATCAGCGCGCTGTCGCGCAGGTCCGCGAGCGCGGCCGCCGGCTGCACGCGCGCCGCCGTCGCGGCGGCCTCGCCGGCGGCGAGCTTGCCCTTGGCCGCGAGCGCATCGAGCTCGCGCTGCATCGCGCTGCGTGCCGCTTCGGCCGCCTTCGGATTCACGTCGTACAGCAGCACGCGATGGCCGGCGCGCGCGGCCACCTGCGCAATGCCGGCGCCCATCGCGCCCGCGCCGATCACGCCGATCGTGGCTGTCGCCGGCAGGGCCTGCGTCAATTCATTCTCCCGTGAACCTCGGCGCGCGCTTTTCCATGAAGGCCGCCACGCCCTCGCGATAGTCGGGCGAGCGGCCGAGTTCGCGCTGGAAGTCGCGCTCCAGATCGAGGCTCGCCTCCAACGGCTGCGTGGCCGCGGCGTAGATCGCCTGCTTGGTGCGCGCGTACCCGCGCGTCGGCCCGGCCGCGAGCTGCTCGGCGAGCTTGCGCACGGTCGGCATCAGTTGCTCGTCGTCGACGCATTTCCAGATCAGGCCCCACTGCTCGGCCTGCTCGGCGGTGAGCTTGTCGCCGAGCAGCGCCAGCCCCAGCGCGCGCGCGTTTCCGACCAGCCGCGGCAACGCCCACGAGCCGCCCGAGTCCGGCACCAGTCCGATCCTGGCGAACGACTGGATGAACGACGCCGAGCGCGCGGCGAACACGAGATCGCACGCGAGCGCGACGTTGGCGCCGGCGCCGGCGGCCACGCCATTGACCGCGGCGATCACCGGCAGCGGCAGGTTGCGCAACGCGAGCACCAGCGGCTTGTAGTAGTTCTCGATCGATTCGCCGAGGTCCGGCGGCGCGGCGCCGGGTGCGACGGCTCGGTCCGCGAGATCCTGACCGGCGCAGAAGCCCCGGCCGGCGCCGGTCAGCACCACGCAGCGCACCGATCTGTCGCCGCGCACGGCATCGAGCGCCGCGCGCACCTCGCCGTGCATCGCGACGGTGAAACTGTTCAGGCGGTCGGGGCGGTCGAGCGTCAGCGTCGCCACTCCGGCTCCGACCTCGAGCCGGATGTTCTGGTACTCGCCCATGTGTCTCCTCGGTGACCGCCGCGACGGGACTCGCAGTTGCGCGGTATCGGTGCGCGGCCGATCGGGATTGTCATTCGTTGACCGACCGGTCAATCAATAGTAGTTTCTCCACCCTTTCGTGGCAAGCCCGGAGCGAATCCATGTCCCATCCGCTGCTCGACAAGCACCGCGCCACGCTGGAGGGCGCGCTCGACGCGATCGCCACGCGCGGATACTGGAGCCCGTATCCGGAGATGCCGAGCCCAAAGGTCTACGGCGAAGCGGCGCCGGAGGCCGGCAAGGCTGCGGTGCAGGCGCTGGCCGGCGGCCGCTTCACGCTCGATCAGCCCGGGCAGACCGGCTGGATCGCGTCCGACCGCTCCCCGTACGGTGTGAAGCTCGACGTTCAGTATCCGGTGTGCGATCCGGAGGCTCTGATCGCCGCGGCCGAGCGCGCGCGGCCGGCCTGGGGGCGGCTCGGCGTCGAGGGCCGCACGGGCGTGTGCCTCGAGATCCTGGACCGCCTGAACAAGGCGAGCTTCGAGCTCGCGCACGCGGTGATGCTGACCACCGGCCAGGGCTGGATGATGGCGTTCCAGGCCGGCGGCCCGCACGCGCAGGACCGCGGGCTGGAGGCGGTCGCGTACGCGTACCGCGAGATGCGCTTCGTCCCGGCGGTGGCGCGCTGGGAGAAGCCGCAAGGCAAGAACCCGCCGCTCGTGATGGAGAAGCACTTCGAGATCGTCGGCCGCGGCGTGGCGCTAGTCATCGGCTGCAGCACGTTTCCTACGTGGAACACCTACCCGGGGCTGTTCGCCGCGCTCGCGACCGGCAACCCGGTGATCGTCAAGCCGCACCCGTGGAGCGTGCTGCCGGCGGCGATCACGGTACGCATCGCGCGCGCGGTACTGGCGGACAACGGCATCGATCCGAACCTCGTGGCGCTGGCGGCGGTCGACCGGCCCGAGACCACGCAGCGGCTCGCCACGCACGCGCAGGTGAAGTCGATCGACTACACGGGCGGTGCGACTTTCGGCCACTGGTTGTTGACACAAACGCGCTCGCACGCGCACGACAAGCAGGTGTATGCGGAACTGTCGGGCGTGAACAACGTGGTGATCGAGTCGACCGACAACTACAAGGGCCTGCTGCGCAACCTCGCGTTCACGCTGTCGCTGTACTCCGGCCAGATGTGCACGACCACCAAGGCGATCCTGGTGCCGGCCGCCGGCATCGACACCGACGCCGGGCACAAGTCGTTCGACGAGGTCGCGGCCGATCTCGGAAGCGCGATCGACAGGTTCCTGTCCGATCCCGCGACGGCGTGCGCGGTGCTGGGCGCGATCCAGTCGCCGGAGACGCTCGCGCGCATCGCGGCGGCGCCGCAGGCGGCGACCGTGGTGCTGGCGTCGAAGAAGCTCGCGCACCCGGAATTCCCGCACGCCGAGGTGCACACGCCGGTCGTGCTGAAGTGCGACGCGGCGCAGGAGCCGGTCTACATGCAGGAGCGCTTCGGTCCGATCTCGGTCGTGGTCGCGGTACCGGGCGACGCGGCGGCGCTGGCCGCGCTGTCCGAACGGATCGTGCGCGAGCACGGCGCGCTCACCGTCGGCGTCTATTCGAAGAACCCCGCGAAGAACCCTGCGTTCATCGACGCGATGATCGAGGCCACGCAGCGCTGCGGCGTGGCGCTGTCGATCAACCTGACCGGCGGCGTGTTCGTCAACCAGTCCGCGGCGTTCTCCGATTTCCACGCCACCGGTGCCAACCCGGCAGCGAATGCCAGCTACAGCGACAGCGCGTTCGTCGCCAACCGCTTCCGCGTCGTGCAGCGACGCGCGCACGTCTGAGTCGCCGATGCCTTGTTACGAGATCGACGGCATCCGGCCGGTGATCGATCCGGCCGCGTTCGTGCATCCGACCGCGATCCTGATCGGAGACGTGATCGTCGGTGCGCGCTGCTACGTCGGGCCGGCGGCCAGTCTGCGCGGGGACTTCGGCCGCATCATCTTCGAAGAGGGCTCCAACCTGCAGGACACGTGCGTCGTGCACGGCTTTCCGCACGCGGACACGGTGGTCGAAGTCGACGGCCACATCGGCCACGGCGCCGTGCTGCACGGCTGCGTCGTGAAGAGGAACGCCCTGGTCGGCATGAATGCGGTGGTGATGGACGAAGCCGTCATCGGCGAATCCGCGATCATCGCCGCGTGCGCCTTCGTCAAGGCGGGCTCGGTGATCGCGCCGCGCATGCTCGCCGCCGGCATTCCGGCCAGGGTGATGCGGGAACTCACGCCCGACGAGCTGCGGTGGAAGATCGAAGGCACGCGCGCCTACCAGAATCTCGCCATGCGCAGCCTGAAGACGATGCGCGAATGCGCGCCGCTTGCAGCGGCCGAAAGGAACCGCAAGCGCATCGAGCCGCAGGAAGGCGCGGTGCCGAAGGTGGCGCTGGGCAAGTCGTAGCCGCCGGTTCTACTCCGCGACCTCGACCCGATTCTTTCCGGCCCGCTTCGCGCCGTACATCGCGGCATCGGCGCGCTCGAGCCAGTGATCGAGCGCCTCGCCGCGCTGCCACAGCGCAAGTCCGCCGGAAAATGTCAGCGGACAGGGCCGGCCGTCCAGTTCCAGCGTGCGGCGCGCCAGTTCGCGTTGCAGCCGTTGCGCCACGATGCTCGCGTCCGCGAGCGTCGTCGACGGCAGCAGCACGCCGAATTCCTCGCCGCCCAGGCGCACCAGCACGTCGGTCGGCCGCAGCGTGGAATGCAGCGTCTGCGCCAGGTGCACCAGCGCGCGATCGCCGCCGGCGTGGCCGAAGGTGTCGTTGACGCGCTTGAAGTTGTCGACATCGATCAGCAGGAACGTCAGGTCCGAGCCATAGCGCTGCGCGCGCGCGGCCTCGATCTTGTACGCCTCCTCCAGCCCGCGGCGGTTGCGTGCCTGCGTCAGCGGGTCGCGCTGGATCAGCGTGGCAACCTCGGACAGTTCGCGCTCCAGTTCGCGCACGCGCGCCTCGTAGGTCTCGACCTTGCGCCGCGCTCCGATCAGTTCCTCGCGCGAGGACTCGATGTCGGCGCGCACGACGTGCGTGTCGGCGAGCAGTCCGCGGATCACGCCCGACAGCGTCTCGAAGTCCTCGGCGTGCTCGAGGCGCTGCTGGTAGTCGCCGACCTGGTCGTAGAACTTGTCGGTCGAGTCGCCCATGGTGCCGACGCGCGCGATCAGCGTCGCAAGCATCTCCTTCAGAGCGAACTTGGCATCCTGCAGGCTGCGGCGCGCGTTGACCTGGCGCTCGATCACCAGCGCCAGCGAATGTTCGGCGGTCGACAGGTCGTCGGCCGTGATCGGTCCCGCCAGCAGCGCGCGGATCGGTTCGAGTTGCCCGGCCAGCCACGTTTCCTCCGGCGTCAGGCTGCGCATGTTGTCGCACAGCAGCCCGAGCATGCGCGCCAGGCCGGCCCGGACCTTGTTCTGCTCCTCGAGCCGGCGCTCCACCGCGGAGGCCACGTCGGTGAACCGCGGCGCCAGCTTGCCGACATCCTCGCCCGTCGCCTGCGCGTGCTGCTTGCCGAAATCGCGCAGTTTCATCGCCGCAGGCGTGTCCGCGCCGCACGATTGCTCGAGCAGCCGCAGCGAACGCTGCACGACCTGCTGCCACGCGTCGGCGGCGGCACGCACCTGTTTCAGTTGTTCGTCGGCGGCATCGTGGACGGGCAGCGCGGGCTTGACCGGCCGCGGCGGTGCCGCCGGCGGCGGCTCCGGCGCAGCCTCGGGCGGCTTGGCGGTGGCCAGCACCGGTCCCCACGATTCGATCAGCCGGTTCAACCGTTCGAGCGCGAGATCGGGTTTGTCGCCGGCCGCATCGATCACGCGCGCGATCGCATCGAGCTTGCGCGCGCGCGTCCAGTTCGCGTGCAGCCCGTCGACCAACCGCAGCAGCGTCAGCGCGGTAGCCGGCCAGTTGGCGCCGGTGGCCCCGCCCCTGCGCTCCAGCGCCGGCGCGATCGCCTCGTGCACCGCGCGCCATTCGTGGTCCTTCGCGCGCTGCAGGATCTGCGCCGCCTCCTGCGGCGTGGCGCGGCCGGTCCTGACCAGATCGCGCAGCACGTCTTTCACCAGCGGCAGCGCGCCGCCGGCGCGGTGGCCGGTGATCTCCTGATACGCATCGGCGAAGGTTTCCGGCGTCGGAATCTGGCGCCGCTCGGCCAGCAGCTTCAGCGTACGGCGCGCCGCTTCGGCCGGATTGAACGCCGCGTCACGCATGTCGTTCATGTTCATGCGATCTCTCCCATCGACGCGGCCGGCACCGGCGCGCGCCAGTGCGCGGGGGCGAGCGCGCGCGCCAGGCGCAGGAACTCGTCGGCGGCGAGCGCCTGCGCGAACAGCCACCCCTGCTGCAGGCTGCAGCCCTGCTGCGCCAGCCGCAGCATCTGCCCGCGCGACTCCACGCCCTCGGCCACCACGCGCAGGCGCAGGCTGCGGCTCATCGCGATGATCGCGGCGACGATGGCTGCGTTGTCGGGGCTCGATTCGAGGTCGCGCACGAACGAGCGATCGATCTTCAGGATGTCGATCGGCAGCCGTTTCAGGTACGACAGAGACGAGTAGCCGGTGCCGAAGTCGTCGATCGAGATCGACACGCCGATCCTCTTCAGCTCCTGCAGCAACTGCTGCGCGCTGTCGAGGTTCTGCATCAGCACGGTCTCGGTCAGTTCCAGCTCGAGCAGCGCCGGCGCGATGCCGCTCGCCGCCAGCGCCGCCTCGACCGGCACCACCAGGCTGGCGCGCTGCAGGTGCCGGCTCGAGACGTTGACCGATACCGGCAGTTCGGGCGCCCCGGTGCTCTTCCACGCGACGATCTGGCGGCACACTTCGCCGATCGCCCATTCGGTGATCGGCACGATCAGCCCGGTGTCCTCGGCCGCGGTGATGAACTCGGCCGGCGGCACCAGCTTGTCGTCGCGCTTCCAGCGCATCAGCGCCTCGGCGCCGACGATGCGTCCGCTCGCCACGTCGATCTTCGGCTGGTAATGCAGCACCAGCTCCTGCCGCTCGAGCGCGCGGTGCAGCGCGGTCTCCAGCCGCCAGCGCTCGGCGGTGGCGGTGTTCATCGCGTCGTTGAACGTCTGCCAGCCGTTGCGGCCGTTGTCCTTGACCGCGTACATTGCGATGTCGGCCTTGCGCACCAGCGTCTCCACGTCGTCGCCGTCCTGCGGGTACACGGCCACGCCGATCGACGCCGTGGCGAACACCTCATGCCCTTCGCACCAGAACGGCGCGCGCAGCGATTCCAGCAGCCGCTGCGCCACACGCGCGACCATATCGCCGTCGACGAGGTCGGTCAGCAGGATCGTGAACTCGTCGCCGCCGAGCCGCGCCACGCTGGTGCCGGCCTGGCCGCGGAAGGCCGCGGCGACACCGGCGGCGTCGAGGCTGGCACGCGCCACGGTGTCGGTTTCGCGCACCGCCATGTGCAGCCGCTTGGCCACTTCGCGCAGCAACTGGTCGCCGACCTGGTGCCCGAGCGTGTCGTTGATCTGCTTGAAGCGATCGACGTCGATGAACAGCACGGCCACCTGCGTGCCCTGCAGCCGCGCGCGCTCCAGGCTGGCCGCGAACTGGTCGCGGAAGAAGCGCCGGTTGGGCAGCGCGGTCAGGCTGTCGTAGTTGGCCAGTTGCCGGATCTGGTCCTCGGCGTGCTTGCGCTCCGTGATGTCCTGCAGCACGCCGTGCATCGATACCGCGCGGCCGGACTCGTCGCGGTCGACCTCGGCCTCGATGTGCACGATCCGCACCTGCGCGCTGGGCCGCACGATGCGGCACTCGAATTGCACCTGGCCGCCGCGCGCGAGCGCGTCGCGCACGATCGCCTCGACGCGCGGCCGGTCCTCGTCCAGCAGGCGCGTCCACACGAACCAGTCGGCCAAGCCTTCTTCCTGCCGCGCCAGGCCCGAAATCGCGAAGCACTCGTCCGAAACCCTGACCGAGCGCCTGGCGAGGTTCCACTCCCAGCTCCCGAGGCGTGCGATGCGCTGCGCCTTGGTGAGCTTGGCCTCGCTTTCCGCGAGCGCGTCGCGCATGCGCGCCGAGCGCAGCATGTAGCGCAGCCGCTCCGACAGCAGCGTCCACTGGCTGTTGGTCTTGACGAAGAAGTCGGTCGCGCCCGCCTCGTAAGCACGGGCGATCGACAGTTCGTCGTCCAGCCCCGTCAGCATCAGCACCGGCACGTGCTCGCCGTCGGGCAGCCGCCGCAGCCGCTCGCAGGCGGCGAAGCCGTCGATTCCCGGCATCAGCGCGTCCAGCACCACGACGTCGGGCCGGTGCAGCGCGAACAGTTGCAGCGCCTGCGCGGCACCTTCGGCCTCGATCACGCGCCAGCCGCGCTCGGCCAGCGCCGACGCCGTCAGCAGTCGCGCGACCGGATCGTCGTCGACCAGCAGCACGCAGTCGCCGCCGACGTGCGGTTGAGGAGCAGCGGGTTCGATGCCTGCGGGAGTCATGCCCGGCGCCGGATCATGTGGTGGCGCTGCAGTCGAGTTCGTGCAGCGCCCGCTGCACGCGTTCGAATTCGCCGTGCACCTCGCGCCACTGCTCGCGCGCGCGCGCGATCTGGCCGCCGCGGGCCAACGCCTCGACCTCGGTACAACGGCGCGCCAGCTCCAGCGCGCCCACGTTGGCGCTGGACGACTTCAGCGTGTGCACCGCGTGGCGCAGCGCGGCGCCGTCGTCGCGGGCCAGCGCGGCGGCCGCGTCCGCGACCAGCTTCGTCGCGGTCGCCTGGTACGCGCCGATCAGCCGTTCGAGCAGGCGCGCTGCGCCGCGTGTCTCCATCTGCCGGATGCGCTCGATCGTCGCCGCGTCGAGCACGGCGCCGCTGTCGCCGGACGCGGCGGCGGAAGGCGCCGGCAAGCCGGTATTCATCGTCGATTCCTCCACGGTCGCGGCGCGCTGCAGCGACACGCGCCGCTCGAGGGTCCAGCGCCGCACCAGTTCGATCAACGCCTGCTGCTTGAACGGCTTGGCCAGGTAGTCACTGAAGCCCGCCTGCAGGCAGCGCTCGGCATCGCCGGCGAGCGCGTGCGCCGTCAGCGCGATCACCGGCACGTCGCGCGCGGTCGCGAAGGAGCGTGCACCGTCGGTGCGCAGACGGCGCAGCGCCTCGAAGCCGTCCAGCTCGGGCATCTGGCAGTCCATCAGCACCAGATCGAAGCGTCGCAGCGCCAGCACCTCGAGGGCCAGGCGGCCGTTGGCGGCGGATTCGACCCGGCATCCGGTGTCCTCCAGCATCACGCGCGTGACTTCCTGGTTCACCGGGTTGTCCTCGGCGAGCAGGATGGCCAGGCCGCCGAGCGGCTGCGCGACGGCACGCGCCGCGTCCTCGCTCGCGGGCGCACCGAGCACGGAAGCGAGCGCGTTGACGAGTTCCTGCTGCCGCACCGGCTTGGCGAGCTGCACCTCGATGCCGCAGGCGTGCGCGAACCGCATTTCCTCGGCATCGGCGAGCGAAGTCAGCAGCAGGATGCGCGTGGCGGCGAGCTGCGCCTCGGAGCGCAGCATGCGCGCCAGCGTCAGGCCATCCATCACCGGCATCTTCATGTCGATCACCGCGACCTCGAAGCGGCTGCCCGCGCGCGCGGCGGCACGCGCCAGCTCCAGCGCCTGCGCGCCGTTCTCCGCCGCAACCACCTGCATGCCGAGCACCGCGAGCTGCGCCTGCACGATGCTGCGGTTGGTCGGGTTGTCCTCGGCCAGCAGCACGCGCTTGCCGTGCAGTTGCTCGTGCCGCAGCGGCACGTTGACCGCCGCGGCGTCGCCGGCCGGCAGCACGACGTCGAAGCGGAACAACGAGCCCGCGCCCTCGCGGCTGTCGACGCTGATCGATCCGCCCATCATCTCCACCAACTGCTTGCTGATCGCCAGCCCCAGGCCCGTGCCGCCGTAGCGGCGCGACATCGTCTGGTCGGCCTGCATGAACACGGTGAACAGCCGCGCCACCGCGTCCGGCCCCATGCCGATGCCGGTGTCGCGCACCTCGAAGCGGATGCGCTGCCTGGCGTCCGCCGGCATCGACGCGACGGTGACGACGACCTCGCCCTGCTCGGTGAACTTGATCGCGTTGCCGACCAGGTTGGTCAGCACCTGCCGCAGCCGCGTCGGATCGCCGACCACGACCGCCGGCACCTCGGGGCCGATGCGGCACGCGAGTTCGAGCCGCTTTTCATGGGCACGCGCTGCCAGCAGCTCGAACACGTCCTCCACCAGCGTACGCAGGCTGAAGTCAACGCTCTCCAGTTCGAGCTTGCCGGCTTCGATCTTCGAGAAATCGAGAATGTCGTTGATGATCTCCAGCAGCGATTCGCCCGAGCGGTACACCGCCTCGGCGAAGCGGCGTTGCTTGCCGGTGAGGTGCGTGCCGAGCAGCAGCTCCGTCATGCCGAGCACCCCGTTCATCGGCGTGCGGATCTCGTGGCTCATGTTGGCGAGGAACTGCGATTTGGCGCGGCTGGCGGCCTCCGCCATCTCCTTGGCCTCGCGCAGCGCGCGCTCGTGGTCGCGCTCGGCCGATACATCCTGCAGCACGCAGATCAGCGCGACGTCGCCGCCGCGGTCCAGGACGCGGGTGACGTGTACACGCGTCCACACCACGTGGCCGTCGCGACGCAGGAAGCGCCGCTCGTAGATCTGCGCTCCGTGGCTGGCGTCTCCCAGCGTGGTCGTGCGGGCTGCCAGCATCGCCGGCACGTCGTCGGGGTGCGCGAACTGCGACGCGTCCAGTCCCGTCAGTTCCTCGCCGCGGTAACCGAGCAGGCGCGAAAACGCGGCGTTGATGCGGCGGATGCGGAACGCCTGATCCTGGATCGCGCTTGCGAGCGGCGATTCCTCGAACAGCGCGCGGAAGTATTCCTCGCTCGCGCGCAGCGCCAGCTCGGCGCGCTTGCGCTCGGTGATGTCCTCACCCGAACTGAACAGCCCGA
>JAKORH010000049.1 GCA_029777935.1 Pseudomonadota bacterium
AAGCCCGGCTGCGGCGTTGCCCGGCTTGGCCGTAGGCCGGGCTACTGTCCTGCGCCGGGCGCCTTGCATCCGGGCTTTCTGGCGACAACGCATCGCACGAATTATTCACGGATAGGTTCTTGGCCGATGCGACGAAACGACCACAGCGCAGCCCGAATCGCAGAGTCAGCGCTCCGGCCGTTGCTAAGATTCGCGCCTGTCGTATCGGCCCGGGAAGGAAAGCAGCGGCGATGAACGCTTCGACGGCAGCGCTCGACATCGAGCGCGCGCGCTACAACATGATCGAACAGCAGGTGCGCCCGTGGGACGTGCTCGACCAGAGTGTGCTCGACCTGCTGTCGGCGGTCAGGCGCGAGGAGTTCGTGCCTGCGCAGTACCGCGCGCTGGCCTTTACCGACATGGAGATCCCGCTGCGGATCGACGGCCATGACAGCGGCGAATTCATGTTCGCGCCCAAGGTCGAAGCGCGCATCCTGCAGGAACTGGGCATCAAGCCCTTCGAGCACGTGCTGGAAATCGGCACCGGCTCCGGCTACATGGCAGCACTGGCGGCGCACAAGGCGCAACACGTGCTGACGGTGGAGATCGACGAGAAGCTGGCCGCATTCGGCACCGCCAACCTCGCGCACGGCGGGGTGCGCAACGTCAAGGTCGAGGTCGGCGACGCCGCGCGCGGCTGGGCAGCGCGCGCCCCCTACGACGTGATCATGGTGTCGGGGTCGCTGCCGCTGATTCCCGATTCGCTTTTGAGCCAGTTGAAGATCGGCGGCCGGCTGTCGGCCATCGTCGGTGATGCCCCGGTGATGAGCGCGCAGATTGTGACGCGTGTCGCGGACGCCGGGTACGACACGCTCAAGCTGTTCGAGACGTGCGTGAAGCCGCTGCGCAATGCGTATCGCGCGTCGACATTCAGGTTTTGATGAAGGCTATCCATGCAGCCGAACTCGCGCAGTGGCTGGCCGATCCGGCGCGAGCGGCGCCCCGGCTGGTCGACGTGCGCGAGCCCTGGGAAGCACAGATCTGCCTCATCCCGGGCGCCGAGCTGATCCCGATGCGCACGGTGCCCGAGGCGCTGGATCGACTGGACCCGGACCGACCCGTCGTCTGCATCTGCCATCACGGCCACCGCAGCGCGCACGTGGCGATGTTCCTGCTGCGGCAAGGCTTCACCGATGTCTACAACCTTGTCGGCGGCGTGGACGCGTGGGCGCGCCAGGTCGACACGTCGATGCCGGTCTACTGACCGCAACCGCGAAGACTCTCGGAGGAACAGCGATGCCTGCAAACCGGAGGAAGACAGTAGCGCTCGGCACAGTGCTGCTCGCGCTGGCTGCCAGCGCGTGGGCGCAGGCACCGGCGCGCAACGATCTGCTGGCGCTGTACCGCGAGGCGCTCGCGAACGACCCGGTGTATGCATCGGCACGCTTCGCGCGGCAGGCTGCGGTCGAGCAGGTTCCGCAGGCGCGCGCCGCGCTGTTGCCGAACGTGAACATCGGCGTGTCGGGCAGCGACACCTACCTCGATTTCTCCGCCCCGTCGCCGTTCGGCTTCTCGCGCAACTTCTGGAGCTGGGGCCCGGTGCTGTCGCTGTCGATGCCGATCTACCGCGCGCAGAACTTGGAATCGATCGAGCAGGCCAAGCTGTCGGTGGCCAGCGCCGACGCGACGCTGGCGCAGGCCCGCCAGGACCTGGTCCTGCGCGTTACCCAGGCGTACTTCGACGTGCTCGCGTCGCAGGACAATCTGGCCGCGATCCTGGAGGCCAAGAAAGGCGCGACCGAGCAACTGGCGCAGGCCAAGCGCGAATTCGAGGTCGGCACCAAGACGATCGTCGACACGCACGAGGCGCAGGCGCGCTACGACCAGACGGTGGCGCAGGAGCAGACCGCGCGCGGCGATCTGATCGTCAAGCAGAACGCGCTGCGCGTGATCATCGGCCGCGAACCCGGGCCGCTCGCGCCGCTGCGTGAGGCGCCGGAACTGACCCCGCCCAACCCGGCCGACGTCGAGGCCTGGGCCAGGCAGGCCGAGCAGGCGAGCTACGGGGTGGCCGTCGCGCAGGCGGGCGCCGAAATCGCGCGCCGCGAGACGGTGCGGCAGCGGGACGCGAACCTGCCCACGCTCGATCTGACCGCGCAGGCGGCCTACAGCAGGCAGAGCGGCAGTTCGTCGACCTCGGTATCCGCCGACATCCGCTCGGGCACGATCGGCGTGCAGCTGAACTACCCTCTCTATACCGGCGGACTGATCCAGAGCCGGATCAGGCAGGCGCTCGCCGGCGAAGAGAAGGCCAGGCAGGATCTCGAGTCGGCGCGCCGCACCGCGTCGCAGGCGGCGCGGCAGGCTTACACCGGCGTCGACTTCGGGCTGGCGCAGGTGCGTGCGCTCGAATCGGCCGAGGTGTCCGCCAAGAGCCAGCTCGAATCCACCCGGCTCGGCTATCGCGTCGGCGTCCGCATCAATCTCGACGTGCTGAACGCGGAGACGCAGCTTTTCAACACGCAGCGCGACCTGAAGAAGGCGCGCTACGACTTCCTCGTCAACGGCCTGCGGCTGCAGTCGGCCACCGGCGCGCTGGGCGACAAGGACGTGGATTCACTGAACCAGCTCCTCGTGCGCTAATCGCCTTCCAGTCACCTTCAAGCATTTCATCGTGACCGCTCCGAGCGCAGGCCAGGCACCACCGCGCGCGACCAGCATCTACTGCGTGCAGTTCGACATCGTGCACGGCTGCCAGCTTCGTTGCGTCGGCTGTCCAAACTCGACCCTGCAGCCGAAGATCGCGCGCATCGCGGTGGAAGATTTCCAGCGCGGACTGGCGAACATCGACGTCGAGCGGATTCATACGCTGCGGCTGTTCAACTTCGGGGAACCGCTGCTGCACAAGGAACTGGCGCGGATCGTCGAATGCATCCCGCGCCAGCGCTGGAAGGTCTCGATCGTCGAGATCTCCACCAACGCCCAGTCGGTGGACTGGGACGATTTCGAGCAGATGATCCGCCTTGAGGTCGTCAACCGCCTGGTCGTGAGCTGCGACGGCGACGGTACGCCCGACGACTACGAACGACTGCGCCCACCTTCGCGGTGGAACCGGCTGATCGAATTCCTCGAGCGCGCCCGCATGCTGCGCGACCGCTGGGCACCCGCGATGCAGCTTGTCACGCGAACGATCTGCAATCCGGAGCCGTCGCAGAATCGCCAGCGCTGGCGCGACATCCTGCAGCCGCGCGGCTGGACGCCGGAGTTCCGCCGCTGGATGGCGCTGCCGGAATCGGCGTACAACATGACCGGGCGCAAGGTGCAGGCGCCGTCCGAGGTGTGCGGGTTCCTCGCCGACCCGCGCGACTTCAAGGACCATCCCTGGCACGGACAGATCAACCTGCTGTACATCGATGCCGACGGCACGGTCGTGCCGTGCTGCCAGCATCCGCGCGCCGCGGTGCTCGGCAACATCTTCACGCAGACCTACAACGAAATTTTGCAGGGCAAGGCACGCGCCGACTTCGTCCGGACGATGCGCATGAATCGCGCCGGCATGCCCGTGTGCGGTGAGTGCGACGTCGGGCCGGTCGGGCGCGAAGGGCCGTCATTCCGGGCCGCAATCGACCTGCCGCCTGCGTGACGGCGTCACCTCAGCGAGACCGGCGAGCGTCCGGGCCCGATTGCCCGCGCGCCGCGAGCAGTGCCCCTACCATCTCCGCGGTGCGCGCTGTGGCGCCGCGGTGGGCGGCGGCGAAGCGTCGCGCCGCCTCGCTCATTGCCGCCAGCCGCGCCGGATCGCGCGTGATGTCGTCCAGCGCCGCGAGCGCCGCGTCCGCGTCGGTCACCTGCAGCGCCGCGCCGGCCGCGAGCGCGTCGGCGGCGGCCTGCGCGAAGTTGAACGTGCTCGGCCCGAGCACGACCGGCGTGCCGGCCGCACACGCTTCGATCAGGTTCTGCGAACCGTACGGCAGCAGGCTGCCGCCGATCAGCGCGACATCTGCGGCCGCGTAATACATCGCCATTTCGCCCATCGAATCGCCGATCAGCACGGCGCGCTCACCCGGTGCCGCATGCCATTGCATCGAACTGCGCCGCACGGCTTCGAAGCCGCGCGCATTGATGAGCCGCGCCACTTCGTCGAAGCGCTGCGGATGACGCGGCACGATCGCGAGCAGCGCGCGGCTCGGCTCCCGGCGCGCGAACGCATCGAGGATCAGCGCCTCCTCGCCGTCGCGCGTGCTCGCCGCCAGCCATACCGGCCGCTCGCCCCAGCGCGCGCGCGCCTGCCGGCCTTGCTCCACGAGCTGCGGCAGCGGAGCGAGATCGAACTTCAGGTTGCCGAACACGTCGATCGGGCCGTCGTAGATCGCCGCGATCCGGTCGCGATCGGCCTCCGACTGCGCGGCCACGCGCGCCAGCGTTGCTGCCGCCGGCCGGATCAGCGCGCCATAGCGGCGCGCCTTGGCAGCGGATCTTTCCGACAATCGCGCATTGACGAGCGCCACCGGTACGCCGGCAGCGTGCGCGGCGTGCAGCAGGTTCGGCCAGGCCTCGGTCTCCATCAGCACGCCGGCCGCGGGGCGCGCTTCGCTCAGGAAGCGCCGCACCGCGCACGGCACGTCGTACGGCAGATAGCGCTGCGCGACGCGGCCGGGCAGCGCGCGCGCGATCGCTTCGCCCGCCACGCGGCCGGTCGGCGTCATGTGCGTCAGCACGAAGTGGGCGAGCGGGTGCATGCGCGCCAGCGCCTCGATCAGCGGCTGCGCCGCGCGCGTTTCGCCGAACGACACAGCGTGCACCCAAATCGCCGGCGCGCCGGTCGCGCGCGCGCCGCGGCCGAGGAAGCGCTCGCCCCAGTGGCGCAGATACTCGCGCTGCCGCAGCGCGCGCCGGATCAGATAGATTGCCGCGCCCGGCAGCGCACACCACCATGCCAGCGTGTACAGCCGGCGCGCGAGCGCCGGCGTCATCGCGCGTCCGCAGCGACGCAAGCGCGCTGCGCCAGGATGCCTTCGACCGCGGCGATCACTTCGTCAGCCTGTGGCGGCCGGTCGACGCCGCCGAGACTCGCGCACGGCGCATCGCCGGTGACGCCGACGAGCCGCGGGTCGTAGTCGCAGAACAGGCCCACCGTGGGCGCGCCCGCCGCGGCAGCCAGATGCGTCAACCCCGTATCGAGCCCGATCACGATCTGCGCCCCGTGCAGCAGCGCCGCCAGTTCGCGCAGCGAAGTCGCGGGCGACACCCATGCGCGCTGCATGCCGGCCGCGCGCGCCTGCGTGTCGCGCTGTTCCTGCGCGCTTCCCCACGGCAGCGCGCATGCCAGTCCGCGCGCGGCGAGCCACGCCTCGAGCGATCGCCAGCGCTCGGCCGGCCAAAGCTTGGTGGCGCGGCTGGCGTTGGTCAGCAGCACGGCATACGCGCCGCGCTCGGCGAAGTCGATCAGCGCCGGATGCGTCAGCGGCGGCACGCGCAACGAGAAGCGCGGCGGGCCGCCGGTCTCGGCGCCGGAGACGGCCGCGCCGAACGCACGATTGCGTGCGACCGCATGCTGCATGAGTTCGACTGCCACGCGGTGCCGATAGAAGAGCGCCGCGAGCGGCTCGCGCGCGCTCGTTCGGTCGGGACCCCACAGCTGGCCGCGCGCCTGCACGGCGATCAGCGCGCTCTTGACCAGCCCCTGGCAGTCGATGACCGCCGCATACGTGCGCTCGCGCAGCGCGCGGCGCGCGGCGCACACTTCGGCGCGCGTCGCGCGCGCGAACGGCGAGCGGCGCCAGCGCCGCAGCGCCACCGGGATCACGCGCTCGACCGCCGGATGCAGGCCCGGAATCGCGGCAAATGCGTCTTCGACCACCCAGTCGATCGCCGCATCGGGCCGCGCGCGCGCCAGGTCGGACACGAGCGGCAGCGCGTGAACGATGTCGCCCATCGACGAGGTCTTGACGATCAGGATGCGCGGAGACATCGCGGCGCGATTGTAGGGGCGCCGGAGGCAGAGTCGATATCAACCCCAGAGAACACAGAGAACACAGAGAAAGACGTCCTCAGTGTTCTCTGTGTCCTCTGTGGTGAACCTGTTGAGCGTTCCGCACGCACGTGTCATCCCGCGCAAGCGGGGATCCAGTGCCGCGGGTCGAAAGACACTGGGTTCCCGCTTCCGCGGGAACGACACGTGCCTGCAATGGCTGATGTTCTTCCGCACCGACGTGTCATCCCCGCGCAAGCGGGGATCCAGTGTCTTTCACGAAAAGTCTCTGGATTCCCGCTGGAGCCCTCGAGTGCTTGAATCGGGGGCGGGACTGAAGCATCGACTGCTGTGCGCGCCGGCATCCAATTCAAGAGAACGGCAGCTTCGCGTCGGGCTTGACCGCGAGCAGAGCGCGGCGGAAGTCGGACTGGATGCGCGCCAGCGCCGCTGCGTTGTCGGCCTCGAAGCGCAGCACGACCACCGGCGTCGTGTTCGACGGCCGCGCCAGCCCGAAGCCGTCCTGGTATTCGACGCGGACGCCATCGATCGTGATCACTTCGCGCGCGCCCTCGAACCTGGCCTGCGACTTCAGCTTGTCCACCAGAGTGAAGTTCTCGCCCTCGGCGGTCTGCACGTGCAGCTCGGGTGTCGCGATCGCGTCCGGCAGCGCATTCAGTTCGGCCGACGGGTCCGTCTTTTGCGACAGCGTCTCGAGCAGTCGCGCGCCGGCGTACATGCCGTCGTCGAACCCGTACCAGCGATCGTTGAAGAAGAAATGCCCGCTCATCTCGCCCGCGAGCGGCGCCCCGGTCTCCTTCAACTTCGCCTTGATCAGCGAGTGGCCGGTGCGCCACATGGTCGGCCTGCCGCCGGCTCGTACGATCTCCCGCGCCAGATGGCGCGAGCACTTGACGTCGAAGATGATCTCGCCGCCCGGCCGGCTCGCGAGCACGCCGCGCGCGAACAGCATCATCTGCCGGTCGGGGTAGATGATCCCGCCGTCCCTGGTGACCACGCCGAGCCGGTCGCCGTCGCCGTCGAACGCCAGGCCCAGCTCGGCATCGCTGTCGCGCAGGCACCGGATCAGGTCCTGCAGGTTCTCCGGATGCGCGGGATCGGGATGATGATTCGGAAACGTGCCGTCGACCTCGCAGAAGAGTTCGATCACCTGGCAGCCGAGCGCGCGAAAGAGCCGCGGCGCGAACGCGCCCGCCACGCCGTTGCCGCAGTCGATCGCGATCTTCATCGGCCGCGCGAGCTTCACGTCGCCGGTGATGCGCGCCATGTAGGCATCGACCACGTCGGCCGAGCGCAGCGCGCCCGGCTGCCGCGCGCGCACCAGATCGCCGCGCTCGATGCGCGCGCGCAGCGCCTGGATCGTGTCGCCGAACAGCGTGGCGCCCGCCAGCACCATCTTCAGCCCGTTGTAGTCGGGCGGATTGTGGCTGCCGGTGATCGACACGCCCGACGTGGTGCCGAGATGAAACGTCGCGAAGTACAGCATCGGCGTGGCGACCATGCCGATGTCGACCACGTTCGTGCCGCTGGCGCGGATGCCTTCGATCAGCGCGTCGCGCAGTTTCGGCCCCGACAGGCGCCCGTCGCGGCCGATGGCGATCTCGCGCACCCCCTGCGCGACGGCTTCGCTGCCCAGCGCCTGTCCGATCGCGCGCGCCGCCTCCACGGTCAACGTGCGGTCGACCACGCCACGAATATCGTAAGCCTTGAAGATGCCCGGATCGATCATCGATTAGCCCGTCGTCGGCGGCGAGCCGTGCAAGGCACGCCCTTACAATCGAGTCTACACAACGGTCTGCACATGAATCCCACGCAGCTTCCGCAGTGGCGCGAACTCGCGCAGCACCAGCGCCGGCTGGCGGCACAGCCGCTCGCGGCGCTGTTCGACGCCGACCCGCGTCGAGGCGAGCGCTGGGTGCGCGAGGCAGCGGGCGTGCGCATCGATTACTCGCGCCATCTGCTCGACGATGCCGCGCTCGCGGCGCTGCTGCAGTTCGCGCGCGCGATGCAGGTGGAAGCCTGGCGCGCGCGCCTGCTGGCCGGCGAGCCGGTCAACGACACGGAAAGGCGGCCGGCATGGCACACCGCGCTGCGCTCGCCGCCACGCGATGCCGCGATCGCGGGCGCGCTGGCGGCCGAGCGCGAAGCCTTCCTCGGCTTCGCCGAACGATTGCGCGCGCGCCAGGTGCGAGGTGCGAGCGGCAAACCGATCGACACCGTGATCTGCTTCGGCATCGGCGGCTCGGACCTCGGGCCGCGACTGGCCACCGAAGCGCTGGGCAAAGCGAGCGGGCCGCGGTTGTTCTTCGTCACCAACATCGATCCGGTCGAGCTGGATGCAGCGCTGGCGCACGCGCAACCCGAAACGACGCTGCTGGTGGCGATCTCCAAAAGCTTCACGACGCTGGAGACGCTGTCGAACGTGCGCGCCGCGCTGGCGTGGCTGCGCGAGCGCGCGCCGGCACTGGATCTCGCGCAGCATCTCGTTGCGATCACCAGCATGCCGGCGCGCGCCCAGGAGTTCGGCGTTGCGCGCGAGCGCGTGCTGACCTTTGCCGACTGGGTCGGCGGCCGCTATTCGCTGTGGTCGGCGTGCGGGTTCCCGGTGGCGGTCGCGCATGGGCGAGCGCAGTTCGAGCAGATGCTGGCGGGCGCGGCCGCGATGGACGCGCACTTCGCCGGCGCGCCCCTCGAGGACAACCTGCCGGTGCTGCTGGCGCTGATCGGCGCCTGGTACGTGAATTTCCAGGGGCTGCGCACCCGCGCGGTGTTTGCGTACGCGCAGCGGCTGCGCCAGTTGCCCGCGTACCTGCAGCAGCTCGAGATGGAGAGCTGCGGCAAGAGCGTGGATCGCGAAGGAAATCCGATCGACTACGACACGTCGCCGATCGTGTGGGGCGAAGCCGGCACCACCGCGCAGCACAGCGTGTTCCAGTTCCTGCACCAGGGCACGCATCTGGCGCCGGTGGATTTCCTCACCTGCGCGCGCTTCGCGGACTCCGCGGTCGAGCGCGAGCGGCTGCTGTACATGAACGCGCTGGCGCAGGCCGACGCGCTGGCGTTCGGCGACCGCGTGCTCGGGGGCGCGCAGGCGAAGCCCGCGTACGCCGCCACGCGCGGCGGGCGGCCGAGCACGTTCGTCACCGTGCCGGCGCTGGACGCGCACGCGCTGGGCACGCTGCTGGCGCTGTACGAGCACCGCACGTTCGTGCAGAGCGTGCTGTGGAACATCAACGCGTTCGACC
>JAKORH010000050.1 GCA_029777935.1 Pseudomonadota bacterium
CATCGCGACCACCGAGCGCAATGGCAAGGTCGTCGCCGCGACGCTGGTGCGGCCCGACGACGAGATCATGCTGATCGCCACCGGCGGCGTGCTGATCCGCACGCGCGTGGCCGAAATCCGCGAGATGGGCCGCGCCACGCAGGGCGTGACGCTGATCGCGCTCGACGAAGGCCCCAAGCTCGCCGGGCTGCAGCGCATCGTCGAAAGCGATGCGGACAACGGCAGCGAAGCCGTGCCGGAAAGCGGCGACACCGCGACCTGAGCGCGCATGGAAGAGCGCCTGCAGCCGCTGCGCGACGCGATCGACGCGGTCGACCGCAAGCTGGTCGAGCTGCTGAACGAGCGCGCGCGGCTGGCGGCCGAAGTCGGCCGCGTGAAGCAGGAACACAACGCGCCGGTGTATCGCCCCGAGCGCGAGGCGCAGGTGCTCGACAAGGTCGCCGCGTTGGGCGCGGGCCCGCTGGCGCCGGCAACGGTGCAGGCGGTGTATCGCGAGGTGATCGCCGCCTGCCGTGCGCTCGAGCAACCGATCACGGTCGCCTATCTGGGACCGCCGGGGACTTTCTCGGAACTCGCACTGCGCAAGCAGTTCGGCGCCGGGGTGGTCGCCGCGCCGTGCGGCTCGATCGACGAGGTGATGCGCGACGTCGAGGCGGGCACGACCGACTACGGCATCGTGCCGGTGGAGAACTCGACCGAGGGTTCGGTCACGCGCACGCTCGACCTGCTGCTCGCCACGCCGCTCGCGATCATCGCCGAGGTGTCGCTGCCGGTGCATCAGAACCTGATGACCCACAGCGGAACCATGGAAGGCGTCACGCGGATCTGCGCGCACGCGCAGTCGCTGGCGCAATGCGTGAACTGGCTCAACCAGCATCATCCGACTGTGCCGCGCATCAGCGTGGCGAGCAACGCCGAAGCCGCGAAGATGGCGGCCGACGATCCGGCCGTGGCGGCGATCGCAGGCGAAAGCGCGGCCGAGCGCTACGGGCTGCAGCCGGTCGTCACGCACATCCAGGACGATCCGGGCAACCGCACGCGCTTCGTCGTGCTCGGACGGCAGAGCACGACGCCGTCCGGGCGCGACAAGACCTCGCTGATCCTGTCGGTGCCGAACAAGGCCGGGGCCGTGTACCACATGTTGACGCCGCTGGCGCAGCACGGCGTATCGATGACGCGCTTCGAGTCGCGCCCGGCCAGGAGCGGCACTTGGGAATACTGGTTCTACGTCGACGTCGAGGGCCACGAGAAGGACCCGAAGGTCGCGGCGGCGCTGGCCGAGTTGCGCGAGCGCTGCGCGTTCTACAAGAGCCTCGGCTCGTATCCGGCCGCGAAGTGATGAAGCTCGCGCTGATCGGCGTCGGCCTGATCGGCGGCTCGGCCGCTATCGCGTGGCGCCGGGCCGGCCGTCTTTCGCACGTGACCGGGTTCGATCGCGATCCGCAGGCGCTCGCGCGCGCGCACGCGCTCGGCGTCATCGATCGGCCGGCGCCGAGCGCTGCCGACGCGGTGCGCGACGCGGATCTGGTCCTGATGGCGGTGCCGGTGGGCGCGATGCGCGCGGTGTTCTCCGCGATCGCGACCGCGCTGCCGGCGCATGCGCTGATCACCGACGTCGGCAGCACCAAGTGCTCGGTGATCGACGCGGCGCGTGCCGGACTCGATGCGGCGAGCGGCGTCGCGGTCCGCCGCTTCGTGCCCGGGCATCCGATCGCCGGGCGCGAGCGGCCCGGCGTGGAGCACGCCGACGGTGCCCTGTTCGAAGGCAGGCTCTACGTCAGCACGCCGGTCGCGGACACCGACACCGACGCGCTGGTCCGCATCGAATCGCTGTGGAGCGCGGCCGGCGCGAAGGTCTCGCGCATGGCTGCGGACGAGCACGACCGCATTTTCGCTGCCGTGAGCCACCTGCCGCACCTGCTGGCGTTCGCGCTGGTGGCGCGGATCGCATCCGAGCCCGACGGCGAGCGCAAGCTCGGTTTCGCCGGCGCGGGCTTCCGCGACTTCACGCGCATTGCCGCCAGCAATCCCGAGATGTGGCGCGACATCTCGGTCGCCAACCGCGCCGCACTCGGCGAGGAACTGCGCGGCTATCGCACGCTGCTCGACGACCTGCAGCGCGCGGTCGACGCCGGGGATGCGGCGGCGATCGAGCGCGTGTTCGATCTCGCCAGCCGCACGCGCCGGCGGCACGCGAGGACCTTCGATGCCGAGTGAAGCGTGCTGGCCGGACGTGCTGACGGTCGAGCCGATCGCGCGCGCCGCCGGCACGGTGCGGCTGCCCGGTTCGAAGAGCATATCCAACCGCGCGCTGCTGCTCGCCGCGCTCGCGCAGGGCGAGACCGAACTGGCTGGCGTGCTCGACGCCGACGACACGCGCGTGATGATCGAGGCGCTGCGTACGCTCGGCGTGCGCGTCGAGCAGCGCGCCGGCGCGACGCGAGTGTCCGGCTGCGCGGGCGCGTTTCCGGTCAAGCAGGCTGATCTCTTTCTCGGCAACGCCGGTACCGCCATGCGTCCGCTCACTGCGGCGCTGGCGTTCGCGGGCGGCAGCTATCGCCTCGACGGCGTGGCGCGGATGCGCGAACGGCCGATCGGCGATCTGGTCGAGGCGCTGAACGCGCTCGGCGCGCGCATCGGCTACGAAGGCGAGCGCGGCTATCCGCCGCTTTCCGTCGCGCCCGCCGAGCGGCTGACGAGCGACGCGGTCGACATCAGGGGCGACGTGTCGAGCCAGTTCGTCAGCGCACTGCTGATGGCGGCGCCGCTGATCGCGCAGCAAGGCGGACTGATCGTCCGCGTGCCGGGTGCGCTGATCTCGCAGCCCTACGTGGCGTTGACGGTGGCGATGATGGCGCAGTTCGGCGTGGCGGTGGCGCGCGCGGGCGGCACCTTTCATGTTCCGCGCGCGCTGTATTCCGCTCCCGGCCGCTATGCGGTCGAGGGCGACGCGTCGGGCGCGTCGTACTTCCTCGCGCTCGGGGCGATCGCCGGCGGTCCGGTGCGAGTGCTCGGGGTCGGCCGCGACAGCGTGCAGGGCGACGTGGCTTTCGCCGACCTGCTGCAGCGGATGGGCGCGCGGATCGAGTGGGGCGCCGATTTCATCGAGGCGCGCGCAGGCGCTGCGATCGAGGCGATCGACTTCGACTGCACCGCGATTCCCGACGCCGCGATGACGGCGGCGATCGTCGCGCTCTTCACGCGCGCGCGTACGGTGCTGCGCGGAATCGGCTCGTGGCGCGTAAAGGAGACCGATCGCATCGCGGCGATGGCGACCGAGCTGCGCAAGCTCGGCGCAAAGGTGGAAGAGGGCGCTGACTGGATCGCGATCGAGCCGCCGGCCACCGTGCGCGAGGCGACGATCGACACCTACGACGACCACCGGATCGCGATGTGCTTCGCGCTCGCTGCCGCGGCCGGCGTGCCCATCCACATCCGCGATCCGGGCTGTGTGGCCAAGACGTTCCCCGATTTCTTCGTGCGCCTCGCGCGCCTGGTCGGACGATGAAGCCGCCGGTGATCGCGATCGACGGGCCGACCGCGTCGGGCAAGGGCACGGTCGCCGCAGCGGTCGCGCGGGCGCTCGGATTTCACTACCTCGACAGCGGCGCGCTGTACCGGCTGGTCGGGCTGGCGGCGCGCGACGCGAATCTGCCCTTCGAGGATGGCGCCGCGATCGCCCGGCTCGCGGCGACGCTGCGGCCACGGTTCGAGCACGGGCGCATCTTGCTCGACGGTCGGGACCTGACCGAAGCGATCCGTACCGAGGAGGCGAGCCGACTGTCGTCGCGTGTCGCGGTGCATGGGCCGGTGCGCGAGGCGCTGCTCGACCTGCAGCACGCGTTTCGCCAGCCGCCCGGACTGGTGGCCGACGGTCGCGACATGGGCACGGTCGTCTTCCCCGATGCGGCGCTGAAGATCTTTCTGACGGCGAGCGTCGAAGCCCGCGCGGAACGCCGGTATAAGCAGTTGATGGAAAAGGGCTTTCCGGCTACACTGCCGGCCCTTCTGCAGGATCTGCGGGAACGCGACGAACGCGATTCGAAGCGCGCCGCGTCGCCGTTGAAGCCTGCACAGGACGCGTATCTGCTGGACTCATCATCGCTGTCGATCGAGGAAGTCGTCGCGACGATCGTGCACTGGTACGCGGAATCGGCCGCCGAATAGCGGCCGCGGGTGCGCGCCGGATTCCGAGGTCTTCCGGCGCGTGGGGCTCAACTCCGCTCGGACGCAAAGCCCGGGTGTGCTTGAAAGTCACTTAATGTCTTCCGTCGCAACTCAATCCGCACCGGCGAAGGAGAGCTTCGCCAAGCTGTTCGAAGAAAGCCTGTCGCGCAAGGAAATGCGCGCGGGCGAAGTCATCACCGCCGAGGTGATCCGCGTCGACTACAACTTCGTGGTCGTCAACGCGGGGCTGAAGTCCGAGGCCTACATCCCGATCGACGAGTTCAAGAACGATCGTGGCGAAGTCGACGTCAAGCCCGGCGACTTCGTGCCGGTCGCGATCGAATCGCTGGAAAACGGCTACGGCGACACGATCCTTTCGCGCGACAAGGCCAAGCGCCTGGCGGCGTGGCTGAACCTGGAGCGCGCGCTCGAAGGTGGCGACCTCGTCGGCGGCACGATCACCGGCAAGGTCAAGGGCGGCCTGACGGTCATGACCAATGGCATCCGCGCGTTCCTGCCGGGCTCGCTGGTCGACGTGCGGCCGATGAAGGACACCTCGGCGCTCGAGGGCAAGACGCTCGAGTTCAAGGTCATCAAGCTGGACCGCAAGCGCAACAACGTGGTGCTGTCGCGCCGCGCGGTGGTCGAGGCGAGCATGGGCGAGGAGCGGCAGAAGCTGCTGGAGACGCTCAAGGAAGGCGCGATCGTCAAGGGCGTGGTCAAGAACATCACCGACTACGGCGCGTTCGTCGACCTGGGCGGCATCGACGGCCTGCTGCACATCACGGATCTGGCGTGGCGGCGCGTGCGCCATCCGAGCGAGGTGGTGCAGGTCGGCCAGGAGATCACCGCCAAGGTCCTGAAGTTCGACCAGGAGAAGAACCGCGTGTCGCTGGGCGTCAAGCAGCTCGGCGAGGATCCGTGGGTCGGCATCAGCCGCCGCTATCCGCAGGGCACGCGCCTGTTCGGCAAGATCACCAACATCACCGATTACGGTGCGTTCGTCGAGATCGAGCCGGGCATCGAGGGCTTGGTACACGTGTCCGAGATGGACTGGACCAACAAGAACGTCGATCCGAAGAAGGTTGCGCAGCTCGGTGACGAGGTCGAGGTGATGGTGCTCGAGATCGACGAGGACCGGCGCCGCATCTCCCTCGGCATGAAGCAGTGCAAGCCGAACCCGTGGGAGGACTTCTCGCTGTCGCACAAGAAGGGCGACCGCGTGAAGGGCCAGATCAAGTCGATCACCGACTTCGGCGTCTTCATCGGGCTTCCTGGCGGCATCGACGGCCTGGTTCACCTTTCGGACCTGTCGTGGAACGAACCCGGCGAGGAAGCCGTGCGCAAGTACAAGAAGGGCGACGAAGTCGAGGCGGTGGTGCTTGCGATCGATGTCGAGCGCGAGCGCATTTCGCTCGGCGTCAAGCAGCTGCTCGGCGATCCGTTCACCAACTACGCCGGCACTCACGAGAAGGGCTCGATCGTCACCGGCACCGTGAAGAGCGTCGATCCGAAGGGCGCGGTGATTTCGCTCAGCGGCGAGGTCGAGGGCTATCTGCGCGCCTCGGAGATCGCCAGCGACCGCGTCGAGGACGCGCGCAACCACCTGAAGGAAGGCGACAAGGTGACTGCGCTGATCCTGAACATCGACCGCAAGAACCGCGGCATCAACCTGTCGATCAAGGCGAAGGACAGTGCCGAGGCGGCCGAGGCGATGGCGCGGATGCAGGCCGAAAGCGCCAGCGGCACGACCAACCTGGGCGCGCTGCTGAAGGCGAAGCTGGACAAGACGACTTGAGAAGGTGTGAAGATTTCGTCGCGAGCGGCCCGAGGTCGCGCCGAGCAGCGGACCTGTACAGAGTCGTACAGTGAGCAGCGCAGGTGCGAGATCGGGACGCGTAGTAGAAGGATTCACACCTTCGGAGGAGAGTGCCGGTGCGCTTCATGACCAAATCGGAGTTGATCACGAAGCTCGCCGAGCGCAATCCGCGCCTGGTCGTGCATGATGCCGACGAAGCCGTCAAGACGATGCTCGACACGATGAGCGACGCACTGGCTCAGGGCAGCCGGATCGAGATTCGCGGCTTCGGCAGCTTTGCGTTGAATTACCGCCCGCCGCGCATCGGCCGCAATCCCAAGTCGGGCGAACGCGTGCACGTTCCCGCCAAGCACGTGCCGCACTTCAAGGCCGGCAAGGAACTGCGCGAACGCGTCGACCGCGGGCCGCGAGGGGGCACGCCGCCCTC
This sequence comes from Pseudomonadota bacterium, assembly GCA_029777935.1. Next base: position 6,414 of record JAKORH010000050.1, read on the forward strand.
CGACGACTGATCGCCGGCGATCCCACCGAGCCCCGCGCCGCGGGGCGTTCTTTTCACCCCCGCCCGCGCGGTCCGAGGCGCGCGGCACCGTACAATCCGGCGAATTCCCGCATCCGTGCTCCGATGAACGCGCTCGCGTGGCTGATCCGGATCGTCTTCTTCGTCATCGTGCTGTGGTTCGCGCTGAAGAATCTGACGCCGGTGCCGGTACGCCTGACGGAGACGCTGCATTGGGACGGCGTGCCGCTGGTGGTCGTGATGCTTGCCTGCCTGCTGGTCGGCGTCCTCGCCGGAGCGCTCGCGATGGCGCCGCGAGTGTTCCGGCTGCGCAGGCGCCTGGCGGCGGCCGAGGCGAAGGCGGCCGCCGCTCCGCCGCCGACGGTCAAGCGCGGGCCGTCGACCCTGACGGGCATGGTCAACGTCGCGCGCAACGCCGGCGCCGTCGGAGAATTGAACGGCGATACGCGGATTGGGCGCTAGAACCCGGGTTCCTGTGGGTGAATTCGAGCTCTGGTACCTGATTCTGCTGCCAGCGCTGTTCGCCGCCGGCTGGTGGCTGCGCGGCGTCGATGCGCGTACGCGCGGTGTTGATCCGCAGACCGGGCCGCGCTCGATGTTCCGCGGCCTGAACTACTTCCTGAACGAACAGCCGGACAAGGCGATCGACGCCTTCATCGAAGTGGTCAAGCTCGATCCCGAGACGATCGAGCTGCACCACGCGCTAGGCAACCTGTTCCGCCGCCGCGGCGAAATCGATCGCGCGGTGCGCATACACACGCATCTGCTCAACCGCGCGGACCTGCCTGCAGCCGAGCGCGCCGATGCGCTGGCGGAGCTGGGTCAGGATTTCCTAAAGGGCGGGCTGCTCGATCGTGCCGAAGACGCATTCCTGAAGCTGCGCGACGAGCCGCGCCACCGGCTCGACGCGCTGCGGTCTCTGGCGCGCATCTACGAAATGGAACGCGAATGGGTCAAGGCGATCGACTGCGCGCGGCGCCTGGAGCGCGAAGCCGGCGAATCGCATCACGGCGCGATCGCGCACTTCAACTGCGAGCTCGCAGACCAGGCGCTGGCGCGCGGCGATCCGGACGCGGCACAGGGCTTTCTTGCCGAAGCGCAGGCCGCCGACCGCAAGTCCGTGCGCGCTGCCATCCTCGCCGGCGAACTCGCGGCGCACCGCGGCGACCTCGACAAGGCGATCAAGCTGTGGTCGCAGATCGAGGCGACATCCCCGGGGCATCTGGCGCTGGTCGCGCGGCGGCTGACCGAGACGCTGGACAAGCTCGGCCGCCGCGCGGAGGCGCTGAACCTGCTGCGCCGCGCGCTGATGGACGCACCGTCGATCGATCTGCTCGACGTCGCCGTCGAGCGCGTGTCCCAGTGGGAGGGACGCGCCACCGCCGAGCGGCTGCTGCGCGAAGAGATGGCGCGGCACCCTTCGCTGCTTGGCTACGAACGGCTGTTGGCGCTGCACGGCGTGGCCGACGAAGCGCTGGCCGGGCTGCATCCGCTGATCCAGGCGCAGGCGCGCAAGCTCGCGCGCTACCGGTGCAGCAAGTGCGGATTCCGCGCGCGGGAATTCCACTGGCAGTGCCCGGGCTGCACGAGCTGGGACAGCTATCCGCCGCGACGGATCGAGGAACTGGATGCGGCATGAGTCGCGGATTGCGCGGGCGCTGCCTGATGCTCGGCGGATGCGCGGCGCGGGAGCTTGTTGAGCCATGAACGATGCAACCATCGAAGCGACGATCGAAGCGACCATCGGCAACACGCCGCTGGTGCGGCTGCAGCGGCTGCCCGGCGAAGCCGGCGCAGCGCGCGGCAACGTGATCCTCGGCAAGCTCGAAGGCAGCAATCCCGGCGGCTCGGTCAAGGATCGCCCCGCGTACTCGATGATCCGGCGCGCCGAGGAGCGCGGCGAGATCAAGCCCGGCGACCGGCTGATCGAGGCCACCAGCGGCAACACCGGCATCGCGCTGGCGATGATCGCCGCGATCAAGGGCTACCGGATGACACTGATCATGCCGGACGACCTGTCGGCCGAGCGGCGCGCCAGCATGACCGCGTACGGCGCCGAACTGATCGTGACGCCGCATGCCCGGGGCGGCATGGAATACGCGCGCGATCTGGCCATGCAGATGCAGGCGCGCGGCGAGGGCAGAGTGCTCGACCAGTTCGCCAACGCCGACAACCCTCGCGGGCATTACGAGGCGACCGGCCCCGAGATCTGGCGCGACACGCAGGGACGCGTCACCCACTTCGTCAGCAGCATGGGCACGACCGGCACGATCATGGGCGTCAGCCGCTATCTGAAGGAGCGCAACGCCGCGATCCGTGTCATCGGCGCGCAGCCGGCCGAGGGTTCGCGCATCCCCGGCATCCGCAAGTGGCCGGAGGCGTACCTGCCGAAGATCTACGACGCCACTCGCGTCGACCGGCTCGAATACGTGTCGCAGGCAGAGGCCGAGGCGATGGCGCGGCGGCTCGCGGCCGAGGAGGGCATCTTCGCCGGCATCTCCTCCGGCGGCGCGTGCGCGATCGCGTTGCGCGTCGCGGCCGAGGTGCGCGACGCGACGATCGTGTTCATCGTCTGCGATCGCGGCGACCGGTATCTATCGACGGGCGTGTTTCCTGCATAGCTCGTTAGAGCTGATGCTTGCTGAGTACTCGACACGTAAACGCGCCGGTTTGCGCGTCCTGGGTCAGGAGTTCTGCTTCGTAGTAGTCGCCAGTCGCATGCGCAAACTCGGCTTGGCGAACGAACTGACCGTCGACAGGCTCGGCGTCGTCACGAAAGACGCCAACCAGCAAGACAATTTGCCTGCCCTCCCTGAAATACTGCTCAAGAAGTCTGCGGCTTGCGGCGACGGATGGCGGCAGTTCGTTGCGCTGTGCTCCAGGCTGCTCGTACACCCATCCTTGTTCCGTCCGTCGGAAAAAGCTTTGATGAGCCATGAAGACAAGGATGCCGTCACTGCGCAGCCCACACCAAGGCGCTCCTTGGCGGCCCATGTTCGCGACGCCGGCCTTGTTGAAGGCTTCGCCGTACTGCAATTGCATTCGGTCACCCGTGGCTGACCGGAATCTTCCCGATCCGCGCCTGCCACTCGCGCGGCCCGGTCTGGTGCACCGACGTGCCGGTGGCATCGACCGCGACCGTGACCGGCATGTCCTTCACGTCGAACTCGTAGATCGCTTCCATGCCGAGGTCGGCAAAGCCGACCACCTTCGCCGCCTTGATCGCCTTGGCGACCAGATACGCGGCGCCGCCGACCGCCATCAGGTACGCGCTTCGATGCTTGCGGATCGCCTCGATCGCCGCCGGCCCGCGCTCGGCCTTGCCGATCATCGCGATCAGCCCCGTCTGCGCCAGCATCATCTCGGTGAACTTGTCCATCCGCGTGGCGGTCGTCGGGCCCGCGGGGCCGACTACCTCGCCGCGCACCGGATCGACCGGACCGACGTAATAGATCACGCGGTTGGTGAAATCGACCGGCAGTTTCTCGCCCCTGGCGAGCATGTCCTGGATGCGCTTGTGCGCAGCGTCGCGGCCGGTCAGCATCTTGCCGCTCAACAGCAGCGTCTCGCCCGGTTGCCACGACGCGACCTCGGCCTTCGTCAACGTATCGAGGTTCACGCGCCGGCTCTTGTTGTAGTCGGGCTGCCAGTCGACTTCCGGCCACAGATCGAGCGCCGGCGGATCCAGATACGCGGGGCCGCTGCCGTCGAGCACGAAGTGCGCGTGGCGCGTGGCGGCGCAGTTGGGGATCATCGCCACCGGCTTGCTCGCCGCGTGCGTCGGGTACATCCTGATCTTCACGTCGAGCACCGTGGTCAGCCCGCCGAGCCCCTGCGCACCGATGCCGAGCGCATTGACCTTCTCGTACAGCTCGACTCGCAGCTTTTCTGCTTCGCTCCTCGGCCCGCGCGCGATCAGCTCGGCCATGTCGATGTCGTCCATCAACGCTTCCTTGGCGAGCAGCATCGCCTTTTCCGCCGTGCCGCCGATGCCGATGCCGAGCAGGCCCGGCGGGCACCAGCCTGCGCCCATCGTCGGCACCGTCTTCAG
>JAKORH010000051.1 GCA_029777935.1 Pseudomonadota bacterium
GAGGAGGACATCGAGCATGCGGTGCGGCAGATCATCTCGCGCGCGGTGGCGCCCGAGGGCGTGATCGATATCTTCGCCGCGGCGGGGCTGGCCAAGCCCGATATCTCGATTCTGTCGGAGGAGTTCCTCGCCGAAGTGCGCGGGATGCCTCAGCGCAACCTTGCGGTGGAACTGCTGCAGAAGCTGCTCAAGGGCGAGCTGGCGACCCGCCGGCGCAAGAACGTCGTGCAGGCGCGTTCGTTCGCCGAGATGCTGGAGCAGACGATCCGCCGCTACCAGAACCGCGCCATCGAGGCGGCGCAGGTGATCGAGGAGTTGATCGGCCTGGCCAAGGAGATGCGCGAGGCCCATGCGCGCGGCGAGGCGCTGAAGCTCTCCGAAGACGAGTTGGCTTTCTACGACGCGCTCGAGGTCAACGACAGCGCGGTCAAGGTGCTCGGCGAGCCGACGCTGGTCAAGATCGCCCGCGAACTGGTTGAAACCGTAAGGAAGAACGTCACCATCGACTGGACCCTGCGCGAGAACGTGCGCGCGCAGTTGCGCGTGATCGTCAAGCGCATTCTGCGCAAGTACGGTTACCCGCCCGACAAGCAGGAGAAGGCGACACAGACGGTGCTGGAGCAGGCGGCGCTGCTGTCGAGCGAATGGGCGGTCGCGTAAGCGATCCTGGCGACCGCGAGCGCACGTTCAGCTCAAATCACGCCCGCCTTGTGCGCCTGCTCGTCCGCGTAGTACGAGCTTCTGACCAGCGGTCCGCACGCCGCGTGCGAGAAGCCCAGCGCGCGCGCCTCGCGCTCGAACATCGCGAACGTGTCGGGGTGCACGTAGCGCTGCACGGGGAAGTGCGCGCTGCTCGGCGCCAGGTACTGGCCGAGCGTCAGCATGTCGACGTCGTGCGCGCGCAAGTCGCGCAGCACCTGCAGGATCTCGTCGTCCTCTTCGCCCAGTCCCAGCATCAGCCCGCTCTTGGTCGGCACGCTCGGCACGCGGCGCTTGAATTCCTGCAGCAGCTTCAGCGAATGCGCGAAGTCCGAGCCCGGCCGCGCGACCTTGTAAAGGCGCGGCACCGTCTCGAGGTTGTGGTTCATCACGTCGGGCGGAGCGGCCTCGAGGATGTCCAGCGCGCGCTCGAGCCGACCGCGGAAGTCGGGCACCAGCACCTCGATCTTCGTCGACGGCGACAACTCGCGCACCGCGCGGATGCAGTCGACGTAGTGCTGCGCGCCGCCGTCGCGCAGGTCGTCGCGGTCGACCGACGTGATCACCACGTACTTCAGTTTCAGCGCCGCGATCGTCTGCGCGAGGTTGACCGGTTCGTCGGCGTCGAGCGGTTCGGGCCGGCCGTGCGCGACGTCGCAGAACGTGCAGCGGCGCGTGCACTTGTCGCCCATGATCATGAACGTCGCGGTGCCCTTGCCGAAGCACTCGCCGATGTTCGGGCAGCTCGCTTCCTCGCACACCGTATGCAGCCTGTGGCTGCGCAGGATGTCCTTGATCTCGTAGAAGCGCGTCGAGGTCGAGCCGGCGCGCACGCGGATCCAGTCGGGCTTGCGCAGCGGCGCTCGCGACTCGACCGCGATCGGAATCTTCCTGAACACCACGCCGGTCTTGGCGTCGCCTTTCTTCTTCGCGAACGGGTCGGGCGCGGGCGTGCTCATCGGGAGAAGTGGGTCGCGAGCCGCTCGCTCAGTCGATTCGCGGCGTCGGCCCAGGTCGTGTCGACGCCGATTCTACGCAGGTCGACCGTCGTCAGACCCGCATAGCCGCAGGGGTCGATGCGGGTGAACGGCGCCAGATCCATCGCGACGTTGAACGCGACGCCGTGATAGCTGCAGCCGCGCGTGATCTTGATGCCGATGGCGGCGATCTTGGCGAGTCCCTGGAAGTCGGCAGTCGGCAGTCGGCAGTCGGCAGTCTCGTACGACCACGGCACGTAGATGCCGGGCGCGCCCTTGACGCGGC
>JAKORH010000052.1 GCA_029777935.1 Pseudomonadota bacterium
ATCTCGCCGGTGAAGAATCGGTTGCGCAGCCGGCAGGTCCACTCGGGTGAACGCCCGATGGCTCGCGCGGTCTGCTCCATGCTCAGGCCGAAGTCCAGCGGCAGCACCACCGCCTGCGCCTGCCGCAGTTGCTCGATCGTCTCGGCGCGCGCCACCATCTCGCGCGCCATCTCCAGTACCTCTCTTCCCCTCGCCATTCTCGCCATGTCTATCCCCTCGTCGGTTGTGACATGGCTATTATTGATCTATTGATCAAGAAATGGAATAAGCCGGGGCCGGAGCCTAATTCGAGCGTCGAAATTGGGTCCCGGCCTCCGCCGGGACGACGGGCGAGCGGTACGTTCAGCGGCTGTGCAGCTTCACCTCGCAAGCTCTCTCGCGCGAGCTCCTCGAGCTTCCGCGCGTTGCATCTGCAATCCGCCGGGGTGGGCCTGAAGGGGCCGTGTAATACGGGCGCGGCATCGTGGGTGCTCTGAACGAAGCATGGAGCGAATCGATGCACGGCGAACGCATGCTGCAGCAGCAGATCGCGGCGCGCCTGTCGCGGCCGACGGCGAGCGCAGGTCTGATTGCGCGGCTCGTGCTGGTAACGCTCTTCTGGGGTGGCTCGTTCATCGCCGCGCGCGAACTCGCGCTTTCGATGCCGCACTTCGTCGCTGCAGCCGGGCGCTACGTGATCGCGACCGCGGCGCTCTTCGTCTTCCTGCGCCTGCGCGAGGGCCGATTGCCTCGGCCCACCGCGCGACAGTGGCTGTGGATCGCGCTGCTCGGCGCCACCGGCGTATTCGCGTTCAACGCGCTGTACTTCGCGGCGATGGAGCGGATCACGGCCGGCCGGGCATCGCTGATCATCGCCACCGTGCCGGCGCTCACCGCGCTGGCGGCGTGGCGCTTCTTCGGCCTGCGCTTCGCCTGGTGGCAGTGGGCGGGCGTGGCGGTCGCCCTTGGCGGGGTGGCGATCGTGATATCGCACGGCGACGTCGCTCGGTTGATCCATGACGGCATCGGCGCCGGTGACGCGCTGATGCTCGGCGGCGCGTTGCTGATGGTCGTCTACACGCTGGTCGGCCGCGCGATGGTCCGCGGGCCGGGCGCGCTGTCGCCGTTGGCAACGACCGCCTACGCCGCGGCGCTCGGACTGCTTCCGCTCGCGGCGCTGGCAGTGCGCGAACTGATGCAGGCGCCGGCGCTTGAACTCGACTGGGGCGAGGTCGCCGTGATCGCGTACCTGGGACTGCCGGGAACCGCACTCGCCTACGTGTGGTTCTACGAGGGGGTGAAGGAGATGGGGGCTGCGCGTGCCAGCGTGTTCGGCAATCTGGTGCCGGTGTTCGGCGTGGCGCTCGCGGGGCTGCTGCTCGGCGAGCCGCTGCTGGCATCGATGGTCGCCGGCGGACTTGTCACGCTGGCAGGCGTGAGCCTCACCAATCTCGAACGCGGCTGAGCCTCGCGCGCGTGAGCTCAAAGGGTGATCGATCTCGTCGTTATCTATCCGCACCGGCGCTAGGATCGGCAGTGACCCGATTCGGAATCGAAAACGATATGCCCGCAAGCCCGCATTCGAAGCGAACCGGCCGTGCGTGGTTCGTCGGACTGTTGTTGCTCGCGCTTGATGTGAATTCAGCCGCGGTCGAAGGGACGCTGCGCAATCCGTTCAACGACCCGTTCGTACAGGTCGCGAACGGACTCGCCGGCTGTCCGGTTCCCGAGGTGCCGATCTATGACCAAGCGGAATACCGGCAGCTTGCGCACGAACGTGCGCAGCGCGGGGTCAGTTGCTGGCTCGCCGGCCGGTGCCGGTTGAGTAACTCCTACTTGTACGACGCCGAGATCATTGCGCGCGTGCAGAAGGCCATTCTCGCCAGCGGGAAGTTCGGCGACACAAGCATCTGGGCGCTCGGTCAGCGCAGGCGCGTGCGGCTCAAGGGATGCGTCAGGACGGCGGAGCAGGCCCGCGAACTCCAGGCGATCGTGCGCGACATCGACGATGTGGAAGGCGTGGACGACGAGTTGATGATCGGCGTTCACGGCGCGCCGCCGTATGCCGTGCGCGGCAATTGACGCGGGGCTCAGGCCGATGCCGAGCCGCGCCCGGGCCTGCGCACGGTTCTGACTTTTCCGCTGCTTCCGCCGCCGCAGAAGAACTGATCGCGGCCGTCCGACTCGAGCCCGGACACGGCCACTCCGGGCGGCAGCGCGAGCCGTTCCATCACCTCTCCGGTGCGAGGATCGAGGTGACGCAATTCGCTCTCGTCGTCTTCCCAGGTCGCGTGCCAGAGTTCGCCGTCGATCCAGGTCACGCCGGTGACGAAGCGATTGGACTCGATCGTGCGAAGGATCGCCCCGGTCTGCGGATCGATCTGATGGATCCTGCGGTCTCGATACTGAGCGATCCATAGCGATCCTTCGGCCCAGGCCAGCCCCGAGCCGCCGTCGCCCGGCGCCGGGATCGTGGCGAGCACGCGGCCGGTGTTGGGATCGATCTTCTGAATCCGATCGCCGGCAAGCTGATACAAATGCCGGCCGTCGTACGCAGTCCCCGCATGCGACGGGACATCGATCGACCGCAGCAACTTTCCGGCGACGGGGTCGAGGGCGTGCAGCTGGTCTCCCGCGGCAAGCCAGACCTGCCGGCCGTCGTACGTGACCCCGTTTACCCGCTCGACACCTTGAAACGGGCCGTACTCACGAACGATTTCTGCCGCTGATTCTGTTGCCGATCGCTTCATGCTGCGATGCTAGCCCCGACACTTCACGAGGTCGCCCCCGCATTCGCGAGTTCCGTCTTTGCGCGTCGCCGTTCGGAGCCTGCCACGCACGGATCGGCAACGGCGCAGGCAGCAGCAACGCCGTCGTGAATCCGGGAACGGGTGGAGTCGTCCAGCGACGCGCCCGCCCGCGGCCGTACCACTGCACCTTGTCTGCTGCTGCGAGACCGTCGAGCGCTCGCTGCACGTTGCGCTGGCTGGCGCCGAGCGCCAGCGCCAGCGCCGAGCTCGACCACGACTCGCCGTCGGCGAGCAGCGCGAGCACCGCCGCATGCTTGTCCTCGACCGGCCACGCCAGCACGGCGACCTCGCGCGCGCCGCGTGGCACGAGCGCAAATCCGCGCTTCGTCGCGCTCACGCCGGCGAGCGTGCGCAGCGCCCTGCGCAGCCGGCCGACTTCGACGCGCAGCCGCGCGCGGTGCGAATCGTCGGCGAGCTTCAACCGGAAGGCCCGCGCGACGAGCGCGTCCCTTGGCACATCAGCCGGCCACGCTTCCGCGAGCGCCCGCGCCAGCGTGAACAGCACCGGACGCCTTGCGAGCGAGATCACCGTTCGTGCGTCACGCACGACATGCCGGCAGGCGTCGACCACGAGCGCTTTCGATGCCAGCAAGGCCTCGACCTCCTCGAGCCGCAGCAACCGGTCTTCGCCGTGCGCCAGCAAGCGTGCCGCGGGCGCGTTCAGCATGACCGTCGCGCTTTCGATCTCGGCCATCAGCGCGGCAATCCCGGCGTCGCGCGCGGCACGCCCCGCGCGAACCAGCGCCGCGCGTGCCGCCTTCGTCTGCAGGCGCCGCAGCGCGATTCCCGCTTCGACCAGCGCGTGGACGGCCTTCAACGCGGGTGGCAACGGCGCGGGATCGAGCGCGGCGAGCGCGCGCTCGGCCTCGTCGAGGCGCCCGATCAGGAGCAGGCGCCGGACCTCGAGGATCCTGGCATGCGCAGCGTTGCCGCGGTCGCCGTTCGCTTCGAGAATGGCCCGCGCGGCGTCGAGCGACTGCGACGGGAAGCCGAGGTCGCGCGCGGCGAGCGCAACCTCGGCTTCGGCGACGATGCACCGCGCGCGCGCCACCGCCTCATTCGTACCGAATGCGCGTGACGCGCGACGAAGCAGCGCCTTGGCGCGCACGAGTTCACCAAGCTGCGCCATCGCGATGCCGCGCAGCGCCAGCGCGGGTGCGTCCTCGCGTAGCGCGATCCGGTTCAGCGCGCCGAGCGGATCTCCCGCCGAAAGCGCGCGCGCCGCCGCTGTGATCAGCGAGTCCATCCGAATCCCGCCAAACTTGTCACTCTCGCCTCCTGCGGGCGCGCTCCTAATCTATCTCACGTCACCCACCAACGCAGGAGTGCAACGATGACCACACATGCAATCGGGACACGCAACGAATGGCTGGCCGCACGGCTTGCGCTGTTGCAGGCGGAAAAGGAGCACACGCGACGCGGCGACGAACTGGCGCGGCAGCGGCAGGCGCTGCCGTGGGTCCGGATCGACAAGGCGTATCGATTCGAGACCGCCGAAGGGAGCGCTTCACTGGCGGACCTGTTCCGCGGGCGCTCGCAGCTTCTCGTCTACCACTTCATGTTCGGGCCCGATTACACGGCGGGATGTCCGGCGTGCTCGGCAATCGCCGACGGCTTCAACGGGATCGCGGTACATCTGGCCCATCATGACGTGATGTTATGGGCGGTGTCGCGCGCGCCGCGGGGCAAGCTCGCGGCGTACCAGCAACGCATGGGCTGGACGTTTCCGTGGGCGTCGTCGTTCGGAAGCGACTTCAACGCCGACTTCAACGTGTGGTTCAGCGAGGAGCAGCAGCGCGCAGGCGGCATCGAATACAACTACGTGCGCGAGGCACCGCTGCGGACGCCCGGCCGCGAAGGGGCCGTGATTTCGCGCGCCACGCCCGATGGCCCCTCGACGTTCGCAGCCATGTCCGGGACCGACGCGGCCACGTACATCCGCGAGCGGCCGGGCATGAGCGCGTTCGCGCTCGAAGACGGGGTCGTCTACCACACCTACTCCACTTACGCGCGCGGATTGGACGGCCTGTGGGCCATGTACCAGTGGCTCGACCGTGCGCCGAAAGGCCGCAACGAGACCGGCCTGTGGTTCCGCCGCCACGACGAATACGACCAGCGTTGAGCGAAGCCATGAACTTCGCCGGTGACGTTTCACACCGAATGGCGACCGAGCGCGCTTTCTTCGTCGTTTCGGCGCTCGCGTTCGTCGCCAGTGCAGCGCTGACGATCATCGGCAGCCGGTCGATGTCGGGCATGGGCGAGATGCCGATGCCCGGCGGCTGGACGATGTCGATGGCGTGGATGAGGATGCGCGGGCAATCGTGGCCGGCCGCCGCGGCGGCGTTCCTCGGCATGTGGGTCGTGATGATGGCGGCGATGATGCTGCCTTCGTTGGTGCCGATGCTCGCGCGCTATCGCGCCGCGGTTGGCACAAGCGGCGCGACGCGCCTCGGCCGGCTGACTGCGTGGGTCGGCGCAGGATATTTCACCGTCTGGATCGTTGCAGGCCTGATTGCCTATGCAGCAGGTGCCGCGCTGGCGGCGGCGGAAATGCAGTTCCCCGCGTTCGCGCGCGCGGCGCCGATCGCCGCCGGCGTGGTGGTGCTGATCGCAGGCGCGCTGCAGTTCACCGCCTGGAAGGCGCGCCACCTCGCCGCCTGCCGGGCGGCACCTGCGCGCGGCAGCAGGCTTTCAGCCGACGCCACCGCGTGGCGGCATGGCGTGCAACTGGGCCTGCACTGCATCCAGAGTTGCGTCGGCTTGATCGCTGCACTGCTGGTCCTCGGCATCATGGACTTGCGCGTGATGGCCTGCGTGACGGCAGCGATCACGGTCGAACGACTCGCGCCCGGGAGCTGCAAGCGAGTCGCGCGAGCAGTCGGCGCGGCTGTCGTCGGCGCAGGGCTGCTCTTGACCGCGCATGCCGCCGGGTTCGGATGATGGATCGTGTGCGGTGCGCGCGGCGGCGCAGCCCGGCAGTTGGCCACTGCTCCGTCGCCCCGGCGCAGGCCGGGGCCCAATTTGCGAGAACGAAACTTGGGTCCCGGCCTCCGCCGGGACGACGCGGCAGTCGCTGTGTCATTCCGCGGAAGTGGGAATCCAGTGCCTTTGCTGGCAGCGCCTGGATTCCCGCTTGCGCGGGAATGACAAGTCATCGTGCCGTTACCGGCTATGCAGCTTCACCTCGCCGCGGTTCTCGCGTGCCAGTTCCTCGAGCTGGCGCCGGGCGGCGTCGAACGCGTCGCGCAGCGCGACGAACGGATCGGAGTCGGCGTTGCGGGTGATCGCGATCTCGTGCCCCTTGATCTTGATGTCGAAACGCACCGAGAACTCGTTGCCCTGCTGCCGGCGCCGCGTCTCGCGGGCGACGACCACGCGGCAGCTCAGGACATGCGGGTGGAAATGGTCCAGCTTCGCCGCGCGCTCGCGCACCGCGCTTTCCAGCGCATCGCTCGGCGTGACGTCCTGGAACGTGACCTGCAGCGGGAGTTTCATCGTCACTCCTTTCTGCGTTGACCACAATTTCAACGTAGGCCGCGCCCGGGCGGGTGCATTGACGCCTGTCAACTCGGCCGCCGCCGCCGTTGCACAATGACCGTGATGAACGAAGATCGACTCGTGCGCCACGAGGAACTGGTCGCTGCGCTGCTGCGGCCGGCGGCATATGCACATCCGGTCGAGCGCGTCGAGCGGATCGAGACGCACATCTCGACGCTGCTGCTCGCCGGCGAGTTCGCCTACAAGCTGAAGAAGCCGGTCAGCCTCGGGTTTGTCGACTTCTCCACGCTGGCGCAGCGGCGCTTCTGCTGCTACGAGGAAGTGCGGCTGAACCGGCGCACCGCGCCGTCGATCTATCTCGAAGTTGTCCCGATCACCGGTAGCGGCGCGCAGCCGCGCATCGGCGGCGCCGGCGAGCCGCTCGACTATGCGGTGAAGATGCGCCGCTTCGACGACGCGCAGTTGCTCGATGC
>JAKORH010000053.1 GCA_029777935.1 Pseudomonadota bacterium
ATGCAAGGCGCCCGGCGTAGGACAGTAGCCCGGCCTACGGCCAAGCCGGGCAACACCGCAGCCGGGCTTTCTGGCGACAACCCGAAGGGACGGGCCGAATTGGCTCGCATCGCGTTGTTGCTCGTCGCTAATTTGGATGAACCAAACCGCGCTCCTCGCGCCTAGCGCTGCAAGCCAAATAGGCCCGTCGCACACACGAATTATTCACGGATAGGTTCTTACGCATCAGGACACGTGATGAGACGAAAGGGAATCGTGCTGGCCGGCGGGTCCGGCACGCGGCTGTATCCGGTCACGCAGGTCGTGTCGAAGCAGCTTCTGCCGATCTACGACAAGCCGATGGTGTACTACCCGCTGACCACGCTGATGCTGGCCGGCATTCGCGACATCCTGATCATCTCCACGCCGAGCGACACGCCGCGCTTCCGGGAACTGCTCGGCGACGGCAGCCAGTGGGGCATCCGCCTGTCGTACGCGGAGCAGCCGTCGCCCGAGGGGCTCGCCCAGGCCTTCCTGATCGGGCGCGAATTCGTCGGCCACGATCCGGCCGCGCTGATCCTCGGCGACAACATCTTCTACGGGCACGATCTCGTGGAACAGTTGCGGCGCGCCAACGCGCGCGCCGACGGTGCGACCGTCTTCGCGTATCACGTCAAGGACCCCGAACGCTACGGCGTGGTCGAGTTCGACCGCAACGCGCGGGCGGTCAGCATCGAGGAGAAGCCGGCGCGGCCGCGTTCGAGCTACGCGGTGACCGGACTCTATTTCTACGACAACCGCGTGCTCGACATCGCCGCGTCGATCAGGCCGTCGGCACGCGGCGAGCTGGAGATCACCGACGTCAACCAGACCTACCTGAAGTCCGGCGCGCTGCAGGTCGAGATCATGGGTCGCGGCATGGCCTGGCTCGACACCGGCACGCACGAATCGCTGCTGCAGGCGTCGGTCTTCATCGAGACGATCGAACAGCGCCAGGGCCTTAAGGTCGCCTGCCCGGAGGAGATCGCGCTGCGTGCCGGATGGATCGGCGCCGGCGACGTGGCGCGGCTGGCCGAGCCGCTGAAGAAGAACGGCTACGGCCGGTACCTGCTGCGCCTGCTCGACGAGCGGGTGATGTAGGCGCGTCTCGAAAGCCCGATGAAAGTCATCGCGACCGCACTTCCCGAAGTGCTCATCCTCGAGCCGCGCGTGTTCGGCGACGAGCGCGGCTTCTTCATGGAAACCTGGAACGAGCGCACGTTTCGCGAGGCCACCGGCGTGGACGCGACGTTCGTGCAGGACAACCAGTCGCGCTCGGCGCGCAACGTGCTGCGCGGCATCCACTACCAGGTGGTCAGACCGCAGAGCAAGCTGGTGCGCGTGGCGAGCGGCGCCGCTCTCGACGTCGCGGTCGACCTGCGGCGCGCGTCGCCGCGCTTCGGCAAATGGGTCGCGGTCGACCTGACCGCCGACAATCGGCGGCAGTTGTGGATCCCGGCCGGCTTCGGCCACGCCTTCTTCGTGACGAGCGAATACGCGGACGTGCTGTACAAGACGACCGAGTACTGGATCGCCGAGCACGATCGCGCGCTGCGCTGGAACGATCCGACGCTCGCGATCGACTGGCCGCTCGCCGGAGCGCCGATCGTCTCGAGCCGCGACGCCCAGGCGCCCATGCTGCCCGCGGCCGAACTGTTCGCCTGATCGTCCACGCAATGAAGATCGTCGTCACCGGCGCCGCCGGACTGGTGGGGCAGAACCTGGTCGTGCTGCTGCGCGAGAGCGGCTACCGCGACATCGTCGCGATCGACAAGCAGGGCGAAAACCTCGGCCTGCTGGCGCGGCTGAATTCCGGCGTGGTCACGGTGGCCGCGGACCCCGCGCAGCCGGGCACGTGGTCGGAGCACTTCGCCGGCGCCGACGTGGTCGTGCTGCTGCACGCGCAGATCGGCGGCAAGTTCGCCGAAGCCTTCGACCGCAACAACCTGCACGCCACGCAGCTCGTGCTCGATGCGATCCGCGCGCACGCGGTACCGTTCACCGTGCACGTCAGCTCGTCGGTGGTCAATTCGGTCGCCGACGACAACTACACGCGGACCAAGAAGGCGCAGGAGAAGATTGTGCTCGCGAGCGGCATCGCCTGCTGCGTGCTGCGGCCGACGCTGATGTATGGCTGGTTCGACCCCAAGCATTTCGGCTGGCTGGCGCGCTTCATGGCGCGCGCGCCGGTCTTCCCGATTCCGGGCCACGGCCGCTACCCGCGGCAGCCGCTGTACGAGCGCGATTTCTGCCGCGCGATCCTCTGGTGCATCGAGCACCGGCCGGCTGGCCGGGTGTACGACCTCGTCGGGGCCGAGCACATCGATTACATCGACATCATCCGCGCGATCCGCGACGCGAAGCGCCTGCGCACGCCGATCGTGCGCATTCCGTACCGGCTGTTCGATGCGCTGCTGCGCCTGTATGCGCTGTTCAGCGACCGGCCGCCGTTCACGTCGGACCAGTTGAAGGCGCTGACCGCGGGCGACGATTTTTCGGGCGTCGACATCGAAGCGACCTTCGGCTTCAAGCCCACGCCGTTCGCCGACGGCATCCGCGAGACGTTCCGCCACCCGCTGTATTCGCAGTACGCGGTGGCGCGCGCCGACTGAGATGCCGGCGCACGCAGACGCGTCGTCCCGGCGAAGGCCGGGACCCAAGTTCGAGCGCCGCAAATTGGGCACCGGCCTGCGCCGGTGCGACGGCATGAACGACCCTTGGGCATCGGCCTGCCCCGGTGCGACGACATGAACGAGCCGGTGAATTTGCGCGCAGCGGTGATCGGCGCCGGTCCGATGGGACTCGCCGCTGCGTACGAGCTGGCCAGGCGCGGCGCGCGCGTCACCGTCTACGAGCGCGACGACCGCATCGGCGGCATGTCCGCTTTCGTCGACTTCGCCGGCACGCGCATCGAGCGCTACTACCACTTCATCTGCAAGCCGGACCGGACCACCTTCGACTACCTGCGCGAATTCGGTCTCGAAGACCGGCTGCGCTGGACGCGGACGAAGATGGGCTTCTACTTCCGGGGGTGCCTGTACGACTGGGGCCATCCGCTGGCGCTGCTGCGATTCCCCGGCCTGTCGCTGCTGCAGAAGCTGCGCTACGGGCTGCACGTGATGCGGGCCAAGGGCATCGCCGACTGGACGCCGTACGACGCCTTCTCGTCGACCGAGTGGCTGCAGCGCTGGATCGGCCCGCAGGCGTACGACGTGCTGTGGCGGCCGCTGTTCCACTACAAGTTCTACGAGTACGAGGACAGCCTGTCGGCCGCGTGGCTCGGCACGCGCATCAAGCGCGTCGCGCTGTCGCGCGCCAGCCTGTTCGAGGAGGAGCTGGGCTACCTGCAGGGCGGCTCCGAGGTGCTGCTCGAGGCGGTGGCGGCGCGCATCCGGCAGCTCGGCGGCGCGATCGAATTGAAGACCGGCGTCGACGAAGTGATCGTCGACGCAGGCCGCGTGCGCGGCGTGCGCGTCGCCGGAGCCGAGCGGGGCTGCGATCGCGTGATCTCGACGATCCCGCTGCCATACCTGACGCGGCTGGTGCCGGCGCTTCCCGCCGGCGAACGCGCGCGGGTCGCGGCGATCCGCAACGTCGGTGTGGTGTGCGTGCTGCTGAAGCTCGCGCGCCCGTTCACGCGCAACTTCTGGATGAACATCAACGATCCGCGCATCGAGATCCCCGGGCTGATCGAATACACGAACCTGAATCCGCTCGACGGCACCTCGATCGTCTACGCACCGTTCTACATGCCGCAGACGCACCCGAAGTACCGGCGCGACTTCGGCGAATTCATCGACGAAACGCTGCGCTGCATGACGCTGATCCGTCCCGACTTCGCGCCGGAGCAGGAGGTGATCGCATCGACCGCGTCGCGCTACGAATTCGCGCAGACCGTCTGCACGCCGGGCTTTTCTGCCGCGCTGCCGCCGATGAAGAGCCGCGTCGCGGGCCTGCTGATGGCCGACACCTCGCACTACTACCCGGAAGACCGCTCGATCTCGGAGAGCATGCGCATCGGCGCGCAGCTCGCCGCGCTCGCACTGGAAGGTACCGGCGGTGGCTGAATCGGTCGCCGAGTCGCGGCGCTTTGCGCTGTTCCTGGTGGCCGGCGGGCTGGCCGCGCTGGCGAACTACGGCTCGCGCTTCGGCTTCAGCGTCTGGTTCAGCTATCCCGTCGCCATCGTGCTTGCGTATCTGGTCGGCATGGCGGTCGCCTTCGCGCTGATGCGCCAGTACGTGTTCGACGGCCGCGGCAAGGCGATCGCGCCGCAGGCCGCACGCTTCGTCGGCGTCAACGTGCTCGCGGTGCTGCAGACGCTCGCCGTCAGCCTGCTGCTGGCGCGCTGGGGGCTCCCGGCCGCCGGCATCGAGGCGCACGCCGAGGCGATCGCGCACGCGGCCGGCGTCGCAGTGCCGGTGGTGACCAGTTATTTCGGCCATCGGCTGGCGACGTTTCGTTGAGCCGCGCGTCGAAGGTTGCGGCGTCGACCCCGGCGCTCGGCGTAATCTATTCCAAGCATGCCGAACACCTCGCGCCTCGCCGTGACACCCATCGAAACCGTCGCCAGTCGGATTTACGTCATCCGTGGCCACCGTGTGATGCTCGACGCGGATCTCGCGCAGCTTTACGGCGTACCGACCAGGCGCCTCAACGAACAAGTGAAGCGTAACCTCAACCGCTTCCCGCCCGATTTCATGTTCCAGCTCTCCGCGGATGAGCTTGACAATTGGAGGTCGCAAATTGCGACTTCCAATCCGGGCGCGAAGATGGGTCTACGGCGGCCGCCGTACGCGTTCACCGAGCACGGCGCGCTCCAGCTTGCGAGCGTGCTGAACTCACCTCGCGCTGCCGAAATGAGCATCGTCGTCGTCCGTGCGTTCGTGCGACTGCGCGAACTGCTCGCGACGCACAAGGATCTCGCCGCACAGCTCGAGAAGCTCGAGCGCCGGCTTGATATGTCCGACGGGGCGATCGCCGAACTCTACGCGATGATCCGCAAGCTCATGGAACCACCTCCAGAACCCCAAAAGCGCCGCATCGGGTTTTGATCTCTTTGAGGTATGAAATTGCGACCTTAAAGTCGCCCCCTCTTCCCGGGCCTCGCCGCCCGCCGCCGAAGTTCTGCATCCATCGCCCGCCTGCCCCATTTCCCTCCTTCACCCATTGCAGCAAATTCCTTCGTCATCCAGCGAGAAGGCTTTCCCTCGATCGAGTCGCGCCGCACCGCATAGTGCCGAAGTGACTGGCGGATGATGTCCGCCGGATCGAGGTGGCGCACGCGGCCCCCATCGATCGCTTCCGGCGGCGCCGCTGCCGGCGCGGTAACGGAACCATGAGAGCTCGCAACCACCGGTTCAGTCCAGTGAATGCAGTATTGCGCGCGATCGTCCTGCTGCTGGCCGCGGCGGCTGCGCTGTACCTCGCGCTCGCGCTGTATGTCGACTGGCGCGAACTGCTGGGCGCGCTCGGCCGGCTCGGTTACCTTGCGCTCGGCGGCGGACTGCTGCTTGCATCGGGCAACTACCTACTGCGGTTTGCGCGCTGGCACGACATCCTGCGGCGGATGGGGCAGCGCGTGCCGGCGGCGATGAATCTGCGCGTCTATCTGGCCGGCCTGGCGCTGACCGCCACGCCGGGCAAGCTGGGCGAGACGCTGCGCAGCGCGCTGCTGCTGCGCTGGCAGGTGCCGGTCGGCGCGAGCCTCGCGGCGTTCTTCATCGATCGCCTGACCGATCTCATCGGCGTGCTGCTGCTGGCCGGCGCGAGCAGGGCAGGCGCGCCATGGTGGGCGCTTGCCGCGGCAGTGTTCGTAGTCGGATTCGTTCTGCGCCACGCATTCGGGACGCGCTGGGCCGACGCCGCAGCCGGCTGGCTCGAACGGCATCATCGGCTGTCGGCGCTCGCCTTGCTGCTGCGCACCGGCATGGCGCACTACCGTGCCGCGTGGCGGCTGCCGCGAGTCGTTCTGTACGTGCTGGTCGCGATGCTCGCCTACGGTCTGCAGGCGCTGGTGTTCGCGGCGTACGTCGACGCCCTGTGGGACGGGCTGCGGTGGGCGGATTCGATCCGCATCTTCGCGACCTCGACGCTGGCCGGGGCCGCGTCGATGATTCCGGGCGGGCTCGGAGCGATGGAGCTGGCGCTGATCGCGCAGTTGACGGCCGCCGGCATGCCGTTGGCATCGGCCACGGCCGCCGCGCTCGCGGTGCGGGCGGTGACGCTGTGGTTCGCGGTCTTGCTCGGCATCGCCTGCCTGTTCTCCTTGCGACGTCTTGTCGACGTACCTGATTGGCGATGAAGTTCAGCAGTCTGACGTCATTCCCGTCCCCGATTCAAGCACTCGGGGGCTCCAGCGGGAATGCAGCGGTCGCGGCCACTCGTTCGTCGCGAAGCGGACGCAGAAAGAAATAGGCAAGGCCGATCAATGCGAGGACCGAAATCAGTAAGGCCGACCGCAGCGGCGCAGAAACGAAGATCGGAATGGCAACGTCGACCGGCCGGAAGAAATACGGCAACGTCGCGAAGAGCAGTTGCGCCCCGATCAGGATCGCGCGCAGCGGACCGGGAAGACTCAGCAGTGCGCCGAGTGCGCCGGCAAGGGCGAGCAAGGCAATGAAATACGTCTGCTGCGGAATGGAGGGTCTGGCTGTCGCGACAGTCCAGTCCACGTCGAGTGCCGGGCCGAACATGAGCGCGCAGGTGAATCCAAGGGTAATGATCCAGAGGGCGTGCAGCCTCAGGCAACGTCCCAGCAAGGACCACGAACTCCGGAACAGGAGGGCGACGAACCCCAGCCACGCGGGGAAGCAGGCGAATGCCAGCACGCCGAACTGTTCGTCCCACCACGATTTGTTGCCGAACTGCAAGGCGTGCGAAAAGTAGCTGGCTTCGCCAAGTTGAATCCGAGCATTTTCGACCTTGTTCCGTACGATCTGTTCCGGCGATTGGCTTCGATATGACGCCAGCAGCGTTTCGGCGAAGCCGCGCGAATCGGGTTTGACGACGCCGGCCAGATGCCATTTGGCCAACCGGTTTCCCGGCGGGTCGACGTAGTGTGTGAACGCGAGCCATGGCAGGACCGTAACCAGCAGCGCGGCGATCATCGACATCAGGCGCGCGCGAGACGGTCCGCAAAGCGCGACGAGCAGGATCGCGAGGATCCCGAACAATGCTCCGCCATGGGCGAGCAACCCGAGCGCCGCGAGCGCACCGGCGGTCCACGCGGCGCCGCGCCCGTTGCGCGAGAACAGGGCGGCGGCCGCCGCGCAAAGGTAACCGGCAGAAAGAAGCTTGGGCCAGACGTAGAACCCGTTCATCAGGAAGAACCCGGCCGAGGCGACCAACGCGACGGTCGCGAGCGCCGCTCTGCTGCCGATCGAAAGGGCTCGCAGCAAGAGATAGAGACCGGTCAACGCAAAGCTCTGCAGCGCGATTCCGATCAGCTCGTAGTTGCCTTGGCTACGTGCGAGCGGAGCAAGCAGGGTGACGAACGCAGCCTGCAGTGGCGGCCGGTCGCTGAGCTGCCAGTCGCCAGGCATGCGCGACAGATCGTGCGTCGTCAGTCTCTGGAAGGCGATGTAGGGTAGTTCGTTGTCGCCTTCCCAGTGAAACCAGCGCTTGCTCGCTGCAAGGAGAGGATGCTCGAAACCGCCGTACAGGTAACCGGCCCCATAGACGAGCAGGCAAGCGAAGATCTGGACTGCCAGAACCTCTGCAGCCGGTCTCAATTGCGCGAGCAGTCCTTCACGTCCGAGGCGTCGCCATGCGATCACCAGCCAGGCACACAGGGTGAAGAATCCAAGCGGCCTGGTGATGGGAGCGACATAGGCGACGATGAGGCTGATCCATGCCAGCAGCCCCGACCAAAGAAGAGCCCGACCGAAAAAGGCGGGTGCGGAAGGTGTTTCGTTGGCCCGGAAGGAAAGTCCGGGGATCGAGAGCAGTGCGACGAAGACAACCAGCTTTGCGGCCGCAGCCAGCAAGAGGGGGGGGAGGTGCCATGGGACGCGGATTGACGGGGTGCGGCGACGACTCTTCCGGATTCGCCGTTCGGTTCGTCGCGCGCCAGGTCGGGCTTCGGATGCTCGGGATCGGCCTCAGCCGGTCCAGTAATCTTCGGACCTTCGGCCTGCATCGGCTGTCGGAATACTAAATGAGTTCAGCACGTGCCATCGCCGTTCCGGTCTGCAACGGCTATCCCTCGGTCGACAGGGCTGATTTCGAGGTGCGGCCATGAAGAGGAATGAACTGCTTCATCGCAAGATGGAGACGATCCGGTCCTTTGCCGACTTCTGCAAGGGCGAGCGCCTGCCAGGTTCGCCTCTCGAGGTCTTTCTCGAGGTGAGCAACGTCTGCAATCTCAAGTGCGTCATGTGCGCCGAGTTCTCGGCGATCAATCCCAACCGGTTCGACATCATCCACATCAAGAATCGCGGTTTGATGCGGCCGGACGCACTCGACAGGAACATCCAGAGCCTGCTCGAAGGCGCGCTCGTGGTGCACTGCTCCGGCTTTGGCGAGTCGACGATCCACCCCAGGTTCCAGGACATCGTCAATTTCGTCGCCGAATACGATGTCCTGATCGACTTCATCACCAACGGCCAGACCCTCGAGAAGCTTGCCGACTTCCTCGTCGACCGCGGCATATTCAAGCTCATGGTGAGTTGCAGCGGCACTTCGAAAGAAGAGTATGAGCAGGTGTATCTGGGCGGCAATTACGACGCCTTGATCAACGGACTGCAGCGGGTCAAGGCGGCCAAGCGCGTTAAGCGATCGCGCTATCCGATCGTCGAAATCAACTCGCTCGGGTTCAAGCATCACGTCGACCGTTTCGATGTGTTTGTCCGGCAGATGGTCGAGTGCGGAGCAGACAATGTTCATTTGAAGAAGCTGCAGCCGTACGACCTTATCCCCGAGCTCTATGAGCATGTTTCCGTCTGCCGGCCCTGGGTCGAGGGCAAGGTCATCGACCGCGCACTGAAGATCGCCGAGGAGGCCGGCGTTCATGTCTCGGCGCAGGAGTACCTCGACACTTCCGTGCATACGGAAGAGGAATACGAAGCGCGACAGAGGCAGATGCGCAGTGCAGCGGAGGGGAAGCTGACGTTCGCCGAATTCGGAAACAACACGATCCGGCTCTTTCCGGCCATGTCGCGCGCGCAGGCGAAGAGCCCGGCCACCTCCACCTTCGAGAGGACGACCATCGACCCAGGCAGCAGTCTCGCCGCGGCACGCCGGACGCTCGGCATCAAGGCGCTGGAAGAAGCCGGGCGGGGCGAATCCACGTTCCACTGCATGGAGCCGTTCAAGACCGCCTTCGTTTCGAACGACGGCGGGTTACGGCCCTGCTGTTTCTCGAGTTCGCATCATCCCCTGCTTGGATCGCTGCGCGCACACGACGGACTGGATGTCTGGCGTGGCGCCGGTTTCCAGGCCGTGCAGCGGGGCATTCTCGATGGAAGATATTCGGAGAGCATGTGCAAGAGGTGCCTGAAGGACCGCATCGCTCCGCCGCACCACAACGCCTTCTACATGATGCAGGACTTCTACGAGTGGTACCGCGCGCGCTATGGATCCTTTCGCTTCTGGAAGCATCGCAGGGCGATGAACGAGGCGATCCTCCTGGCGCAAGGCTCATCGCCGCGCGAGATCGTGGATCGGCATCATGAAAAGCTGCGTTATCCGGGAACGCTTGGTGCCGCCGATGCGCTGCAACTCCTGCTTTCCGAGGCGGGCGGCGCCGAGGAGATCGACGATTACGTCGATGAACTGCTCGAAGGATGGCTCGAAAGAATCGATGCCGGCGGCGTCGCCGGCTGGGCCTGGTCGCCACGGCTGCCCGGGTTCCGCTTGCCGATCACGGTCTGGCTCGATGGCATCCGCCTGGCTACCGGTATGGCTGACGAGGACAGGCGAGACGTTGCGGAAACGGGACGAGGGGATGGCCGCTGCGGATTTCGAATCCCTCTTCCCGATACGTTTGACTTGTCGAGATCCGGCGACGTGGTTGTGACCGTCGGCTCGGACTTTCGGACGCTGAGGCTGAGGCGCTCGCATTCGTTTGTTATTCTGCCGGCGCTGCAATTCTGACCTGCCACGCCGTGGCGCTCGTCTCGCGAGTGGCCACGTCATTTCGAGATGTCCCAGCATCCACTCGTTCCCCTTTGCATCGACCTCGACGGCACGCTGGTCCGTTCCGACACGCTGGTCGAATCGATCATCGATCTGCTCAAGCGCGAGCCGTGGCGGGTGCTCGCGCTGCCGCTGTGGCTCGCGGGTGGCAGGGCGGGCTTCAAGGCGCGCGTCGCCGAACGAACCTCGCTCGCGATCGACTCGCTGCCCTATCGCGAAGAGGTCGTCGCCTGGGCGCGCGGGCAGGCGGCAGTGCGGCCGGTCGTTCTGGTGACGGCCGCGCACCGGCGCGTAGCCGACGCGGTCGCCGGGCACCTCGGCTTCTTCTCCGAAGTGCTGGCCACGGAAAGCGAGAACCTGAAGTCGGAACGCAAGGCGCAGGCGCTGGTCGAGCGCTTCGGCGAGAAGGGCTTCGATTACGCCGGCAACGACCGGCCCGACCTCGCGGTGTGGCGGCGAGCGCGCGCAGCGATCGTGGTCGGAGCGACCCCTGCGCTGGCGTCGGCCGCGCGCGCGAACGCGGCGGTGGCGCACGAATTCGAGCCGGCGCCGTCCGTGTGGCAGCGGCTGCGCGCCTGGGCGAGGGAACTGCGCTTCTACCAGTGGGTCAAGAACGTGCTGATCTTCGTCGCGCCTGCCGCTGCGCACACGCTGCTCGAGCCGCCGGTGCTGGTCGCGAGCCTGCTCGCGTTCCTGTCGTTCGGGTTGGCGGCGTCGGGCGTGTACGTGCTGAACGATCTGCTCGACCTGCCGAGCGATCGCCGCCATGCGCGCAAGCGCCATCGGCCGTTCGCCAGCGGTGTGCTGCCGCTGACCGCGGGCATGATCGTCGCGCCGCTGCTGCTCGCCGCGGCGCTGGCGGTGGCAGCGCTGGTCGGCCGGGAATTCGCGCTGGTGCTGGTCGCGTACCTCGTGTGCACGACCGTGTACTCGGGCTGGCTGAAGCGAAAGACGTTCGTCGATGTCGCGCTGCTGGCGACGCTCTACACGCTGCGCGTCGTGGCCGGCGCGGCTGCCGTCGGCTTGACGCTGTCGTTCTGGCTGCTCGCGGTGTGCGCATACGGATTCCTCGGGATGGCGCTTCTGAAGCGCTACTCCGAGCTGCGCGCGCTCGAGGCCGACGGCCGCAGCGAAGCGCACGGCCGCAGCTACCGCGGCGCCGACGTGCCGGTCGTGCTGGCGCTCGGCGTCGGCTCGAGCCTGCTTGCCACGCTGGTCACCGCGCTTTACATCGAGAGCTACGCCAGCAAGGCGTTGTACGGGCGGCCGGAGCTGCTGTGGATCCTCGTCGGCCTGATGTTGCTGGGCGTGGGCCGGCTGTGGATGAAGGCGGGTCGCGGGCAGATGCACGAGGATCCGATCGTCTTCGTCGCCCGCGACCTGCCGAGCCTGGGGCTGCTGGCGTGCGCGGCGGCGGCGGTGCTGATCGCCATCTGACGATGCGTTCGACCGAGGCGCGGCTGTCATGGGGACGGCTGCCGTTTCCGCCGCCGGCGCACGTGGCCAGGCCGGCGTCGCGCTCGCAGCCATTGTCATTGCGAACGGGCCTCGCATATCTGCCGATCGGCAACGGCCGCAGTTACGGCGATTCGTGCCTGAATCCAGGGCAGGGATTGATCGACGCGCGCGGACTCGACCGGTTCATCGCCTGGGATCCGGCGACCGGCTTGCTGACCTGCGAAGCGGGCGTGCAGCTTGCGGACATCGTGCGCTTCGCGCTGCCGCGCGGCTGGTTCCTTCCGGTCACGCCCGGCACGCAGTTCGTCACCGTCGGCGGTGCGATCGCCAACGACGTGCACGGCAAGAACCACCATGTCGACGGATCGTTCGGCCGCCACGTGGCGTCGTTCGAGCTGCTGCGCAGCGACGGCACGCGGCTGCAGGTCGCGCGCGACCGCGAGCCGCAGTGGTGGAGCGCGACGGTGGGCGGGCTGGGGCTCACGGGCCTCGTCGTCGCCGCGACGCTGCGTTTGAAGGCCGTGCCGGGTCCGATGCTGATGCAGACGGTGCGCCGCTTCGACCACGTGGACGCGTTCTTCGACCTCGACGGCGAACTGCGGCCGCGGCACGACTACACCGTCGCGTGGGTCGACTGCGCGGCGCCGGCGCGCGCGCGTGGCCGCGGCATCTACATGGCGGCCAACTTCGCGCCCGACGCAGCGCTGCCGCGTCGCGCCCACTTGCACGTGCCATCGCACCTGCGCGTGCCATTCGACCCGCCGCTGTCGCTGATCGGCCCGCTGTCGGTGCGCGCATTCAATGCCGCCTACTTTCACCGCCGAAGGCCCGCGGACGCGCACCTGATCGATCACCAGACGTTCTTCTATCCGCTCGACCGTGTGCACGAATGGAACCGCATCTACGGTCCGCGCGGGTTCTTCCAGTTCCAGTGCGTGCTGCCTCCCGACGACATGCGAACGGCTCTGCGCGCGCTGCTGGACCTGATCGCACAGCACGGCGCCGGCTCGTTCCTCGCGGTGCTGAAGACCTTCGGCGACCTGCCGCCCGAGGGACTGCTGTCGTTCGCGCGCCCGGGCGTGACGCTGGCGCTCGATTTCCCGAACCGCGGCGAAACCACGCGGCGCCTCTTCGCGCAGATGGAAAGCGCCGTGATCGCCGCCGGCGGGGCGCTGTATCCGGCCAAGGACGCGCTGATGTCCGCGCCGGCGTTTCGGAGCGGCTATCCTCGCTGGCGCGAGCTGCGCGGCTTCATCGATCCGGCCTTCTCGTCCGCATTCTGGCGTCGCGTGGCAACCGACACATGAAGAACATCCTGATCTTCGGCGCCACTTCGGCGATCGCGAGCGCGTGCGCGCGCCGGTGGAGCGAGCGCGGCGACCGGTTGCTCCTCGTGGCGCGCGACGAGATCCGGCTGCGCGAGAGCGCAGCCGATCTCGCGGTGCGCGGCGACGCGGCGCGCGTGCACACGTTCGTCATGGACGCGCGCGATGCCGCGCGCATCCCGGCGCTGCTCGAGTTCGCGCGCGCCACGCTGGAGGTGGTCGACATCGTGCTGATCGCGCACGGAACGCTGCCGGATCAGGCGCGCTGCGAAGCGTCGGTCGAACAGACGCTGGAGGCGGTCCAGATCAACGGCGTAGCGACGATCGCGCTGCTCGCGGCCTTTGCCGCGCTGCTGCAGCAGCAGCGGCGCGGCACGCTGGCAGTGATCGGTTCGCCCGCAGGCGACCGCGGGCGCGCCAGCAACTACACCTATGGCGCCGCGAAATCGCTGGTGCACGCGTTTGCCGAGGGACTGGGCCACCGGCTGTGGCGCGACGGCATCGCGGTGGTCACGATCCAGCCGGGCTTCACCGACACGCCGATGACCGCCGGCTTCGACAAGCACGGACCGCTGTGGGCGACGCCGCAGCGCGTGGCGCTCGACATCGTGCGCGCGGTCGACGCGCGTCGCGCGGTCGTCTACACGCCGTGGTTCTGGCGCTGGATCATGCTCGCGATCGTGCACCTGCCGCGGTGGCTGATGGTGCGCACGCGGCTTTAGCCCGGATATCCGGGCTAAGGCCGCGCTATTGCACGTCGAACGCGGCCGGCGGCAGTCCCTGCCGGCAGCGCTCGACCATCTGCCGGTACGCCGACTCCAGGCCACGCGCGAACCGTCCGCTGTCGAACAGCGCGCAGGTCGGCAGGTTGCCGGCCAGCTTGCGCCTGACCAGTTTTCGTTCTTCGGGGTTCGTCCCGAGCCGCACGGCGAGCGTCTCGTAGTCTTCGGCGGTGGCGGTGACGAGTTCCGGCATGCCGACCGCGTCGAGGAGGCTGGCGGCCACGCGGCTCGCGAACGAGGCGCCGGCGCGCGTCAGCACCGGAAGCCCCATCCTGAGCGCGTCGCTTGCAGTCGTGTGCGCGGTGTACGGAAAGGTGTCGAGGAACAGGTCGGCGAGCCGCAGGCGGTTCAGGTGCTCGGCGACCGGCAGGCGCTGAGCGAAGACCAGGCGACGCGGATCGACGCCGAGGGCTTCGGCCGCGCGCATCAGTTTCACGATCACGGCCGCGTTGTCCATCAGCAGCCACAGCACCGAGCCTTCGACCCGCTGAAGGACACGCATCCAGATCGCGAACACGTCGGGCGTGATCTTGAACGTGTTGTTGAACGAGCAGAACACGCACCCTGCCTCCGGCAGGCCGGATGCGGCGCGATCGAGCGGCCGGTCGGAGACTTCGCGATCGGCGCAGTTGGCCTGGTAGCAGCCCGGCAGCCGGACGATCTTCTCCGAGTAGAACTGCTCCGCCCCGCGCGGAATCACGACGCGATCCGCGATCAGGTAGTCGAGGTCCTCGCTGCCGCTCGTTCCAGGGAAGCCGAGATAGCTCGCCTGGACCGGCGCGGCGCCGGCGGCGAAGATCCGCGGCCGCGCATCCTGCGTGAAGCCCTTCAGGTCGACGGCGACGTCGATCTCGAGCGCGCGCGCCAGCGACGCGATCTCGCGGTCCGATCTGGACCGGACTTCGTGGAACCGATCGAACGCCGCCACCGCCCTGTGCCGCCAGGGGTTCTGCGAATCGGGGCCGAACGAGAACGCGTGCAGTTCGAACTGCGTCCGGTCATGCTTCTCGAACAGCTCGGCCATCAGGTGCATGGTCGCGTGCTCGTGAAAGTCGGCGGAGAAGTACCCGATCCGTATCCTGTCGTGCCCCGCGTACGCGGCGCGCGGGCGTGACGACGGGCAGGACGCGCCGATCGCGCGCGAGTAGATGCGCGCGCAGCGCAACTGAACGTCCGGCGCGTCGACGAGCCCGACGACCGAAAACGGAGTGGCCACCTTCTGCTCTCGTCCGATGCCGTCGAGCAGTCGCCGCATCGAATCGTCGAAGTCGCGCCAGTCGCACAACTGCATCTGCAGGTGCAGCTTGTTGCCGAGCATGTACGGGCAGTCCGGTCTGAGCGCCAGCGCGCGACCGAAGCTGCCCAGCGCGTCGTCGAGGCGCTGCATTTCGTTCAGCGCGTAGCCGCGATTGCCGTGCGCCTCGGCGCAATCGGGCGCGAGCGCGATCGCGTGTTCGGCGGCAGCCAGCGCTTCGGGCACGCGCCTGACCTTGAGCAGCGCGCTGCTGCGGTTGCTGTGCGCGCCGAAGTGCTCCGGCGCAATCGCGACCGCGCGGTCGAGATCCGCCAGCGCCTGGTCGAACCGTTCGAGCTCGCACAGCGCGGTGCCGCGGCGGAAATACGCTTCGGCCGCGCCGGGCGCGAGTTCAATCGCCCGCGCGTAGCTCGCGAGTGCTTCTTCGTGACGGCGCAGCTCGCACAAGGCGTTGCCGCGGCTCAACTGTGCATGGAAATAGCCCGGTTGCAGCGCCAGCGCGCGGTCGTAGTCGGCCAGCGCCTCGTCGAACCGCTGCAGCTCGAACAGTCCATTGGCCCGATTGTTGTAAGCGAGCGGCTGATCGGGAGCGATCGCCAGCGATTCCGCCAATCGGCGCACTCCCGGTTCGTGGTGGCCGAGCTGGCATTCGGCGGTGCCGAGCCGCAGCAGCAGATCCGCGTTGCGGGGAGATGCCTGCAGCAGCGTTTCGTAGATCTCCTTCGCCCGCGCGATCTGTCCGAACCCGTGCAGAGCGACGGCCTCG
The DNA here is from genome assembly GCA_029777935.1 of Pseudomonadota bacterium. The sequence goes on from JAKORH010000053.1 coordinate 15,740, forward strand.
GCCAGCGCCGCGTGCAACCGCTGCTCGGGCGAGGTCGAGTTCATGCGCGGGACGAACGCGCGACCGCCCTTGTCCTAGCGTGGCCTGCAGGTTGGATCAGCACTTGAACATCAGGGCCGGATGCGACGGCTGACTGCGGGGACCGCCGCTGCCATGGCGCGCGTGCTTCGGCATCGAAGATTTCGCTGGTGGGAAAAATTGTATCGCGCCGAAGCGACCATCACGTGCTAGGGTTGCGCCGATGCTGCGAATCGTGATCCTCGGTCGCGACGAACTGATCGGCTGGGAGCGCCAGCGCAGCCTTCACCCGCCCGTTGCGATCGCTGCCGTTGTTCGCGGCGGAGCGCGCGCCGGCCCCGATCGTCGCGGCCGCGGCGCCCGGGCCGGAGTCGCCGCGCGCGGCTGGCGCTGGCTATCACGCCTGCTGGTCGCATTCGCGCTGCTTCTTCCCGGACTCCTGCCGGGCGTTCACGCGCAGGTCCCGGTCGGCGTGGGATTCGTCGACGCGCTTCGCTACGACGCGAACGGGCATCGGCTGTACGCGGCCGGCTGGGCAGCTTCCGAACACGCCAACGTATTCATCTCGAACGTCGTGATCGCGGTGGACGGGCAGCGGGTTTATCGCGGCCGATTCCAGCAACTCGAGCGTCCGGACGTGGTTCAAGCGACCGGGCACCGCGACTGGCTGCTGTCGGGCTGGCAGATCGAAGTCACGCTGCCGGGCGGCATCGGCGCGGGCAGGCATGCGGTCGACGTGCGCTTCCTCCTGACGAGCGGCGAAGAATTCAAGCTCGGGGCTGCGCCGGCGGCACAGGCGATCGACATTCCGTGGCGCCGGATGCCATCCGGACGCGCGGTCGCGGTCGCAGCGATCGCCGTGCTGTTGCCGCTGCTGGTGTTCGGCTCCGCCGATCGTCTCGCCGGGTGGGCGAGAGGCCGCGCGCCCGCCGCGGCGGTGTTCGCGGCTTCGGTGGCGGCATCGTTTCTGCTGCTGGTCGCGACAGGAATCACGGGTTCTTCGTTGCAGCTTGCCCTGCAGGGGTCGCCCATCACACGCGATGACGCGATCCATTGGGCCGGAGCGCCGCGCGAGATCCGCTCCGACGAGTGGCGCGTGCTGACGCCGATGGCGATCGGCCAGTTCAACCATCAACCGCGGTTCCCGGTCATCAACCGCAACGTCGGCATCGACGGGCAGAACATGCTCGTGATCGGAATGACCGGCGTGCCGGTCGCGCACATTTCGGCGCTGGCAAAGCCGGCGACGTGGGGATTCTTCGCTTTCGATCTGCGGCGGGCGCTGGCGTGGGACTGGTGGTTCCCGTTCTTCGGCTGTTTCGCGGCGCTTTGGCTGCTGCTGATGCGGCTGGCACGGATCGACTGGCGCGTTGCCGCCGTGCTCGCCATCGGGGTCTCCGCGGCGCCGTACTCGATCGCGTACTCCGGCTGGCCGGCGTATGCGGTGGCATTTGCCGCCTTCGCCGTCGTCTGCGCAGGCGCCGCGTTGCGCGAACGGCGCAGTCTCGTGGCGATGCTTGCCGGTGTGCTGCTCGGCCTGTCCGCTGCGGGCTTCGTGCTCGTGCTCTACCCGGCGTGGCAGGTCGGTCTTGCCTATCTGCTGGGCCCGGTGGCGCTTGCGGCGTTTCTTTCGGATCGGCGCGGGCTTTCGTTTGACGGCCCTCAACTGGCCGCCGTCGCGATCGCGTTGATCGTCTCGTCCGCCCTGCTGTTCGCGTGGTGGAGCGATGCGCGCGACGCGATTGCCGCGATCGGAGCAACCGTCTATCCAGGGCAGCGCACTTCGGTGGTCGGCGGCGATATCGATCCGTGGTTTCTGATCAAGGGCCTGATGAGCCCGGTCACGATGTATACGAACTCGAACCTGATGAACCAGAGCGATGCCGGTTCGTTCGTCTACGTGCTGCTGCCGCTGACGGTCGCAATCGTGTTCGGCTGGACCGCGGCACGGCGGATCGACGCCGTCTCCGCGGTGATCCTGGCGTTCGTCGCAGTCGCGCTGACTTACATGTACGTCGGGTTCTACCCTGCATTGGCCGAGCGCTCGCTGTGGGGGCGGACGATTTCCTTCCGGCTCGATCTTGCGCTCGGCCTTGCGCAGGCGCTGCTGCTCGCGCGGCTGATCGCGGCGCAACGCGACCTCGAATCCGGCGCGGGCCGCTGGGCAAACCGGGTGGCCATCGTCACCGCCGGCGCGACCTCGCTCGCCGCCGCGGCGACATTCCGCCTGTTGCCGGCGCAGCTCGCGGACATGATCTCTCCGGCGATCGTGGTGCTGTCATGTGCAGCGCTCGGCGTGGTCGCCTATCTGCTGCTGACGCGCCGTGCCGTCACTGCGGTCGCGATTCACGGCGCATGGATGGTGGCCACCGCACTGCCGTTCAACCCGATCGGGCAGGCGCCCACGGAACTCGTGATGGCACCCGGACTGGATCGCGTGGCAACCGGTGATCGGCAACGCATCGCGATCGTCGGTGAGCATACGTGGATGGTCACTGCCGTGGCTGCCGGTCAGCCGGTCGTCAACACGGTGATGTACTACCCGCAGCAATCGCTGTGGAAGCGCCTCGATCCGGCGGGCGAGCAGCGCTCGGTGTACAACCGCTATCAGCATCTGCTGATCGAACCGGGAGAGTTGCCGGCGGCCGGGCATTCGTTCCGCATCGAGTCGCAGCGACCCGATGCGGTGCGACTCACGGTTGATGCGCAGCGCTTCGACTTCCGGCTGCTCGGCGCCTCGGGCGTACTGGCGCCCGAGCGGTTTGCCGCTGCCCTCGGCGGCAATGCGACGCTGGAGCGGGAGGCGGGACAGGACGGTTGGGTGCTCTTCCGCGTTGCGCGTTGACACGGGTCATCGGCGCGCGCCCGCCGGATGGTCTTCGACTGCTGACTGTCAGCGAAGTCGTCGGAACAGGCCCGAGCAGCCGTACGCACCGACGTACCGGAACGCGCTCGACGAAAGACAGTCCCGGCACGCCGCGAGCACACCGAAGTCGGGTTCGGGGCGCCCGTCCCCCGGCGCATCGCTGCGCGGATCGGTGAAGTCGTGGAACAACACGAACCCGCCGCGCTTCACGATCGCAGGCAGCAGTGCGCAGATCTCGCACATCGCCTGATAGCGGTGCGAATGATCGACGAAGGCAAAGCCGTAGCTGCGTCCTTCCGCGATCAGGCGCCGGCATTCGGCGGCTGCCTCGCCGACGGTGACCGTCACCCGCCCGGCGGCGATCTCCTGCGCAAGGTTCTCCCGCGCCGTGGCCGCGGCCTGCGGATCGAGGTCGAACGAATCGATCCTTCGATCTCCGCCCAGGGCATCGATGGCAGCGGCCATGATGTGCGTGGACAGGCCCTGGTGCGTTCCGAGTTCGAGCACGTCGCCTTCGCTCAATGCGGCCATTTCGTACAGCTTCAGTGCGTCGGCTCGGCGCAGCCACCCGAAGATCCGGTGCTGAAGGATGCGCTCCGATGTCAGCGGCCAGTCGGCCCACGCTGCATGCTCGCGATTCAGAAAGCCGCTGAAGCCGAAAGTCGGCCGATAGGCAAGATCCAGCGTCGGCGGATCGTAAGAAAGGTCGTCGGACTGCACCTCAGCGAGTTCCGGCAGCCGCGTCGTCTTGACGTGAATCCCGCGCCGGGCGGACCAGCGGCGGATCGAGGTCAGGGCAGCACTGAACATCGAGGCTTAGCGCTCAGCCGGCGGTGCTCTGCGGTTGCGGCTCGAAGAAGCGCGGCGCGACGGCCCAGAAGTGCCAGGCCGCCGCGTCGCGGCGAATGGCATCCTCGAGGAAGGCAAATACTTCCCGGATCAGTACTCCCGGATCGGTCCGGGTACCGAGATGATGAATGCTCAGCATCCGCTTCCCGTCTGCAAGGCGAATTCCGGTCAGATAGACCGAAACCGGTACGCCCGACTCCGCGGCGAACCTCAGCAGCCCGCGTGGTACGCGCGCTCGCAAGCCGACGAAGTCGATCGATTCACTGGCGGCGACCTGATCCGGCGGGACATCGATCGCTGCAACGATCTGCTCGCCGCTCCGGACGGTTCGAAGAATTTCCCGCGGCGAGCCGGCGATTTCGATCGGGTCCGTGTCCAGCGCGGCGCGCACGGACCGGACTCTCGCCTTGCAGTAGAGGAAATTGACGGTCTGGCCCGGGAAGTCCTTGCGTAGCTGCGGCGCCACCAGCGCGTGGGCCCGCAGTCCGCTCGACCGCGCGTGCCTCAACGCCCACATCCCGGCTCCCCAGTGAAAGGTGCACAGCATCGCCGCCTTGCTCGGGTCCGGCCATGCGCCGCTGACGATCAGATTCCGCTGCATCCAGCGGTCGGACCGCGTCAGTGCCAGGAAGAAATCGGCGTGATCGATCAGCGTCACCAGGCGCCGCCTCCGCTTCCAGTCTTCTGGATCACCGTGCACCCAGCCGCGTGAACGCGCGTGCGCGAGGGCCTCTTCGCATGCGCCGCGATACAGAAGATCCACGCGACACAGCCATCTGAACAGGCGGAAACACAGTGGCCATGGCAATAGCGCCGCCAGGCCCGGCACGAGAACCAGTTGCAGCAGGTCGCGCGCTTCATTGCGCATACGCCGGACAGCGTTCACGACCCGCAATGCTCCAGTGAGGCCAGGCCTCGCAGTTGCGCTATGCGGATCCGTCGCCATGGACGCCCGGCTAAGGCTGCCGGATGCCGGCCAGCCGCATCGCCCACAGCGCGGCGGCGCGGATCCGCGGATGCCGGTTCATCCACACGCGCAGCGGACCGATGCGCGACAGCAGGTGGTAGCGCACCAGTTCCGCGAAATCGGCACCGAAGGTACGCGCCGGCGGCGAATTCGGCGCACTGCCGAAGCGATCGACGAACGTCGTCGCGTCGCTCTTTCCTTCGCGCACCCGGCGCGTCGCCTCGAGAAAGGCGTGGCCGTGCCGGCGATCCGGTTCGAGGTGGCAGCCTTCGGCCCATTCGTTCCAGGCATTGATGAACACCAGGCGTTCCTCGTCGCTGCGCTCACGCACGGTTCGCTCGACGGCGCCATGCAGCCACGCCTCGTAATTGGCGGGCGTCGCGTTGATCAGCACGGTTGCGCGCGAAGTCGTTCGCGCCGAGTTGTCCCACGACGGCACGACCGTGCGGAAGACGTGCTCGCCGTCATGGTGCCAGGCGAGAAATGCCTCGGCCACATCGGCATAGTCGAGCACGTTGCCGGAGAAAGGCCGATGGAAGCGGATCTGCGGGTTCCGGCTGGCGGCCCATGCATTGTGCGGCGGGAATTCGACGCCGCTGTCGAAGCCGAGCCCGGCGATCGAGCGCTGCCCGTGGGTCAGCGCCCCGCACAGATGGATGTCGCCGATGCCGTTGTCGCGGCAGTAGCGGCGCCACGTGCCGGCCCACTCTGCAGGCTGCGGAATCTCGTGCGGGCGGTACACGACCAGCAGCGGCCGGCCCCCGACCCGCAGGTAGCGCGGGTCGCGCAGGAACGGGGCCACGCTCTCGATGAACCGCAGGTCATCGCCCGGCAGATAGTGCTGCGCGATCAGCACTTCGTGGTCGGCGGCATCCCAGCGGCGCGTCCACGTTTCGTTGGCCCAGCACAGGCAGAACGGCATGCGGCTCGCCGGATCGGCGAGCATGTCGTCGAGCGGCCGGTGCAGCAGGCGCTGGCCCGAGAACCAGTAGTAGTGATAGCAGAACGCATCGACGCCGTACGCCTGGGCCAGCGCGATCTGTTCATGGCGCGTCTCGCGCAGGCGCAGATCGTAGAAGCCGAGGTCCGCCGGCAGATGCGGCTGGTAATGACCGTCGAAGAGCGGCTGCGCCCTGGTGACGTTGGTCCACTCGGTGAATCCCTTGCCCCACCAACGGTCGTTCTCTGCCGTCGGGTGAAACTGCGGCAGGTAGTACGCGATCAGGCGCACGCTCGCGATTGATGCGGCCTGATCCACGGGAGTCGGCGCCGCTTCGACCTTCAGGTGCCACGCTCCGGCAGGATGCCCTGCTTGCGCGCCAGCGCGATATTGGCGGCGAGGAAGCCTTCCTTGCTGCCGCAGTCGTAGCGCGTGCCGGCGAAGCGCTGCGCCAGCACTTCGCCGCGCGCGATGCGCCGCGCGATCGCGTCGGTCAACTGGATCTCGCCGCCGCTGCCGCGCGGCGTCGTCGCCAACTCGTCGAAGATCTCCGGCCGCAGCACGTAGCGGCCGACCACCGCCAGAGTCGACGGCGCTTGCGCCGCGGTCGGTTTCTCCACCATGCCGCTGACCCGTTCGATGCCCGGCGCGATCGGTGTCGAGGCGACGATGCCGTAGCGCGAGGTCTCCGCGCGCGGCACGTCCTGTACCGCCAGCACCGACGCGCCGTACTTCTCATGCGTTTCGACCAGCTGCTGCGTGACGCCCGGCCGCGCGTCGATCAGGTCGTCGGCGAGAATCACCGCGAACGGCTCGTTGCCCACGACGGGCTGCGCGCACAGCACCGCGTGGCCGAGGCCGAGCTGCTCGCTCTGCCGCACGAAGATGAAGTTCACGCCGCTCGGCGTGGCCGACTGCAACGCCTCGTACAGCTCGCGCTTGCCCTTGGCGAGCAGCTCCTGCTCGATTTCCGGCATGCGGTCGAAGTGGTCCTCGATCGCGCGCTTGTTGCGGCCGGTGATGATGATCATCTGCTCGATGCCCGCGGCGGCCGCTTCCTCGACCGCGTACTGGATCAGCGGCTTGTCGACGATCGGCATCATCTCCTTCGGCATCGCCTTGGTCGCCGGCAGGAAGCGCGTGCCGAAGCCGGCCGCAGGGAAGACTGCTTTGCGGACTTTCATCTGCCGATCCTTCGTTGCATCACTGTGGCCCTCACCCTCGGTCCCTCTCCCGGAGGGAGAGGGATGAAAAGCCCCTCTCCCCCCGGGAGAGAGGTTGGGGTGAGGGCCGCAGTGATGTCCGCCATCAATCAGCCCCCGCTCGCCAGCCGCTGCGTCAAGAGCTGCTTGCCGATCTCCACGCCGAACTGGTCGAACGCGTTGATGTTCCACAGCACGCTCTGCACGAACG
>JAKORH010000054.1 GCA_029777935.1 Pseudomonadota bacterium
ACCCTCGCGCTGCGCGCTCGGGGATTCGCCCTTGGGGCGGCCCGGCGGTCTCACTGGACTACCCTCCGCGCTTCGCGCCGCGGGATGAGCGCTTCGGAGCGGCCGTGCGCGCTCATGCGTGCAGCTCCGCGGCGCGGCGGGCGCGCAGCCATTGCGACAGGTGGGCTGCAATTCGTTCCGCGCAATGGCCGTCCCACAGCTCCGGCAGCCGGCCGCGCTTGCCGCCGCTGCGCAGGGTCTGCCCGACGGCAGCGCGCAGCGCGGCGAGATCGCGACCGATCAGCGTGTTGGTGCCCTGCTCGGTCGTGATCGGCCGCTCGGTGTTCTCGCGCAGCGTCAGGCAGGGCACGCCGAGCGCAGTCGTTTCCTCCTGCACCCCGCCGGAGTCGGTCAGCACGACCTTGGCGTCGCGCATCAGCCCGACCATTTCGAGATAGCCCTGCGGCGGCAGGCACACCAGCCGCGGCAGACACAGGAAGCGGTCGAACCCGAAACGCTCGATATTGGCGCGCGTGCGCGGATGCAGCGGCCACACCAGCGCGAGCTGCCCGCTGATGTCCGCCATCGCCGCCAGCAGCGCCTCGAGCGTGTCCGGCGCATCGACATTCGACGGCCGATGCAGCGTGACCAGCCCGTAGCCGCCGGCCAGCGCACTTGCATCGTGGCCGGCCGCGCGCAGCGAGTCGGCGGGCGCAACCGCCTTCGGCGCGGCGGCGCGGAGCGAATCGATCATCAGGTTGCCGACAAAGTGCACGCGCGCGGGATCGACACCCTCGCGTCGGAGGTTGTAGAGCGCACTGCGCTCGGTCGTGTACAGCAGGTCGGCGATCTGATCGGTCAGCACGCGGTTGATTTCTTCCGGCATCGCGCGGTCGTAACTGCGCAGGCCGGCTTCCACGTGCACGACGGCCACGCCGCGCTTCGCGGCCACGAGCGAGCAGGCGAGCGTTGAATTCACGTCACCCACCACGATCACGCACGACGGCGCGTACTGCTCGAGCAGCGGCTCGAAGCGCTTCATCACCTCGGCCGTCTGCACCGCGTGCGAGCCCGATCCGACTTCGAGGTTCACGTCCGGCGCGGGCATGTCCAGATCGGAGAACAGCTTCTCGTTCAGCGCAAAGTCGTAGTGCTGGCCGGTGTGAACGAGGACCGCGCGCGGAAAGTGCGGCTCGGCTGCGAAGGCGCGCATCAGCGGCGCCATCTTCATGTAGTTGGGCCGCGCGCCGACGACGCACAGCACGGGGCCGATCGCCGCGACCGGGTCGCGCATCATGTCCCCGACGAACCGCCCGACTTCGCGTTCGCCGTCTCGCGCCGCGGCGGCCGGACGATCGACTGCAGCAGATCGAGGATCAGGTTGATGTTGCTGTCCATCCGGTCGACGGTGGCCGCCAGTGAGGCGAAATCCGCCGCCATCGGCTCCGAACTCGAACGGTGCGCGCTCGGCAGGACCACCACCGGCGCGCGCGCGGGATCGGCGCTGATCTCGGAGCTGATCTCGCGCGCGACTTCGTCGACATCGCTCGACGCCAGCTCGTGCTTTTCCGCCAGGAAACCCGCGAGCAGCAGCCGGTTGCAGAGCTGGTTGATCCGGCGCGGGATGCCACCGGTGAAGTCGTAGATCTTCGCGAACGCTTCCGGATCGAACTGCGGATCGTTCTTCCAGCCCACGCGACCCAGCCGGTGCTCGATGTAGGCGCGCGTCTCGGACTTGTCCATCGGCCCCAGGTGATACGAGGCGATGATGCGCTGGCGCAATTGCTGCATCGACGGCGCCCGCATCAGTTCGCGCAGTTCGGGCTGGCCGACCAGGAAACTCTGCAGCAGCGCGGTGTCGCCAAGCTGGAAGTTCGACAGCATCCGCAGCTCTTCCATCGCCTGCTGCGACAGGTTCTGCGCTTCGTCGACGATCAGCAAGGCGCGCTTGCCCTCGGCGGCGAGCGAGGTGAGGAACGCCTCCAGCGTGGCAAGCAGGATCGCCTTGTCCTCGCCCTTCACGCGCAGGCCGAACGCAGTTGCCACCGCGAGCAGCAGGTTGTCGCCGTCCAGCATCGTGCTGACGAGCTGCAGCGCGACGACCTTGTTGCGGTCAAGCTCCTCGAGCAGCGCGCGCACCAGTGTGGTCTTGCCCGCCCCGACTTCGCCGGTGACGACGATGAAGCCCTCGCCCTGGAAAACGCCGTATTTGAGGTACGAATAGGCGCTGCTATGTCCCTTGCTGCCGAAGTAGAAGGCCGGATCGGGATTGAGCTGGAACGGTTTGCCGGTGAGGCCGTAGAAGGTTTCGTACATCGCGTTGCCTAGAATCGGTGGCCGAGTCCGACGAACACCGCGGTTTCGGTCGCGTTCGGTTGCACGTTGGAATCGAAGACCTGGTGGCGCGCGCCCGCCGTGGTCGAAGTCTTCGGCGAAATCAGGTGCGTGAAGCGCAACTGGTAGGTTTGCTGCCGCGACTGGTCGCCGCTCAAGGTGCCCAGGCCCGTCGTCTGGCGCCAACTGGCCTCGGCGTTCAGCGTCGAAAGCGGTGAGAGCTGATGACTGAAGCTCAAACCCGCACCGCGCTGGCGACTGTCGAGCAACGATGACCCCGGCTGGACGCTGGCGCCCAGATTCTCGAGGCCCTCGGTCCGTGAGGAAAACAACGTCAGCGCAAGCGAGTCACGCGCCCCAAGCAGGGATACGGTCGCCGTGTTGACGGTATCCAGTTCGACGCGCTGGTCGAAGAGATTGACCGGCGCGATCAGGGTGCGCGGCAGTCCGCGGCTGACGATCAGGTCCTCGACCGCCCGCGCGCGCGCGATCGGGTCCGGAATGCGCGTCGTCAGGCTGGCATCGATCAGCGCGGCCACGTCGAGCGTGGCCGGCAGCGAAAGGAATTGCTGAGCCGAGGTGCTCACGTCCCGCGACGAGCGCAGGCTCCACGCCAGACGCGGCATGCGGTGATCGAACGTCGCAGACCAGCCGTTTCCGAAGAACCGCCGCTCCCCGACGAGCGCCAGGTTGGTGCGCTCCGTCGGTCTCCAGGTCAGATCGGCCCCGAAGAAGTTCCGGTCCGAATTGAAACCGGGAAAATTGTTTCGTTCATGTCCGCCGCGCAGACCGACCGTGAGCTGCGGATCGGGCGACAGCGAGACAATCGCGCGCACGATCTCGGAACGGGTCTGTCCCTCTACGCCCTCGACCTGGTTGGTTTCGTCGCGGTCGTACCTGAGCGACGCGCCGAGCGGCCGCGGAAGAAGCGCCAGTTCCGCTGCATCGTGGCTCGCATACTGATTTCCCACGCTGGTCGCTCCGCCGGTCGTCCTGATCCAGCCCGAGTCATGCCGCAGCAGATAGCGAAAGCGGGACGCCAGGATCCCCGACAGATAAGGACTGATGCGGCCCTCGTAGCTGTTCTGCTGGTTGACGCTCGAACCGGTCGGCGTCTGAGGGCCGAACGGATTCTCGGTCACGCGCTCGACCTTGACGCTGCTTTCGACGAAGAAGACGTCCTCGATCGGCGCGGTCCACAGACCGAAATCAACCGTCGGCACGAGTCGGCTGTCCTGCGTGCCCTTCGTATAGGCCAGCGCCGACAGCGAAGCGGCGGCGTTGAGGCGCAAGCGTGCGCCGTCGCCCACGATTCCGACGCGCGGCGCGACATCGACGATCACGTCGCTCTTCTTCTGCCCGCTCACGTCGAAGTTCGAATTGTCGGTCGCAGTCAGGTTGCCATCGATCGATGCAGCCGTTGCCCAGCGCTCGGCATGCGCCTGCGCATTGGCAACCGCGAGACCAACAATCAGCCCGACCCGCGCAGCGCAACGACGCGCGCACTTGAAGCAGGACGCGGAGCGTGAAGTCAGATCCCTCATGGGAGGTGAGGCGGTTTGTACCGAGCCGTCGCTGTCGGCCTCAGCTCCCGTATGAGCCGTAATAGCCGTAATACGCGCCGATTCTCGAATGACGCACCTTGTTCAGCACCGTCATCACGACCGGACAGCTTTCGATCGTCGCCATAGCCTGGGTCAGCACTCCCTGCGAAGTGTTATCCGCCTCGACGACAACCAGGACCTGGCCCATGTGCGACGCGAGCACGCGAGATTCGGTCGACGGCAGCAGCGGGGGCGCATCGAAGATCAGCACGCGGTCCGGGTACCGGCTCGCGAGATCGTCGAGCAGGCGGTTCATGTTGTCACTTGCCAGCAACTCGGTCGCGCGGCTATGCGGCTGCCCCGCCGGGAGGATCGACAGACGCTCGATGCTCGTCCGCAGGAGAACGTCGGACACATCGAGATCGCGCGTGGTGAGCAAGTCCAGCAGACCCTTCGGCGCGTGCAGTCCGAGACGCTCCAGCACGGTCGGACGCGCGACATCGGCGTCCACCAGCAGCACGGTGCTGTCGAATTCCATCGCCATGCTCAAGGCGAGATTGATGGCCGTAAATGTCTTGCCCTCTCCCGGAAGCGCGCTCGTGACCATGATCAGATTCGCACGTTCGACCGGCGCGGCGGAGCGACCCTGGACATTCGCGAGCAAGGGCCGCTTGATCACCCGAAACTCGTCCGCGATGCGAGTGCGAACGCCGTCGGGTGTCACGAACCCAGCCGCCGCAAGCCGTTCGAGATCGAGTGCGACTTCCCTCGAGCGCCGCGCGACAACTGCCGGCGGCGATTCAGCGAGAATCGATTCCCGCTCACCTTGCACGTGCTGCGCCGCCTGGTGGGCCTGCATTGCCCGCTCGGGGGTATGCATCCGGGCGACATCGGGCGCGTCCAGTTCCGGATGACCGCGCGGCGCGGCGTCGATGCCTGCCCGCCGCAGTTCTTCCAGTCGTCGTGCCGCCTGTTCAATGATTCCCACGATTGATCCTCAACCTCTGATGCTCAACCAACGGATCCAGGCAACCCAGGCGCCGTAGACGAAGAAGAGTGCAATGAGACAACTGCCGAACGCGGTGTTGATCATGCGGGTTCGGCGCACGTCCGCATCGGTTACCAGAAGCGAGACGGTGCCGAGCACGGGTCGATTCGTGATGACACGAAGCGCGCGACTATCCTGCACCGTCGGGACGATCTGCGATGCGGCGAAGCTGGCGAATACCCCGGCGCCGAGCGCCATCGCCGACGTCAGCAGCACCAGTGCCATGCGATTCGGGGACACTGCCTTGTCGGACACACGAGGCGGGTCGATCAGGCGGAACTCGCCGATCTTCGCACTTGCATCGACGTCCTCCGACATCGACGCTGACTCGCGTCGAACGACGAGCTGTTCGTAGTTCTTCCGCAGCACGTCGTAATCGCGATTCATCTGCGCCATTTCGGTTTCGACCTGCGGCACACGCTGCGACGCGGCGCGCAACTGATCCGCACGCGACGACAGCTCGTTGACACGGGCACGGAGCGACGCGACGTTGGCATCGGCTTCAGCGAGCGCGACCTTCAATTGCTGGTACACGGGGTTCGTCGCCGCTGCAACACGACTGGGCGATCGCGCCGCCGCAGCTTTGCGAATTGCTTCCAGTTCGTGCTTCTTCTGCTCCTCGAGCTGGGCGATCAACCGGTGTGCGCTCTGAACGTCCGGATGCTGGTCGGTGTAGCGCCGCAGCAGATCATCGAGCTGACGCTTTTGCGCCTCGATCCGTGCGTCAAGCTCCGGCACGGCGGATGGCGCGCCGGCGACTGGCGTTTCGGGCACCAGCACAGGCGCCTCTTCGCCCTCGACCTCGCGCTTCAACTCGTCGCGCGATTCCTGCGCCGCGCGCAGTTCCATCCGGACTTTCGCAGTCTCGTCGTTGAGCGCGTTCAGGCGCGCGACATAATCCTGTCCGGCGTTGCCAAGCACCGACATATTCTTCAATCGAAAGTCCTTGACCCGGTTCTCGGCCTCTTCCAGTTTCTTTTCGTATGCCTTGATCTGGTCTTCGATGAACTTGCGGGCCGCCTCCGTGTCGCGGCGCTTGTTGCCGAGGCCCGACTCGACGAACATCGAAACCAGACTTTCGACCACGCGCTTCGCGCGCTCCGGCTGGGTGTCTCGGTAAGAGATCAGGTACAGGTTGTCGCCGCGTGTGTCGCTCGCGAGGTGGATTTCCTGGGCCAGTTGATCGATCAGGCGATCCCTTTCCTTCGGGGTGGACGCCGCCAGGTCGAGATCCGCGCTGCGCATCAGTTTTTCGAGATTCGGCCGGCTGATCAGCGTCCGCGCCAGCATTCCGACCTGCTGGTCGACATTGGGCTGGACGGCGAGGCCCTGCATCAACGGCTTCAGTACCGATTGCGTGTCAACGAATACACGCGCGGTCGCCTCGAACCGTTCCGGAATCCGCATCACGGCAATCGCGCCGACGATTCCGACGATCCACGCGGCCACCAACCCGATCCACCGGCGGTGCCACATGCCGCGCAGGATCGTCATCGCCTGCCTGAGCAACTCGTCCATTCCGGAAACCGAACCCTGCGACTGCATCTCTGATGCCCCTCGTCCGCGATTGGTGGTTATCAGAACCAGCTCTGCGGAATGATCAACACGTCGCCCGGCTTGACGTCGACATTGGCCGTGATGTCGCCGCGCTTGAGCAGATCGCGCAGCCGTACCGTGTACTGCTTGCCGCCTTCCTTGCCGCGCACCAGCACTGCCTTGTTGCCGTCCGCAAAGTCGGTCAGACCGCCGACGGTGATCATGACGTCGAGCAGCGTCATGTTCTGCCGATAGGGAATCGCTTGCGGCTTGGCGGCCTCGCCGACGATCCGGATCTGTTCGTCGAACGGCCCCTGGAAGCCCGTGACAATGACCGTCACGACCGGGTCGCGAATTACCTTGGAAAGCGCCCTTTCGATGTCGCGCGCCAGATCGGAAGGGCTGCGGCCGAGCGCCGGCAGATCTTCAACCAGGGGTGTCGTGATTCGCCCGTCGGGACGAACCGGAACCGACATCGAAAGTTCCGGATTGCGCCAGACCAGGATGTTTATCGTGTCGAGTGCTCCGATCAGATAGCGGTAGTCCGGGGTCGCAGCCCTTGTCGGCGCGGCCGGATAACTCCCGGTGGAAGTGCACGCGACCGCAAGCATGGCGAGACATGTCGCGAAAAGCACCGAATGCGCGTGCCTGAACCATCTGCTGCAGCCCCGCATAGCCCCTCCGAAGTGACTGATTAGTAAGGGAAACAGCGTCCCGTTACGCGACTCGGTCAGTCTATTACACGCGACTAAGGTGCAACGGGCCAAAGAACGTCGAAGGCGCTCCTGCCCCGACGCTCGGACAGCTTAGTGGAAAAAGCGTCACATCAAGCGTGCCCCGGTGAATATTCGCGTCGGCAATCGGCTCCGGACATCCGGTGGCCCAGCCCGAACGGTGCAAGTTGCTGATTGAAGACATTGGGTGAGAGAAGTGAGCGACAGTGAAAGACCGTTCGAGGCGCCGGACAGTGCGGCTGGCGTGCCGCGTACGTACTCGGCAGGCAGGTCGCGCAACACGCCCCGTAGAATCGTTCGCGCCCTCACTTTCGAGCAAAGACCGACATGAAGCTCTCGATCATCGGCACCGGCTACGTCGGCCTGGTCACCGGAGCGTGTCTGGCCGACGTCGGCAACGACGTGCTGTGCGTCGACTCGGACGCGGCGAAGATCGAGCGGCTGCACGCCGGCGCGCTGCCGATCCACGAACCCGGGCTCGAAGCGATCGTCGCGCGCCGCGTGCACGATGGCCGGCTGCGCTTTTCGACCAGTTATGCCGAAGCGGTGGCGCACGCGGCGGTGGTGATGATCGCGGTCGGCACGCCGGCGAGCGAGGACGGTTCAGCGGATCTCTCGCACGTGCTGGCGTGCGCGCGCGAACTGGGGCGGCTGATCGCGCGCGACACGCTGGTGGTCGTGAAGTCGACGGTTCCGGTGGGCACCAACGATCAGGTGCGCGCCGCGATCGGCGATGCACTGCGCCAGCGCGGCGTCGCGTATCCCGTGGCCACGGCGTCCAACCCGGAGTTCCTGAAGGAGGGTTTCGCGGTCGACGACTTCATGAAGCCCGACCGCATCGTCGTGGGCGCCGACGACGTGCACTCGGCCGAAACGTTGCGCGCGTTGTACGCGCCGTTCAACCGCAACCGCGACCGCCTGATCGTGATGGACGTGCGCTCGGCCGAATTCACCAAGTACGCGGCCAACGCGATGCTGGCCGTGCGCATCTCGTTCATGAACGAGATGGCCAACCTCGCCGACCGGCTGGGTGTGGACATCGAGCAGGTGCGGCACGGCATCGGCGCCGACCCGCGCATCGGCCCGCACTTTCTCTATGCAGGTGTCGGCTACGGCGGCTCGTGCTTCCCGAAGGACATCAAGGCGCTCGCGCACACCGCGCAGGAGTGCGCCGAACCCGCGGAGCTCGTCAATGCCACGCGGCGCGTCAACGAGCGGCAGAAGCGCGTGCTGTTCGAGAAGATCCACCGTTTCTTCAACGGCCAGCTCGCGGGCAAGCGCATCGCGCTGTGGGGACTGGCGTTCAAGGCCAATACGGACGACATGCGCGAGGCGTCCAGCCTGGCGCTGATCGAAGCGCTGACGGGCGCTGGGGCGCGCGTGATCGCCTACGACCCGGTGGCGCTCGCCAATGCGCGCGGGTTGCTGGCGGGCCACGGCTTGGTCGAGTTCGCCGACAGCGCGCGCGCCGCCTGTGACGGTGCCGACGCGCTGGCAGTCGTGACCGAATGGCTGGAGTTTCGCAGCCCCGATTTCGACTGGCTCGCCCGGGCGCTCAAGTCGCGCGCACTGTTCGACGGCCGCAACCTGTACGAGCCGGCGTTGGTGCGCGCCGCCGGGCTCACCTACTTCGGCATCGGACGGGGCGCGCGGTGAGCCGCGCGACGCTGGTCACCGGCGCCGCCGGCTTCATCGGCTACCACGTGGCCGCCGCGCTGCTGGCACGCGGTGAGCGCGTGGTGGGTCTGGACAACCTGAACGACTACTACGACCCGAAGCTGAAGGAGGCGCGGCTGTCGCAGCTCGCGCCGTGCAAGGCCTTCGCCTTCGAGCGGATCGAACTGGCCGACGCCGCCGCGGTGCGCGCCGTGTTCGAGCGCCACGCGATCGGTCGCGTGATCCATCTGGCGGCACAGGCCGGCGTGCGGTACTCGCTGACGCATCCGCACGCGTATGCGGAGAGCAACGTCGCCGGGTTCCTGAACCTGCTCGAAGCGGTGCGCGCGCACCCGGTCGAGCACTTCGTGTATGCCTCGAGCTCGAGCGTATACGGCGCCAACACCGCGCTGCCGTTCGCGGAGCACGACCGCGTCGACCACCCGGTCAGCCTGTATGCGGCCACGAAGCGCGCCGACGAGCTGATGGCATTCGTCTACGCGCGCACCTTCGGCATCGCGCTGACGGGCCTGCGTTTCTTCACCGTGTACGGCCCGTGGGGCCGGCCCGACATGGCGGCGATGATCTTCATCGGCCGCATCCTGGCCGGCGCGCCGATCGATGTCTTCAACCACGGCGACATGCAGCGCGATTTCACGTACATCGACGACATCGTCGGCGGCGTGCTGCGGGTCCACGATCGTGTACCCGCCGCGGAGGCCGGCGTGCCGCACCGCCTCTACAACATCGGCAACCACCGCGCCGAGCCGCTGCTGCGCTTCATCGACGTGCTGTGCGCGGCGCTCGGCCGCACGGCGCAAATGAACCTGCTGCCGATGCAGCCGGGCGACGTGCCGGCCACCTACGCCGATATCGGCGCGATCGAACGCGACTACGGCTGGCGGCCGACCACTTCGATCGACGCGGGGCTGCCCAAGGTGGTCGCCTGGTATCGCGACTACTACCGCGTCTGAGCCGCGCCGTTCGCGCGAGTTCGATCGCCGTTCTCGGGCCACGCGGCCCGCTCCTCGACGCAGTGCGACGACCGCGCTCGAGATCCGTTCACGCGCCTGGCTTCAGCAGCTCGCGCGCGATGATCAGTAGCTGAACTTCGCTCGCGCCCTCGTAGATCCGCAGCGCGCGTATGTCGCGATACAGGCGCTCGACCGGCACTCCGCTCGTCACGCCGAGCCCGCCCCAGAGCTGCACCGCGGCGTCGATCACCTGCTGCGCGCCTTCGGTGGCCGCGAGCTTGGCCATCGCGGCCTCGCGCGTGATCGTGCGGCCCTGGTCGCGCAGCCACGCCGCGCGGTAGGTCAGCAGCGCCGCGCTGTCGATCGCGAGCGTCATCTGCGCGAGCTTGGCCTGCGTGATCTGGAAGTCCGCCAGCCGCTGGTTGAACATCCTGCGCGTGGTGGCTCGACTCAAGGCTTCATCCAGCGCGCGTCGCGCGAAGCCGAGTGCGGCCGCCGCCACCGATGTGCGGAACACGTCGAGCGTGCGCATGGCGATCTTGAAGCCCTCGCCTGGAGCGCCCACCTGCCGGCTCGCGGGAACACGGCAGTTCGCGAAGCGCAGCCGCGCCAGCGGATGCGGCGCGATCAAGTCGATGCGCTCGGCGATGTCGAAGCCGGGCGTGCCAGCGTCGACGATGAACGCCGAGATGCCGCGCGCCCCCGGCGCTTCGCCGGTGCGCGCGAACACGACGTAGAAGTCGGCGATGCCGCCGTTGGAAATCCAGGTCTTTTCTCCGTCGAGCACATAGGCGTCGCCGTCGGCGCGCGCCGCGCAAGACAGTGCCGCGACATCGGAGCCGGCGTCGGGCTCCGACAGCGCGAACGCGGCGATCGCCTCGCCGCGCGCCACGCGCGGCAGGTAACTCGCCTTCTGCTCCGGCGTGCCGGCCAGGCTGATCGCGCCCGAGCCCAGACCCTGCATCGCGAACGCGAAGTCGGCCAGCCCCGAGTGGCGCGCCAGCGTTTCGCGGATCAGGCAGATGGCGCGCGTGTCGATCGCCTCGCCGCTGCCGCCGTGCTGCGTGCCGGCGACCGCGTGCTTGATCCAGCCGGCGCGGCCGAGCGCACCGACCAGCGCCCGACACTCGGCATCGATGTCGTGGCCGTGCCGCTGCGGCACGTTCTGCCCGGCCCACGCGTCGAGTGCGCGTGCCAGCGCACGATGCCGCTCTTCGAAGAACGGCCAGTCGAGGAAGCTCGCGTCGGCCATCTCAGTTGCCCTCGAAGTCAGTTACCCTCAAACTTGGGCTTCTGCCGGGCGACGAACGCGTGGTACGCGCGCTTGAAATCCTCGGTCATCATGCAGATCGCCTGCGCCTGCGCTTCGGCTTCCAGCGCCTGCTCGATCGTCATGCTCCACTCCTGGTGCAGCATGGTCTTGGTGATGCCGTTGGCGAACGTCGGCCCGGCTGCGAGTTCGCGCGCCAGCGCCTGCGCCTCCGCCAGCAGCGCCTCCGGCACCACCAAGCGGTTGAAGAAGCCCCAGCGCTCGCCCTCCTCGCCGCTCATCGCCCGCCCTGTGTAGAGCAGTTCGCTGGCGCGGCCGTGGCCGACGAGGCGCGGCAGGATCGCGCACGCGGCCATGTCGCAGCCCGCCAGCCCGACGCGGTTGAACAGGAACGCGGTCCTGCTGCGCGCGGTGCCGAGCCGCAGGTCGCTCGCCATCGCGACGATCGCGCCGGCACCGGCGCACACACCGTCGACCGCCGCGACGATCGGCTGCGGGCACGCGCGCATGGTCCGGACCAGATCGCCGGTCATGCGCGTGAACAGCAACAGCTCCGGGGCGGCCAGTTGCACCAGCGGGCCGATGATCTCGTGCACGTCGCCGCCGGAGCAGAAGTTGTCTCCGGCGCCCGCGATCACCACCGCGTGCACGTCGTCGGCGTACTTCAGTTGGGCGAACAGGTCGCGCAGTTCGGCATACGACGCGAAAGTCAGCGGGTTCTTGCGCTCGGGGCGGTTCAGCGTGATCTTGGCCACTCCGTCGGGCGCCTCCCATCGGAAGTGCGTTGCGCGATAGCCGGCGAGCGGCTTGCGGTTGCCGGCGACGAGAGCGGGATCGATGTGCGAGGTCACGGACGCTCCTTGTGTTGACGGGTCCTGGGCGCGGACTGCGATCGGTCGGCGTTCGCACCGCCCGGCTTCTGCGCCAGGTGCACGCGCAGCCGTCCCAGCATTTCGTACAGCGCGTCCCGGTGCGTGGCGTCGAAGCCCTCAAGCATCTCCGCCAGCCAGGTTTCGTGCGCGCGCGCCATGCGCAGAAAGTTCCGCCGGCCGGCCGGTGTCAGCCTGACAATGAGCGAGCGGCGATCCTTCGGGTCCGGCACCCGCTCGACCCAGCCTTCGCCGACGAGCTGGTCGGTCAGGCCGGTCACGTTGCCGCCGGTCACCATCAGGTAGCGCGACAGCGCGCTCATGCGCAGACCCTCGGGATGGCGCTCGAGCTGCGCCAGATAGTCGAAGCGCGGCAGAGTGGTTCCGAAGCCCTGCCGCAGGCGCGCGCGGATCTCCCGTTCGATCTGGGAGTTGCACGACAGCAGCCGCAGCCACAGCCGGACTGCACCGTGATCGGTCGGCTGCGCGCGCGCCTCCCGCCCGATGCTGGCGTCACCCAGCACGTGCACGCGCCGGAATCTGCGCGGCCCGGCTGTCTCGACCAGCGGCGCCGCGGCGGAGCGAACGTTGACCGCGCCGGCATCGGCCATCTCACCCCCTCGCGCCCAGCGCCTGCGCGGCCTTCTCGCGCGCGAAGTTGCTTTCCATCTGCCGCTTGGCCTGGCGATACTGATTCGGCCATTCGATCGCGGTGTAGCCGATCCTGGCCGCCTCGGCCAGCGTCCAGTGCGGATTCGCCAGATGCGGCCGCGCGATCGCGGCGAGATCCGCGCGCCCGGCCGCGATGATGCTGTTGGCATGATCGGCCTCGAAGATCGCGCCGACCGCGATCGTCGCGATGCCCGCCTCGTTGCGGATGCGGTCGGCGAACGGCGTCTGGTACATGCGGCCGTAGATGGGCTTCTGGTGCACGCTGACCTGTCCCGAGGAGCAGTCGATCATGTCGGCGCCGGCGGCCTTGAACGCGCGGGCGATTTCGACGGCATCGTCCGGCGTGATGCCGCCTTCGACCCAATCGTGCGCGGAGATCCGCACCGACATCGGGAGCTGCTGCGGCCACGCTTCCCGTACGGCGCGAAACACTTCGAGCGGATAGCGCAGGCGATTCCGAAGCGAGCCGCCGTATTCGTCGCTGCGGCGGTTGGTCAGCGGCGAAATGAACGCCGACAGCAGGTAGCCGTGCGCGCAGTGCAGCTCCAGCCAGTCGAAGCCGGTTCGTGCCGCGTAGCGCGCGGCGCGCACGAAGTCGTCGCGCACGCGGTCCATGTCGGCGCGCGTCATCGGCCGCGGAATGGGACCGCCCTCGAGGTACGGGACGGCCGACGCCGAGATCAGCGGCCAGTTGCCGGACGGCAGCGGCTGGTCCGTGCCGCCGTCTTGCCATGGCACGCAGGTCGAGCCCTTCGGTCCCGCATGCCCGAGCTGGATCGCGATCCTGGCGTCCGTTTCCCGGTGCACGAAATCGACGATGCGCTTCCACGCCGTTGCCTGCGCGTCGTTCCAAAGCCCCGGGCAGCCCGGGGTGATCCGGGCGTCGGGGCCGGGGCAGGTCATCTCCGCGACCACCATGCCCGCGCCGCCCAGCGCGCGTGCGCCGAGGTGCACGAGATGGAATTCGCCCGGCACGCCGTCGACGCACGAGTACTGCGCCATCGGCGACACGACCACGCGGTTCTTCAGAGTCACCGAGCGCGCCGTGTATGGCGTGAACATCGGCGGCACCGGCATCGATGCGTCGAGCCCGTCGCGCCGGGCGAACCAGCGTTCGAAGCCTTCCAGCCAGCCCCGGTCGCGCAGCCGCAGGTTCTCGTGACTGATGCGCTGGCTGCGCGTCAGCATCGAGTACATGAACT
>JAKORH010000055.1 GCA_029777935.1 Pseudomonadota bacterium
GCTCTTGGTCACCGAGTCGTTGACGTTGATCGCCGGGAACGCCAGCCGCCCTTCCTTCGCCATCTGGTACAGGCGCTTCACGCCGGTGGTGGTCTCCTCGGTCACGCCCTTGATCTTCGCGATCCGCGTCGAGTACCACGCGCGGTCGTGCGCGAGCCTGGCCTTGATGGCCTTGAAGAGAGCGGTCTCCTCTTCACTCGTGGGCCTGGCGATCACCGACGGATCCTTCTCCGCCTTGCTGCCGAGATGCAGCAGCAGCGTGGCGTCGCCGCCGTCATCGAGGATCATGTTGCTGTGGCCGCTGTCGGGCCATTCGAAGATGCGGTGCGTGTAGTCCCAGTAGTCGTCCAGCGTCTCGCCCTTGACCGCGAATACGGCCGTGCCGGCCGCGGCGATCGCGGCCGCGGCGTGGTCCTGCGTGGAGAAGATGTTGCAGCTCGCCCAGCGCACCTGCGCGCCCAGCGCCTGCAGCGTCTCGATCAGCACCGCGGTCTGGATCGTCATGTGCAGCGACCCGGTGATGCGCGCGCCGCGCAGCGGTTGCGTGGCGGCGAATTCCTCGCGGATCGCCATCAGCCCCGGCATCTCGGTTTCGGCGATGCGGATTTCCTTGCGGCCCCAGTCCGCAAGCACGAGGTCGGCGACCACGTAGTCGCCGGTGCTCGGAGAGGATTTCTTCAGTACGGCGCTCATCTCGCGCCCTCCTTTCGACAAAGAGGTTTGCGAGCGCCGTTGGAACGTGCCACCCCTGGACTTGCCGATCAGGTGGTGCTTCGAGCCTGGCAAGGCGGGCGCCTTGTCGCAACGCTCCTCGAAGCGGAACGGGATTCTAGCGGCCGGGCGGCTCGTCGAGCCAGCCCGGCGCTGTCGCTGGCAGGGCGTCGGGCGCGCCCGTCTTCAGCGTTTCGTGACCACGACTTCGAGGTACTCGCCCGGCACGACCAGCGAGTGCGCACCGCCTGCATTCAGCCGCTCGAGCAGGGCGGTGATGTCGGCCGCGAGCGCGTCCCGGCCCTTGGCATCGAGGGCGGCGAACGCCTTGTGCGTCGGTCCGTAGTAATCGCGAAAGATCTGCAGCCAGTGCCCCGGCGAAAGGTAGCGGAAGTTGAAGTTCTTCCGCTCGCACCGCAGCCCGGCGGCCCGCGAGCCGAACAACTCGACGATGCGCGGCTCGGTCCCCCACTGCAGCGGGGACTTCAGTCCGGCCGGAGGCGGCACATACGCGCCGATCACCTTGAAGAGTTGGCCGATGAATCCTTCCGGCGTCCAGTTCGCCAGCCCGATCCGGCCGCCGCCGCGGACGACGCGCAGCATCTCGTCCGCCGTGCGCTCCTGTTGCGGCGTGAACATCGCGCCGAACGTCGACAGCGCAACATCGAAGCTCGCGTCGTCGAACGGCAGTTGCTCGGCATCGGCGACCTGATGCCTGACCGCGAAGCCTTCGGCCAGCGCGCGCACCGCGCCTTTCTCCAGCAGGTCCGGCACGTAATCGGTCGAGACGACCTGGGCGAAGCGGCGGGCGGCGGCGAGCGTCGCGTTGCCGTTGCCGGCCGCGACATCGAGGACGTGCTCGCCGGCGCGGATGTCGACGGCTTCGGCCAGCGACTCGCCGACGATCTGCAGCGTGGCGCCGATCACCGCGTAATCGCCGCTGGCCCAGGTCGCCTTCTGCTTCGTCTTGATGGCGTTGATGTCCGGCGGCGGCGAGGCGGATCCGGTGCGTTGCGTGGTGGGACGGGTTTCGACGATAGGCATGATGAGCTCCTTGGGCAGATGATCGGAAGCGTCGTTCGATATCGACTCGACGGGCTCTATTGTTTTCAACGGCGCGGCTTGACGCTTCACCCAACGTCGCCGATAGTTGCTCGCGCGTCCGCCTTCGCTCCGAGAACTGCGCGCGCCTGATCGAGCCTGCGCGCCGCTTGTCCGATCGTCCACCGCAACCTGCATCCCGATGACGCACGACACGCTGTCGGACGTACTGCGGGCCGTGCGCCTGCGCGGCGCCGTGTTCTATTACGTCAGCCATCGCGACCGCTGGGCGGCCGAAGCGCCGCCAGCCTGCGAAATCGCCGCGGCCGTGCTGCCGGGCGCCGAGCACGTGATCGAATACCACCTCGTGGCCAAGGGTCAAGGCTGGGCCGCGGTTTCGGGGCTGAATCCCGTGCGCCTCGCGGCCGGCGACATCGTGATGTTTCCGCAGGGCGATGGGCACGTGCTGTCGAGCGCTCCGGATCTGCATCCGCAGCGCATCGACGCCAACTGGGTGTTCGAGACGCGCAATCAGCCGAAGCCGATCCCGATTGCATTCCACTACGGCGTCGAGCAGCCCGGCACGCCGGCGCCGGTCGAGCACGCGGACACGATCCTCGTGTGCGGCTTCATCGGCTGCGACCTGCGCCCCTTCAATCCGCTGATCTCGGCGCTGCCGCGGCTGCTGCACATTCCGGCCGCGCGCGCCGGCGGCTGGATCGCGCGCGTGATCGAGCAGGCCGCGGCCGAATCGCGCGCGCCCGGACCCGGTAGCGAGGCGATGCTCGCGCGCATCAGCGAGATGGCGTTCGTCGATGCGGTGCGCCGCTACGTCGAATCCCTTCCCGAACCGGCGGGTGGCTGGCTCGCGGGGCTGCGCGACCGTTTCGTCGGCCGCGCACTCGCCTTGCTGCATGAGAAGCCCGCCGATCCGTGGACGCTGGACGAGATCGGCCGCCAGGTCGGACTGTCGCGCTCCGCGCTGCACGAACGCTTCGTGCAATTCATCGGCCAGCCGCCGATGCAATACCTGACCAACTGGCGCATGCAGCTCGCGTCGAACCTGCTGCGTGGTAGCAGCGCCAATGTCGCGTCGATCGCGCTCGAGGTCGGCTACGACTCGGAGGCCGCGTTCGCGCGTGCGTTCAAGCGCGCCGTCGGCGTGCCGCCGGGGGCCTGGCGCCAGACGGGCGCGTAATCGCGGTAGCAGCCTCCCAAGAAATGGCGAGCGTCGGTGTCGAATTCACCGCGTGCCGTTCGTCCATGGGCTGAAACTTCCGATTCAACCTCACAGGAGGCGCGCGATGCGATTCATGGTGATCGTCAAGGCCAGCAAGGATTCCGAAGCCGGCGTGATGCCGAAGCGTGAACTGCTGGAAGCGATGGGCAGGTTCAACGAGGAACTGGCCGCGGCCGGCGTGCTTCTCGCAGGTGAAGGTCTGCATCCGAGTTCGAAGGGCAAGCGGGTGCGCTTCTCCGGGAAAACACGTACGGTGATCGACGGCCCGTTCGCGGAAACGAAGGAACTGGTTGCCGGCTTCTGGCTGTGGCAGTGCAAGTCCCTCGATGAGGCGATCGAATGGGCCAGGCGCTGCCCGAATCCGCACAATGACGGCGGCGAACTGGAGATCCGCCAGGTGTTCGAGGCGGAGGATTTCGGCGCCGAATTCACCCCCGAATTGCGCGCGCAGGAGGAACGCGTGCGTGCGCAGGCGGCTCAGAAGGCCGCCGGCAGGTAGCCGCGTCACCGCAACCACGGATCCCATGAGGAGGTGCCATGCAAGTTCAGTCCTACTTGTTCTTCGACGGCAACTGCGAGCAGGCGCTCGAGTTCTACCGGAAAACGCTCGACGCCAAGGTCGAGATGCTGATGCGCTACAAGGAGAGTCCCGAGCCGCCGCCGCCGGGCATGGTGCCGCCGGGTTTCGAGAACAAGGTGATGCATTCGAGCTTCCGCATCGGTGAAACGACAGTGATGGCATCCGACGACTGCACCGGGCATCCGAAGTTCGCCGGCTTCTCGCTGACGATCTCTGTGGAGAATCCGGCCGCGGTCGACCGCGTATTCGACGCGCTGGCCGACGGCGGCAAGGTCACGATGCCGCCCGCGAAGACGTTCTTTTCTTCGCGTTTCGGCATGCTGACCGATCGCTTCGGCGTCGGCTGGATGGTCATTGCGCCAGAGTGAACAATCGGCGCGAATCGAGGCGGCCGCGAAGCCGCGGACTCAGCGGCGTTGCATGACGACAGGAGGAACCCGTGGCAACGAGGAAGACGACCGGCAAGGCGAAGACCCGCGGGAGGGCGAAACGGGTCCTGCTGCTGCTCGCCACGCGCAAGGGCGCGTGGCTGTTTCACACCGACGCAGCGCGCCGCGCGTGGCGCGCCGACGGGCCGCATTTCCTCGGCCACATCGTCAACCACGTCGTGCTCGATCCGCGCGACGGCCGGACGTTGCTCGCGGCGGCGAAGACCGGACACCTGGGACCGACGATCTTCCGCTCGACCGATTTCGGCCGCACGTGGAAGGAGGCGGCGCGTCCGCCCGCGTTCGCCAAGGCCTCGGACGGCTCGGGCCGCGCGGTCGATCATACGTTCTGGGTGACGCCTTCGGTCGCCTCCGAGCCGAACGTGTGGTACGCGGGAACCTCGCCGCAGGGGCTGTTCCGGTCGGAGGACGGCGGCGTCACGTGGTCGCCGTTTTCGATGGTCAACGACGATCCGAAGTATCGCGAGTGGATGGGCACCGTGCAGGACGGCACGCCCGACGGTCCGAAACTGCACTCGATCATCGTCGATCCGCGCGACCCGAAGCACCTGTACTTCGGCATGTCGGGCGGCGGCGTGCACGAGTCGCGGGACGGCGGCGCGACCTTCACGCCGCTGGTCAAGGGCATGGAAGTGGTCGAAGGCTTCGACGCCAAGGTTGTCACCTTCCACGACCCGCATTGCGTGCGGATGTGTCCGAGCAATCCGGATCGGCTGTACCAGCAGAACCACTGCGGCATCTATCGCCTCGATCGGCCGGGCGACGAATGGGTGCGCGTCGGCCGCAGCATGCCGAAGAAGGTCGGCGATGTCGGCTTTCCGCTGGCCTTGCATCCGCGCGACGACCGCACTGCGTGGGTGCTGCCGATGGACGGCCAGACGGTGTGGCCGCGCACCAGCCCCGACGGCAAGCCGGCGGTCTATGTAACGCGCAACGCGGGCAAGACGTGGCGTCGGCTCGATCAAGGGCTGCCGAGCGAGCAGGCGTGGTGGACCGTCAAGCGGCAGGCGATGACGATCGATGCGCACGATCCGGTAGGACTGTACTTCGGCACCACGAGCGGCGAACTGTGGGCCAGCCGCGACGAGGGCGAGAAGTGGGCGTGCATCGCGCGCAACCTGCCGGAGATCTACGCGGTCGAAGCCGCGGAACTTTCCGGATGAACGTGCTGATCCCGTCGCCGCTGCGCTCGTACACGGGGCGGTCCTGGGTGCAGGCCGGCGGCGCCACGCTCGGCGAAGTGCTCGACGATCTCGAGCGCCAGTTCCCCGGCATCCGTTTCCGCATGGTCGACGAGCAGGAGCGGCTGCGGCGGCATGTGCGCTTCTTCGTCAACGGCGAGGCGGTGCTCGACCCGGCGCGAACGCTCGCGCCGACCGACGAACTGTGCATCGTGCAGGCGCTGTCGGGCGGTTGATCCGCCGTCGGGCCGATCAGTCGCCCGCCGCGCGCGCACTCGCGAGGATGCGGCGGGCGCGTGCCAGCAGCAGGCCGGGCAGCACGCCGTACGCCGCTCCCGCAGCGAGCGCCAGCCGGCCGTCGAGTTTCCACTCCGGATGCAACGCGAGCGCGACGTTCAGAACGTAGAAGACGGCGAACATGCCGAACATCGCCGCCAGCGGCACCACGCTGCCGCCAACGACGAACGCGTCGTGTCCGGCCACATAGCGCACGCGCCGCGGCCACGGCGTGCGGGCGACGATCGCGTACACCGCGACGCCGCCGGCGACCCAGGCCAGCCATGCCAGTCCATGCAAGCGAAAGGCCGCCAGCAATCCGGCGATCGACAGGCTGGCCAGCAGCGCCGCCGACAGCAGCACGCGCCTGCGGCCGAGCGTCTGCTCGCGCAACTGAACTGCGCCGATCACCAGCAGCGCGGCCAGAATGACCCATACGCCCGCCGGCGTGCGCCGGATCACTTCGAGCAGGAATGCCGCCGTCGATGCGCCTTCCGGCATGTCAGCCTCCTCGCTCGGTGTCACGTGCATCCGGACGCGCCTGCGCCAGCAGCCATTCTGCGAGCGCGCGCACCGCGGGCCGGCTGCGCGCGCCCGGGGCAAGCACGAGAAAGTATGCGCGCTCGGACGCGACCGGATCGGCCTTGAACGGCGCGGCGAGCTTGCGCGCGCGCAGCAGAGCGTCGATCAGCGGGCGGCGGCCGAGCGCCACGCCCTGCCCCGCGAGCGCGGCGGCGATCGCGCTGTCGTAATTGCTGAAGGAAAGCGTGGCGGCAGGCTCGAGATCACCGAGCCCCACCGCCTGCAGCCACGGCTGCCATTCGAGCGGCACGCTCGCGCCGGGCGGCACGGTCACCTGCAGCAGCGTGTGCCGGCGCAGGTCCGCGGGCTTCTTCAGTGGCCGCTCGCGCGACCTCGCCAGTTGCGGGCTGCACACCGGCAACGTCGTCTCGCGGAACAGTTGCTCGCCCGCCGTAGTACCACCCGAGGTGGCGCCGGCGCGCGCGTACCGGATCGCAAGATCGAAGCCCTCGGCGTCCAGATTGCGGCGCTCCAGACTGGTGTCGATGCGCACGTCGATGTTCGGATGCACACGCAGGAATTCGCTCAGGCGCGGAATCAGCCACAGCGATGCCAGCCCCGGCGTGGTCGTCAGTGCGATCACTGCGCGCGCCTGCGGCGCGCGGATACGCGCCACCGCTGCCCGCAGTTCGGCGAGCGTAGCGCGCACCGACTCGTGCAACCGCGCCCCTTCGTCTGTCAGCGCCAGCGCGCGGTGTCGGCGCCGGAACAGCGCCACGCCGAGGTCGTCCTCGAGCGCCTTGATTTGCCGGCTCATCGCCGATTGCGTGACGAAGCGCTCGCCCGCGGCCTTGGTGAACGACAGGTGGCGCGCCGCGGCCTCGAAACCCGCGAGCAGGTCCAGCGGCGGCAGGCGCGCAGGGTCTCTTTGCATGGATCGATCTGGCAGCGGATCGGCGTGCACGCGCCGGCATTGCCAAGCGGACAGGTTAACGCCGCGGCGCGCGGTCCGCCAGCATGCACGGGGCGAATGCGAAACGTGAGAAGAATTCGTTTGCGCCGGCACAATGGCTCGTACGACACTTGCCATCAGGCGGCCGGAGCATGCGAACGGCGCATGCGGTACGGCAGCGATGGAGGTTGCGATGACGTTCGAGATCAACGATGGAGTGTTGCAGCTTCAGGGCGGCGGATACGCGCGGCTCGAACGCGCCCGCGGCACGCGGCTGGCCGGGATCTGCGGCAACGCGTGGATCACCGTCGACGGCGACACGCGCGACATCGTGCTCGCGCCGGGCGATGCTTTCGAGCTCGAGTCCGACGCGGCGGTGCTGGTGACGGCGATCGGCGGCAATGTGAGGCTCGGCGTGCATGCGCCGGACGAGACGGAGCGCCGCGCGGCGAGGACTCCGGGCTGAGCGGGTTCCCGGTCAGCGACGCGCCGCGTCGCCGGCCCACAACTCGTCGAGATGCGCGAAGCCCCACTGCGCCGGGTCCTCGCGCGCGACGATCTGCTCGCGCGTGCCGGGACGTGACAGGTCGACCAGTTCAGGCGGCACGTGCACCTGTGACCTGATCGAGTAGAACGCCTTGATCTTCGGCGTCAGCAGTGCGCGTTCGTTCTGCTCCACAACGACCGCGAGCCGGGACGCCGACGTGCGCACCAGCGAGCCGACCGGGTAGATCCCGATGCTCTTCACGAACGCCTGGAACACGGCGTCGTCGAATTGCGTCTTGGTCCACTGAGCCATGCGGCGCACCGATTCGGCCGGGTCCCAGCCGGACTTGTACGGACGGTTCGAGGTGATCGCGTCGTAGACGTCGCACACGGCGCCCATTCTCGCTTGCAGGCTGATGGCGTCGCCCGCGAGACCGTGCGGATAGCCGCTGCCGTCGACTTTCTCGTGATGGTGCAGGCACACGTCGAGCGCGATCGTGCCGGCGCTGCGTCCCTCGGCCAGCATCCGGTGTCCGAGCTCGGGATGGCGTTTCACGTGCGCGAATTCCTCGTCCGTCAGCTTGCCCGGCTTGTTCAGCACGTCCGTCGATATCCGCGCCTTGCCGAGATCGTGCAGCAGGCCGGCCAGTCCCGCCTCGCGCGTGGCCGCTTCGTCCAGGCCGAGCTGCCGTGCCAGCGCGACCATCAGCGCGCACACCGCGACCGAATGCATGTACGTGTACTCATCGGCGGTCTTCAGCCTCGCGAGGCTCACCAGCGCCCCCGGGTTGCGCGTGACCGACTCGGAAATCTGCTGCACGAGGCCGGCGGCACGCTCGGCGGCGATCGCCTTGCCCATGCGCGCTTCCTGGAACATCGACAGCACGGCTTCCTTGCCCTGGCGGCAGATGCGGGCGGCGCGCGCCAGTTCGACGCCGAACTCGACGCATGCCGGTGCAGCCGGAACGGCGGCCGGCACCGCAACCGGCGCAGAAGGAGGCGCTGCCTCGACGGCGATCGACTCCACGTCCAGACCGCGCGCGGTATCGATCATCACCTCGCGGATGCCGCTCGCGACGACCTGCCGCAGCTCGTCGTCGCTGGCGAGCGCGAAGCGGCTACGCCAGAACGGGTGATCGATCCACGACCCGCACATTTCGTGCAGGTACATGCCGACGCGAAGTTGCTCGACCGGAATGCGCTTCAGCATCGAAGAACAGCCGGGCCCGGAATCGGTTCGCTCCACGATCCGTCGATCGGCAGCCGGCGCGCAAACTTTAGCGGACGGGCACTGCTGCGCGACTCAGGAATAGACGCCGGCTCCGGGCCGGCGTTTCGATCGAGCGGCCGCGTCCGCTACGCTGCCTTGCGCTTGATGCCCGCCGCTTCGGCGAGCTCTGCCGCCTTATCGGTCGTTTCCCACGTGAATTCAGGCTCGTCGCGGCCGAAGTGGCCGTAGGCGGCGGTCTTCTCGTAGATCGGACGCAGCAGGTCGAGCATCTGCACGATGCCCTTGGGACGCAGATCGAAGTGCTCGGCGACGAGCTGGCTGATCTTCTCGTCCGGGATCAGCCCGGTGCCTTCGGTGTACACGGTGATGTTCATCGGCCGCGCCACGCCGATCGCGTACGCGACCTGCACCTGGCACTGGCGCGCGATGCCGGCGGCGACCACGTTCTTCGCCACGTAGCGCGCCGCGTAGGCGGCTGAGCGGTCGACCTTGCTCGGGTCCTTGCCCGAGAACGCGCCGCCGCCGTGCGGGCAGGCGCCGCCGTAGGTGTCGACGATGATCTTGCGGCCGGTGAGCCCGCAGTCGCCGTGCGGCCCGCCGACGACGAAGCGGCCGGTCGGATTGACGAGATAACGCGTGTTCTTCAGCCACTCGTTCGGAATGCTCGGCTTGATGATCATCTCGACCACCGCCTCGACGAATTCCTTCTTCATCGTCTTGCCCTCGGACATCTCGGGCGCGTGCTGCGTCGACAGCACGACGGTGTCGATCGAATGCGGCTTGCCGTCCACGTAGCGCATCGTGATCTGGCTCTTGGCGTCCGGCCGCAGGTACGGCATGCGGCCGTCGCGGCGCAGGTCCGCCTGGCGCTCGACCAGCCGGTGCGCGTAGTAGATCGGCGCCGGCATCAGTTCCGGCGTCTCGTCGCACGCGTAGCCGAACATCAGCCCCTGGTCGCCGGCGCCCTGGTTCAGGTAGTCGTCGGAAGCCTGGTCCACGCCCTGCGCGATGTCGTTGCTCTGCTTGTCGTACGCCACCAGCACCGCGCAGCCCTTGTAGTCGATGCCGTACTCGGTGTTGTCGTAGCCGATACGCTTGATCGGGGTGCGCGCCACGTCGATGTAGTCGACATGCGCGTTGGTCGTGATCTCGCCGGCCAGCACGACGAGACCGGTATTGACCAGCGTCTCGGCGGCCACGCGCGAGCGCGGATCCTGCGCCAGGATCGCGTCCAGGATCGCGTCGGAAATCTGGTCGGCCACCTTGTCGGGATGGCCCTCGGAAACGGATTCGGAAGTAAAGAGAAAGTCGCTCGCCATGCCGCTCTCCACGTGGTTACTCGAACTTGCGTCCGGCAGCCGCGGAAAGCGCGGCGACGCTTTAGCAGCATTTGCCGCGGGACTTACCCGACTGCCGCGGCGCGCCCTGCAAGTTGTTCGTTAACTCGGCGTGCGCAAATTATAGGCGATGCGCCGGCATCGCCCCGGCGACAGCGCGGCTGCGACAATGCGCCGTCCGTCGCCCTGCCATCCGATCGCCGCGCGTGCTGCTGCTTTTGAAGATCGTCGCCCTGCTGCCGCTGCGCGTGGTGCACGCGCTCGGCGCCGCCGCCGGCTGGTTCGTCTACCTGCTCTCCGGGTCGTACCGGCGCCAGTTGCGGGCGAACCTCGCACTGGCGCAGCTCGACTCGCGCGATGTGCGGCGAACCGCGATCGCGGAGGCCGGGCGCCAGGCGCTGGAGGCCGGGTGGTTCTGGCTTCGACCTGCCATCGCGGTCGCCGCGCGCGTGCGCGATGCGAACGCCGGCGAACTCGACGCGCTGCTCGCCGGTCCGCGCCCGCTGCTGCTGCTGACGCCGCACTTCGGCGGCTTCGAGGCGTTCGCGCAGTACTACGCGACGCGGCCGCTGGCAGCCGAGCGGCCGATGACGATCCTGTATCGCGTGCCGCGCAAGGCCGCGCTGCGCAGCGTGATCGAGGCGCGCGGGCGCGCCAATCTGCTGCTGGCGCCGGCCGACATGCGCGGCGTGCGGATGCTGGCGCGCGCGCTGAAGTCGCGCCACACCGCCGGCATCCTGCCGGATCAGGTGCCGTCGCAGGGCGAGGGCGTGTGGGCGCCGTTCTTCGGCCGGCCGGCGTACACGATGACGCTACCCGCGCGACTCGCTTACGCGCACTCGGCGCGCGTCGTGCTCGTCTTCTGCGAGCGCTTGCCAGGCAGCGTCTACCGCGCGCATTACGTGCCGCTGGCGGAGCCGCTGAGCGGCGAGGCGCAGCACGACGCGGCGCTGCTGAACCGCGCGCTCGAGCGCCTGATCCTGCTGCGGCCGGCGCAATATCTGTGGGGCTATGCGCGCTACAAGGTGCCGCGCGGCGCGCCGCCGATTGACCCGGGAACCGCGTCGTGAGTGAATCGCTGGCGCGCTTCTGGATCGCGCTGATCAACACGACCGCGCACTGGCGCTTCGCGACGCGTGCGCGGCTCGGGGCATGGCTCGGCGATCTGCTGTGGCGCGTGGTGGGGTCGCGGCGCCGCATCGCGCTCGCCAACCTGCGTGCATGCTTTCCGCAGCGCGCGGAGGCTGAACGCATCGCGCTCGCACGCGCGTGCTTTCGCCTGGCCGCGCGCAGTGCGATCGACCATTCGGTGCTGTGGCGCGGTACGTACGCCGACGTGCAGCGCATGGTCCGCTGCGAGGGTCTCGAACGCACGCTCGCGCTGGCGCGCGAAGGGCCGCTGATCCTGATGGCGCCGCACTTCGTCGGGCTCGACGCCGGTGCGATCCGGCTGGCAACCGAGATGCGCGCGGTGTCGATCTATGCGCGCCAGAGCAACGCGGCGTGGGACGAGGCCTTGCATGCCGGCCGCGCGCGGTTCAACGACCAGTTGCTGATCGCCCGCAGCGAAGAAGGCGCGCTGCGCCGCGCGCTGCGCGCGCTGAAGTCGGGGTTGCCGATGTATTACCTGCCGGACATGGACCACGGTCCCTACAATTCGATCTTCGTGCCGTTCTTCGGCGTCGCCGCTGCCACGCTGCCGATGCTGCCGCGGCTGGCAAAGCTCGCCGGCGCGCGCGTGATTTCCGCGGTGACCGAACTCACCGACGACGGCTACGTGGTCCATCTGGGCGAGCCGTGGGAGGGCTTCCCGACCGACTCGGTCGAAGCCGACACCGCGCGCATGAATCGCGAGATCGAGCGCTGGGTGCTGCGGCTGCCGGCGCAATACCTGTGGACGCACCGGCGCTTCAAGACACGGCCGCCCGGCGCCCCGTCGCTGTACTGAGATGAAGGCCAGCACGTGCGCTCGTCGCCCCGGCGAAGAGCCTGCCCCGGCAGGTCGTAAGCCGGGGCCGGGGCCCAATTGCCCGCGCCATCACTCGGGCACCGGCCTGCGCCGGTGTGACGGCGGCGTTCGGAAGCTCGCGAGACGTGCGGAGGCGTAAGCGATAATCGCCGCGTGAGATTGCGCTTCACCAAGATGCAGGGCGCCGGCAACGACTTCGTGATGCTCGATGGCATCGCGCAACCGTTCACGCTGAGCCGCGAACAACTGCGGCGGCTCGCCGACCGG
The DNA here is from genome assembly GCA_029777935.1 of Pseudomonadota bacterium. The sequence continues at coordinate 12,243 of JAKORH010000055.1, forward strand.
CGCTTCGGCGTCGGCGCCGACCAGATCCTCGTGGTCGAGCGCGCGCATCACGCCGGCGCCGATTTCCGCTACCGGATCTTCAACGCCGATGGCGGCGAGGTCGAGCAGTGCGGCAACGGCGCGCGCTGCTTCGTCAAGTTCGTGCGCGAGCGCGGCCTGACTGATCGCCGGGCGATCCGTGTGGAGACCGCAGGCGGCCTGATCGAGCCGCGGCTCCAAGACGACGGCGAGGTTACCGTCGACATGGGCGCGCCGCGCTTCGAGCCGCGCGAGATTCCGTTCGATGTCAACGGGCTGGTCGCGCGCGCCGAGCACGGCGAGCGGCTGTGGCCGCTCGCGGTCTGCGGCACGGAGCGCTGGATCGCGGTGGTGTCGATGGGCAACCCGCACGCGGTGCAGATCGTCGCTGACGTGGAGGCGGCGCCGGTGGCGGCCGATGGTCCGCAGATCGAGCACCATCCGCGCTTTCCGCAGCGGGTCAACGCGGGGTACGTGCAGGTGCTCGACCGCCATGCGATCCGCCTGCGCGTGTGGGAGCGCGGCGCCGGCGAGACGCTCGCCTGCGGCACCGGCGCGTGCGCGGCGGTCGTGAGCGGCATCCGCCGCGGCCTGCTCGACTCGCCGGTCGCCGCGCACACACGCGGCGGCCGGCTCACCATCGCGTGGGCGGGAGATGTGCAGCCGGTGCTGATGACCGGGCGGGCCGACAAGGTCTTCGAAGGCGAAATCGAACTCTGAGGGAGAGGATGAACTCCAACGACGTCGTGCAATACCTGGGCCAGCACGCCGATTTCTTCGAGCAGCACCCCGAACTGCTCGGCATGCTGACCGTGCCGCATCCGCAGAGCGGGCAGGCAATCTCGCTGATCGAGCGCCAATCGATGCTGCTGCGCGAGCGCATTCGCGCGCTCGAGGCGAAGATTGCCGAGATGATCCGCCATGGCGAGGACAACGATGCGATCGCCGACAAGCTGGTGCAGTGGAGCCGCGCGCTGCTGTTGCAGGCGAGTCCCGCGCTGCTGCCCGAAACGCTGATCGCGGAACTGAAGCGCCTGTTCGAGGTGCCGTATGCGGCGGTGCGCGTCTGGGGCGTGGCCTCCGCGTACGCGGGGCTCGAAGCCACGCAGCCGGTCAGCGACGACGTGCTGCGGCTGGCGACGAGCATGCATTCGCCGTTCTGCGGCGCCAACGTCGGATTCGAGGTCGCGCACTGGATGACCGCCGACGAGAAACTGATCGCCAGCCTGGCGATGCTGCCGCTGCGTGTTGGCAGCGGCCCGGACGCATTCGGCATGCTGGTGCTGGGCTCGCCGGACCGCGCACGCTTCCAGATCACGATGGGCACGTCGTTCCTGGCGCGCATCGCGGAACTGGCGAGCGCGGCGATGGCGCGCCTGCGCGGATGAACGACGCCGCAGAAGAAACCTCGCCGCTGCCGCCGTCGGCGGAAGAGTTCCTCGCCATGCTGCGCGTGCAGCGGCGCGCCTCGCCGCACACGCTCGCCGCCTATTGGCGCGACCTGGCCGCGCTCGCCGCCGCCGCCGGCGACAGCGCGCTGGAACGGGTCGAAGCGGCCGACGTGCGCCGCTTCATCGCGCGCATGCACGCGGGCGGGCTGTCGGCGGCATCGCTGGCGCGACGACTGTCGGCGTGGCGCAGTTTCTATCGGTGGCTGGGCCAGCAGCGGCGCGTCGCCGCCAATCCCGTCGTAGGCGTCCGCGCGCCGAAGCGCGCCAAGCGGCTGCCCAAGGCGCTCGCGCCCGACCAGGCGGTGCAGTTCGCCGCGCACGCGACCGACGGCTCGCCGCTGGCGCTGCGCGATCGCGCGCTGGTGGAGTTGCTGTATTCGAGCGGGCTGCGGCTGGCCGAACTCGTCAGCCTCGACTGGCGGCACTTCGCCGCCGCCGGCAACGCGGCGGCGTCGGCAAGCTGGATCGACCTCGAATCGAGGCTGGTCACCGTGCTGGGCAAGGGCCGCAAGACGCGCACGGTGCCGATCGGCGCGGCCGCGCTCGCCGCGCTGCGCGCCTGGCTGGTGGCGCGCGCGCACATCCGCAACGCCGACGAGCGGGCACTGTTCGTGTCCGCGCGCGGCGCGCGCATCGCGCCGCGCAGCGTGCAGCAGCGGCTCGCGGCACTCGCTCGGCGGCTCGGGCTCGGCGTGCACGTGCATCCGCACGTACTGCGGCACTCGATGGCCTCGCACGTGCTGCAATCGAGCGGCGACCTGCGCGCGGTGCAGGAACTGCTCGGCCACGCGAACATCTCGACCACGCAGATCTACACGCGTCTCGACTGGCAGCACCTCGCCAAGGCCTACGACGCGGCGCATCCGCGTGCGAAGCGGAAATGAGCGGCGAGCTGTGGCTGAAGCCAGGCAAGGAACGCTCGCTTGCGCGCCGTCATCCGTGGATCTACGACACCGCGGTCGCGCATATGAAGGGCAGGCCTTCGGCCGGCACGACGGTCGCGGTGCGCGCGGCCGACGGCGCATTCCTCGCGTGGGCCGCCTACTCGCCGCAGTCGACGATCCGCGCGCGCTGCTGGAGCTTCACCGAATCGGATCGCATCGACGCCGTCTGGCTCGCCGATCGCGTCGAGGCCGCCGTGCGGCGGCGCGCGCCGCTGGCGGCGGAGTCCAACGCGCTGCGGGTCGTGTATGGCGAAGCCGACGGGCTGCCCGGTTTCATTGCCGACCGCTACGCCGATCAACTCGTGGTGCAGTTGCAGGCTGCCGGCGCCGACGCGCACCGCGACGCGCTGCTCGACGCACTCGCGCGGTCGACCGGCTGCGCGAACGTATACGAGCGCTCGGACAGCGCCACGCGGCAGCGCGAAGGACTGCCGCCCGCGAGCGGCGTGGCGCGCGGAGGCGAACCGCCGCAACGGGTCGAGATCGCCGAGCACGGCCTGCGCTTCCTGGTCGACGTGCGGCGCGGCCACAAGACCGGCTACTACATCGACCAGCGCCCGAACCGGCTGCTGGCGCGGCAGCTCGCGCAGCGCGCGCGCGTGGCCGCCGGCCACGCGCCGCGCGCGTTGAACTGCTTCTGCTACACGGGCGGCTTCTCGATCGCGCTGGCCGCCGGCGGCGCGCGCGAAGTGATCGGCATCGATTCGTCGGCCGATGCGCTGGAGCTGGCGCGCGCCAACGCGGAACTGAACGGCCAGACCGGCCATGACTGGCGCGCGGCCGACGTGTTCGAAGCGCTGCGCGCGCTGCGCGACGCCGGCGAAACCTTCGATCTGATCGTGCTCGATCCGCCCAAGTTCGCGTCCAGCCACCATCACGTCGACCGCGCAGCGCGCGCGTACAAGGACATCAGCTTCAATGCGCTGAGGCTGCTGGCGCGCGGCGGCTATCTGATGACCTTCTCGTGCTCGGGGGCGGTGGGCGTCGATCTGTTCCAGAAGATCGTCGCCGGCGCCGTCATCGATGCCCGGGTCGATGCGCAGATGCTGGCGCGGCTGGCGGCCGGCACCGACCATCCGCTGCTGATGACGCATCCGGAAGGCGAGTATCTGAAGGGCCTGCTGCTGCAGCGGGTCTGAGCTGCCTGCGGTGGCCGCGTGATTTCATTAGAATCCTGCCCCTTTTCCTGGAGCGCGGGATGAATCAACCCTCACCGGTACCAGTGACGATCCTGACCGGCTTCCTGGGTGCCGGCAAGACCACGCTGCTGAACCGCGTGCTGAGCGAGCAGCACGGCCACAGGATCGCGGTGATCGAGAATGAATTCGGGCCCGAGGGCATCGACAACGAACTGCTGATCGCCGACACGACCGAGCAGATCGTGGAGATGAACAACGGCTGCATCTGCTGCACCGTGCGCGGCGACCTCGTGCGGATCCTGAACGATCTGAAGGGCAAGCGCGAGCGCAAGGAGCTCGCATTCGAGCGCGTAATCATCGAGACCACCGGGATGGCCAACCCGGGGCCGGTCACGCAGACGTTCTTCATGGACGATGACATCGCGTCGTACTACCTGCTCGACGGCGTGATCACGGTAGTCGATGCCAAGCACGGCCACGACACGCTGGATGCGCAGGTCGAGGCGCAGAACCAGGTCGGGTTCGCCGACCGCATCCTGCTGTCGAAGACCGATCTCGTCGAGGCGGAGGAGGTGGATACGCTGCGCGAGCGGCTGGTGCGAATGAACCCGCGCGCACCGATCAATCCGGTGCACATGGGCGAGGTGCCGATCAAGGAGATCCTCGATATTCGCGGCTTCAACCTGAACGCGATCCTCGACATCGATCCGCAGTTCCTGGCGACCGAACATCCGGACGCCGAGCGCTCGCGCAAGGACGGCGCGCATGCGCATGACCATGATCACGATCACCACGATCACGACCACGATCATCACCATCACCATCATCACGACGACGCGATCAAGGCCTTCGTGTTCCAATCGAAGCGGCCGTTCGATCCAGCGAAGCTCGAGGACTATCTGGGCGCGCTGACTCAGGTTTACGGTCAGGACCTGCTTAGGTATAAAGGCGTGCTTTTCATGGACGGCACCCCGCGGCGCATGATCTTTCAGGGAGTGCACATGCTGATGGGCGCCGATGTGGGCCGGCCGTGGGGGAAGGACGAAAAGCCGTCGTCGAAGATCGTCTTCATCGGCCGCAACTTGCCGCAGGAAGCGATCCTGAAGGGCCTGGAAGCGTGCCTGAAGTAGACCCTTGGACACCCGTGCAGTAGCAGAGGAACACACCATGGCAGCAAAGGCGAAAGCGGCAGCGAAGAAACCCGCGAAAGCGCCGGCGAGGAAAGCGGCGAAGACCGCAAGACCCGCCAAGGCAGTGGTCAGGAAACCGGCGAAGCCGGCGGCCAAACCGGCCAGGAAGCCGGTCGCCAAGGCGGTCGCGAAGAAGCCCGAACCGGCCAAGGCACCGGCGCGCGTGTCGCCCGGCCGTCCCCCGAAACCGGTGAAGGTGCCAACCGTGCCGGTCCCGGCCGCCACGGTCGCCCCTCGGGTCCGGGCCACGCCGCCGAAGGTGCAGGCGCCGGCCAGTCCGCGCGATCTCGCGGCCGCGCACGAATATCTGTTGTCACGATCTGCCAGCAGGAGCAACGAACCCGTCTTTATGAATGGCCGCCGGCTGCCGACCGAGGAAGAACTGCTGAATATGCCGGACGCGGCGTACATGAACGTGGATCAGCTCGCATTCTTCAAATTCCGGCTGCAGCAGATGGAGAAGGAACTGCTGGCCAACGCGGGCGAAACGACCGAACACCTGCGCGAAACTGTCATCGTCCCGGACCCGGCCGACCGCGCGACGATCGAGGAAGAGCACGCGCTGGAACTGCGCACGCGCGACCGCGAGCGCAAGCTGCTGAAGAAGGTGCAGTCTTCGCTCGCAGCGATCGAGTCCGGCGAGTACGGTTTCTGCGAGGAGACCGGCGAGGCGATCGGCATTCCGCGCCTGCTCGCGCGCCCGACCGCGACACTCTCCCTCGAGGCGCAGCAGAGGCGGGAGATGAAGCAGAAGCTGTTTGGCGACTAGCCGTTCGACTTGCGTTGCCGGCCGCGCTCGCGCACCGGCTTTCGGTTCCCTCGTCAGTACCGACACCGCGCCCTAGCGTCTTGGCGGTAGGACTGTGGTTCGGTTGTCGAAGCGGATGATGAGTCGGCGCAGGGAAAATTGATATAGTGATCCGCCGTTGGTGGGCGCGGAGCGGCGAAGCGATCGATGGACGGCGTCTGACCCATCAACTCCATCGATCGTGGCCCCGCCCGCCCGATAGGCTGGTGGACCGAACCGGCTGACGATCGCAGAATTCTGCAGAGCGCGTGGTTTTCTCGTTCTTCAAGAAAGATCCCAAGGACCCGAAGCAGCGTCCGGCGCGGGTGGGGACTTCTGCGCGCCCGGACCCGGGCGCACGTGCCCGCACACCGGCGCCGGGTCAGACCTCGCGCGCGACGCCGCTGGACGGCACGCCTCCGGAGCGCGAAGTCGCGCGTTCGCTGGCGATGGAAACCGCGGCGAAGATCGACGCGATCGAAAGCGAGATGACGCGCGACTTCCTGCGGCCGTCCGGGCGCAATACCGGCGCGCCGAACACCGCCGGACCGGCACCGAACACGGGCAGCCCGGCGGTCATGGAAGCGCCGCCTGCACTGAAGCTCGTGCCCAAAGCGGATGAAAGGCGCGTCGACGTCGACGAATTCGACCCAGGCACCGACGTGTTGGCGGGCAGCGTCGACGCGATCGAGATCAACACTTCGGGCGCAGGCTCGATCATCGACGAGACCGCGATACTGTTTTCCAACGGCCAGATGGATGCTGCCGAGGCGGTGCTGCGCGCGGGCATCCGTGCCGACGATCTGGCGCATGCCACGCAGAATGCGTGGCTGATGCTGTTCGAGCTGGTCAACCAGTGCGGCGACAAGAAGGCGTTCGAGCAGTTGACGATGGAATACGTGCTGCGGTTCGAGAATTCGCCGCCGGCGTGGTTCGACTACGTAGACGCCCCCGCGCGCGAGCCGCGGCTCCCGGCGGCGGCCGTGCCCGCCGCGCCCGGTGCCGAGCCGACGGTTCGGCTGTCGGAGAAGATCGACGCCGGGGTGGTCAAGCAACTGGAGGAGCTGAAGCAGCTCGCGACTTCGCACGCGGCGCTGCGGCTTGACTTCTCCGCCGTGCGGTCGATCGACCTGGTTGGTGCCGAACTGCTGCTGCGCGTGATCAACGCCTTCAAGCGAGCGCGCCACGAGCTGACCCTGGCCGGCGCCGAGCAGTTCCTGGGCCCGCTGCGCAGTGCGACCGAACCCGGCCGCCGCGACGCCAGCGACGCGCTGTGGATGCTGATGCTGGAGATACTGCGCGTGCTGGGGCGCCAGGAGGAGTTCGACGAGACGGCGATCCAGTACTGCATCACCTTCGAGGTCTCGCCGCCGTCGTGGGAGCCCGCGCCGCCGAACATCAAGGCGGCGTCGGCCTCGGTGCTGGAACCGCTGCCGCAGATCGACGCCGCGGTCGACTTCTTCGAGTGGCGCGGCGTGATCGAAGCCGAGGGCGAGCCGCACTTCGGGCGCCTGCTTGCTGCCGCGAGCGCGAATCCGCAGCTGATCGTCGATTGCGCGCAGCTGCGGCGCATGGCGTTCTCGGCCGCGTCGGCGATGCTGACGCTGGCACGGCGTGTGCAGAAGGCGGGCAGCGTGCTCGAACTGCGCAACGTAAACCCGATGATCGCCGCGCTGCTGCATCTGCTCGGTGTCACGATGGTCGCCGAAGTGCAGCCGCGCCGCGGCTGATCGCCCTCTTGAAAGCGGCGCGACCCGGCCTCATGTCGCGCTAAATGGAACCTTTCCACGGCACCACCATCTTGTCCGCGCGCCGCGGCACCGCGGTCGCGATGGGCGGCGACGGCCAGGTCACTCTCGGCAACGTTGTCGTCAAGCAGGGCGCGCGCAAGGTGCGGCGCCTGTACCACGATCGAATCCTGGCCGGCTTCGCGGGCGCCACGGCGGATGCGTTCACGCTGTTCGAACGATTCGAGGCGAAGCTGGAGAAGCACCAGGGCAATCTGCTGCGTTCGGCGGTGGAACTGGCCAAGGACTGGCGCACCGACCGCATCCTGCGGCGGCTGGAAGCGATGCTCGCGGTTGCCGATCGCGAGACTTCTCTGATCATCAGCGGCAACGGCGACGTGCTCGAGCCGGAACTCGGCCTGATCGCGATCGGCTCCGGCGGTCCATACGCGCAGGCCGCGGCGCGGGCGCTGCTCGACAACACGGAACTCGCGCCGGCCGACATCGTCAAGAAGGCACTGACCATCGCCGGCGACCTGTGCATCTACACCAACCAGTCGCACACGATCGAGGCGCTGGACTGAATTTCGTGATCCGTGTCGGGGCTCCGCGATCCGGGCGGTCGCGGGCTGCAGGTGCCCACGGATCACGAGTCACGGATCACGGATCAAGATGATGATGACCCCGCGATGATGACCCCGAAGGAAATCGTCCACGAGCTGAACAAGCACATCGTGGGCCAGGACAACGCCAAGCGCGCGGTGGCGATCGCGCTGCGCAATCGCTGGCGACGGCAGCATGTGGCCGAACCGCTGCGCTCGGAAATCACGCCGAAGAACATCCTGATGATCGGCCCCACCGGCGTGGGCAAGACCGAGATCGCGCGGCGGCTGGCGCGGCTGGCTGATGCGCCGTTCATCAAGGTCGAGGCGACCAAGTTCACCGAGGTCGGCTACGTCGGGCGCGACGTCGACTCGATCGTGCGCGATCTGGTCGACATCTCGATCAAGCAGGCGCGCGAAACCGAAATGAAGAAGGTGCGCGCCAAGGCGCAGGACGCGGCCGAAGACCGCATCCTCGACGTGCTGGTGCCGCCGGCGCGCGACTTCGGCTTTTCCGACGCGCGGCGCGATGATCAGGGCGAGACGCGGCAGAAGTTCCGCAAGCGGCTGCGCGAGGGCGAGCTCGACGAGAAGGAAATCGAGATCGAGCTGGCCGCGCCGGCGGCGACGATGGAAGTGATGGCACCTCCCGGCATGGAAGAGCTGACCCAGCAGATCCAGTCGATGTTCCAGAACCTCGGGCGTGAGCGGCGCAAACCGCGCAAGCTGAAGGTCGAGGAGGCGATGAAGCTCGCGATCGACGAAGAGGCCGCGCGCCTGGTCAACGACGAGGATCTGAAGACGCGCGCGCTCGCCAACGTGGAGCAGAACGGCATCGTGTTCATCGACGAGATCGACAAGATCGCCGCGCGTTCGGAGGTGCAGGGCGCCGATGTGTCGCGCCAGGGCGTGCAGCGCGACCTGCTGCCGCTGGTCGAGGGCACGACGATCAACACCAAGTACGGGATGGTGAAGACCGATCACATCCTGTTCATTGCCTCGGGCGCGTTCCATCTCGCCAAGCCGAGCGACCTGATCCCGGAAATGCAGGGTCGGTTCCCGATCCGGGTCGAACTGGACTCGCTCAGCGCCAGGGACTTCGAGCGCATCCTGACCGCGACCGACGCCTGCCTGACCGAGCAGTACAAGGCGCTGCTCGCGACCGACGAGGTCGAGCTCGCGTTCACGGCCGACGGCATCACGCGGCTGGCGCAGATCGCCTATTCGGTCAACGAGAAGACCGAGAACATCGGCGCGCGCCGGCTGTATACGGTGATGGAGCGGCTGCTGGAAGAAGTCTCGTTCGACGCCGGCAGCCGCCGCGGCGATCCGCTCACGATCGACGCTGCCTACGTGGATGCGCGGCTGGCCAATCTCGCCGGCAACGAGGATCTGGCACGCTACGTTCTTTGATCAGGGAGGGAAATCCGATGCTGCGAAGTCTGTTCATGCTGTTGGCCGCGCTGATCGCGGCCCCCGCGCTGGCGCAGGTCAGCGTCAATGGCGCGTGGGTGCGCCCGACCGTGCCCGGCCAGATGGGCACCGGCGCCTTCATGACGCTGACGGCCAAGGATGGCGCGCGGCTCGTCGGCGCGGCCAGCCCCGTCGCCGGTGTGGTCGAGATCCATGAGATGAAGATGGAAGGCACCGTGATGAAGATGCGCGCGGTCGACGCGCTCGATTTGCCGGCCGGCAAGGCGGTGGAACTGAAGCCGGGCGGCTATCACGTGATGCTGCTGGATCTCAAGCAGCCGTTGAAGGCGGGCGGCAAGATTCCACTGTCGCTGCGCATCGAGACGAGCGATCGCAAGCTCGTCACGCTGCCGGTCGAAGTCGAGGTCGCACAGCGCGCCCCGGCGCACTGATGAAGCGCAAGCGCGCGGTTGCGCGCCCGCGCAACCCGATCGCGCTCGCGGCGCGCCGGCGCGCCGCCGGGCCGCACGGACCGAGCCGCAAGGCGCAGCGGCGGCGCGAAAAGCTGAAGCTGAAGAAGCTGCTCGATCAGGACTGAGAAGGTGTGAAGATTTCGTCGCGAGCGGCCCGAGGTCGCGCCGAGCAGCGGACGTGTACAGCGTCGTACAGCGAGCAGCGCAGGCGCGAGATCGGGACGCGCAGTAGAAAGATTCACACCTTCGAACCGAGGGCGCTGGCCTGGTAGTCGCCGATCTTCGACAGCGCGGCGCGCACCTGCTCGAGCGACACCGCGGTCGGCGCTTCGAGCGTGGCGCGCGGCGGATCGAGCGTGACGGTCACCTCGTCGGCCAGCGGCGCCAGCGCCCTGGTGACGCGGTTCACGCAGCCGTTGCAGTGCATGCCGGTGATGTGGAAGCTCTGTTGCATGAATTCGCTCCTGCATTTGCCCGTTGCCTATTTTGCACCGGCCGCGTGGGCGCCGCTGATAAACTGCGCCGCGCTTTGCTTCAATTGGCAGATTCGCGATGGATCGAGCTCAAGTCCCGCCGCAACTGAAGGCGGACATCCTGTCCGAAGCGCTGCCGTACATCCGCCGCTTCCACGGCAAGACCATCGTGGTCAAGTACGGCGGCAACGCCATGGTCGACCAGAACTTGAAGGAGGCTTTCGCGCACGACGTGGTGCTGCTGAAGCTGGTCGGCATGAATCCGGTGGTCGTGCACGGCGGCGGTCCGCAGATCGACGAGGCGCTCGGGCGTGTCGGCAAGAAGTCGACCTTCATCCAGGGCATGCGCGTGACCGACGCCGAGACGATGGAAATCGTCGAGTGGGTGCTCGCCGGTCAGGTGCAGGGCGAACTGGTGATGCTGATCAACCGCTTCGGGGGCCAGGCCGTGGGGCTGACCGGCAAGGACGGCGGGCTGATCCGCGCGCGCAAGCTGCGCATGCCGGACAAGGACGATCCGACCAAGTCGCACGACATCGGCCATGTCGGCGAGATCGAGGCGATCAATCCCGCGGTGGTCAAGGCGCTGCAGGACGATGCCTTCATCCCGGTGATCTCGCCGATCGGCTTCGGCGACGACGGCGCGACCTACAACATCAACGCGGACGTGGTGGCCGGCAAGATCGCCGAGGTCCTGAAGGCCGAAAAACTGGTGATGCTGACCAACACGCCCGGCGTGCTGGACCGCAACGGCAAGCTGCTGACGGGACTGACCGCGCGCGAGATCGACCAGCTCTTCGCCGACGGCACGATCTCCGGCGGCATGCTGCCGAAGATCTCGTCGGCGCTCGACGCGGCCCGCAGCGGCGTGCACTCGGTGCACGTCGTCGACGGCCGCGTCGATCACTGCCTGCTGCTCGAGATCCTGACCGATGCGGGCGTCGGCACAATGATCCGCAGTCATTGAGCGTCGGGCGTCCGGCGTCCTGTCGGGCGAACGTAGGCACAAGCGAGGATGCGCCCGACGCCAACACCCGACGCCCGACGCGTCGTCTGGTTCTTCGACCTCGACGGCACGCTGCACGACGCGTCGCACGCGATCTTCGCGACGATCGACACGCGGATGACGGACTATGTCGTCCGGCATCTGCAGGTCGACCAGACGCAGGCGAACCAGTTGCGTCTGACCTACTGGCGGCGCTACGGCGCAACGATGCTGGGACTGCTCCGGCATCACGCGGTCGATCCGCACCATTTCCTGCGCGAGACGCACGACTTCGACGTGGCGCCGCTGCTGCGCGCCGAGCGCGGGCTGGCCCGGCTCTTCGCGCGGCTGTCCGGCCGCAAGGTGCTGCTGACCAACGCGCCGCGGTCGTACGCCGCAGCCGTGCTCGACGGCATCGGTTTGGCGCGGCAGATTGGTACGCGCCATTCGATCGAATCAATGCGATTCCACGGAGCGTTCCGCCCCAAGCCGTCGCGTGCGATGCTGCGCCACATGCTGGCGCGCGAACGCGTGACGCGCGGAGCCGCGATCCTGGTCGAGGACAGCGCGGCCAATCTGAAGGCGGCGCGCGCACTGGGTTTTCGCACGATACTGGTCGGGCGCGGCATGCGGCCGGGGCGTGCAAGCTACGTCGGGCTGCGCGTGCGCTCGGTGCGCGACCTGCCGCGCGCCATCGCGCGGCTGCGTCGGTAGCGCTGCACGGTAAGCTTCGCCGCGCCGACACTTGCTTCCGGAGTCGCTGATGCCTGCTGGACGCCCCGGCCCGATTCGTCGCTTCCTCGCCTTCCTGTGGAGGGCACTCGATTTCTCGCGCCGGCTGGTGCTGAACCTGCTGTTCCTGGCGGTCGTGGTCGTCTTTGTCGTCGCCTGGCTGTACGAGGCGCGGCCGGCGCTGGCTGACAAGACCGTGCTGGTGCTCGACATCAAGGGTCCGATTGTCGAGCAGTACACCGGGGCAGCGAGCGAGGCGGTGCTGGCGCAGACGCTGCTCGCGCGCGAGCGCGAAACGCAGCTGCGCGATGTGCTGACCGCGCTCGACGCGGCAACGAAGGACGAGCGCATCGCGCGCGTGCTGCTGATCCTCGACGACTTCGACGGCGCGGGCCAGCCGACGCTGCGCGAAGTGGCGGCGGCGCTCAAGCGCGTGCAGGCCGCCGGCAAGCAGGTGATCGCCTGGGGGTCGTCGTTCGACCAACGTCAGTATTTCATCGCCGCGCAGGCCGACGAGGTTTACCTGCACCCGCAGGGAATGGTGCTGCTGCGCGGATTCGGCGGCTACCGCAACTACTACCACGACGCGCTGGACAGGCTCGGCATCACGGTCAACGTGTTCAAGGTCGGAAAGTACAAGAGCTTCGCCGAGCCGTTCACGCAGAACGGGCCTTCGCCGGAAGCGCAGGAGGACGAGCAGCGACTGCTCGACGATCTGTGGCAGCAGTACACCGGGGCGGTCGAAGCGGCGCGCAAGCTGCCGGCGGGCAGCATAGGGCGCATGATCGTCGAGCTGCCGCAGCGCTTCGCCGCGGTCAACGGCGACGCCGCGCAACTCGCGCTGAAGGAGAGGCTGGTCGATGGACTGAAGACGCGCGACGAGTTGCGAGCGCTGCTGATCGAGCGCGGCGCGCTCGATCGCGCGCACAAGACCTTCCGGCAAATCGCGTTCGGAGATTACCTCTCTTTGCAGGCGGAGCGTGCACGCGGCGACGCGGTCGGCGTAGTGGTGGCGGCGGGCGACATCGTCGACGGCGACGCGCCGCAAGGGATGATCGGCGGACGCTCGACCGCCGAACTCGTCCGGCGCGCGCGCGACAACGAACGCGTCAAGGCGGTGGTGCTGCGCGTGGACTCGCCGGGGGGAAGCGCGTTCGGCGCCGAACTGATTCGCCGCGAACTCGAACTGACGCGCCAGGCAGGCAAGCCCGTGATCGTGTCGTTCGGTGATGTCGCGGCATCGGGCGGATACTGGATTTCGCTGGCGGCCGACGAAGTGATCGCCGACCCGACGACCGTGACCGGATCGATCGGCGTGTTCGCGCTGCTGCCGTCCGCCGACAAGGCGATGGAAAAGCTGTCGCTGCATACGGCCGGCGTCACGACGACATGGCTCGGTGGCGCGGGCGACCCGCGGCGCCCGCTTGATCCGCGCGTGGGAGAACTGATCCAGACCGGAGTGGGGCACAGCTATGACGAGTTCGTCCGGCTGGCGGCAGCGGCGCGAAGGACGACGCCGGAAAAGATCAACGAGGTTGCGCAGGGCCGTGTGTGGACCGGCCGCGAGGCCAAGGAGCAGCAACTGGTCGACCGGCTCGGCAGCTACGTCGACGCGCTGAAGGACGCGGCGACGCGTGCCAAGCTGGGCGAGGATTTCCGCGTCGTCTACATCGAACGTGCGCCGCGCGGCATCGACCGGCTGCTCGCGCTGCTGGCTGGCGAATCAGCACGCGCGTTGCGGGCGACCCTTGGGCTGAGCCTGTCCGGTCCGACCGGGCTCGTGGGCGCGCAGGCACAGCGCGATCTGGCGTGGCTTGAGCGGGTGGCCGAGCGTCCATTCGGCGCGGTGGCGCACTGCCTGTGCGAGCCGCGCTGAGCGAACTTGACCGGCTGTTCGACCTAGGCCGGGTGGGTTAGCAAATCCGTGTATCGGCCGGCTTCCCGATAGAAGTAATTCCCCACGTCAAGCGTCTTTACGGTAGATTTTGGCCACTCACGCGAGGTGGCAATGGATGCCGCAGGTCTGTCGGTCGAATCATCGAGCAAGCGCAAGCCGGGCGCACGCAGGCTGCAGATCCTGCAGACGCTCGCGACGATGCTCGAGGACCCGAAGGGCGAGAAGGTCACGACCGCGGCGCTGGCCGCCAAGCTCGACGTGTCCGAGGCGGCGCTGTACCGGCACTTTGCCAGCAAGGCGCAGATGTTCGAGGGGTTGATCGAGTTCATCGAATCGACCATCTTCGGTCTGATCAACGAGATTTCGGCCAAGGAGTCCTCGGGGCTGAAGCAGGTGCGGCGGATCGTCGTCATGCTGCTGGAGTTCGCGCAGACCAACCGCGGCATGACGCGGGTGCTGATCGGCGATGCCCTGGTCAACGAGCACGAGCGGCTGCAGGAGCGGATGAACCAGTTGCTCGACCGCATCGAGGCGTCGATCCGGCAGGGCTACCGTGTCGCGATCACCCAGAACGAACTGGCGCCCGATTTCGACCCGGCCGCGCGCGCCAGCCTGATCGTCGCCTACGTGCTCGGACGCTGGCAGCGCTTCGCCAAGAGCGGCTTCAAGCGGCTGCCGGCCGACGGGCTCGACGCGCAACTGCCGGCGCTGCTCACGTAGCCGGCGCGCCGCACACCGCGCACTGCGGGTCGCGCGGCACCGCCAGCGTGCGGATGCTCATCGTCAGCGCGTCGAGCAGCAGCAGGCGCCCGCACAGGCTCTCACCCGTTCCGGCCGCGAGTTTCAGCGCCTCGGCCGCCTGCAGCGTGCCGATGATGCCCGTCACCGGCGCGAACACGCCCATCACCGCGCACAGTTCGTCCTCGCCGTCGCCCTCGGGAAACAGGCACGCGTAGCACGGGCTTTCGGCGCGGGCGAGATCGAATACCGCCAGTTGGCCATCGAAGCGGATCGCCGCGCCGGACACCAGCGGCCGCCGATGTCGGACGCAGGCGCGGTTGACCGCGTGCCGCGTGGCGAAATTGTCGGAGCAGTCGAGGACGACGGTAGCGTCGCGCGCCAGATCGTCGAGTTCCGCGTCCGACACGCGCGTGGTCAGCGCGATCACCTCGACCTGCGGATTGATCGCCGCCAGCGTGGATTTGCCCGAGGTCGCTTTCGGTTGTCCGATGCGATCGGTCGTGTGCAGGATCTGTCGCTGCAGGTTGGTGAGGTCGACGGTGTCGCCGTCGACCAGCGTGATGCGGCCCACGCCGGCCGAGGCGAGGTAGAACGCCGCCGGCGAACCCAGGCCGCCGGCTCCGATCACCAGCATGCGCGCGTCGCGCAGTCGCTGCTGGCCCTCGACGCCGATCTCGTTCAGCAGGATGTGGCGCGAATAGCGCAGCAGTTCCTGGTCGTTCATCAGCGGCTCGGAGGAAAAAGCACAAGGGCCGCAGTGCGGCCCTTGCGGCGGTTGTACGGCACGTCTACTTGGTGACCGCAGTTGCAGCCACGTTTTCGCGCGGCTTGGCCGTGACGATCGGTTTGCCCTGCAGGAAGTTCAGACCCTGGCGTAACTGGAAGTCGTCGGCGGAGCCGAATTCGTAGCGGCGCTGAGCCGCCGCGGTGGCGTGCGGCTCGGCCGGTGCCGCCGGGATGGCCGACGCGCCGGCAGGTGCCGCCGTCGCGTCGGGCTGCTTCGAGGGGTTCGCCAGGTGGTGCGCGAGGTCAGCTTCACGCACTGTCAGCCCGGCGAAGTTGCCCTCGGGCGTGTCGTCGACATTGAAGTCGGGTGTGATGCCCTTGGCCTGGATCGAACGGCCGCTCGGCGTGAAGTAGCGCGCGGTGGTGAGCTTGATCGCCGCCGGCTGATCGCCGTCGGTGCGGATCGGGATGATGGTCTGCACCGAGCCCTTGCCGAAGGTCTGCGCGCCGACCAGCGTCGCGCGCTTGTCGTCCTGCAGCGCCCCGGCCACGATTTCGGAGGCCGACGCACTCGCGTTGTTGACCAGCACCACCAGCGGCACTGTCTTCACCTGCGCCTGCAGCTTGGCGAGCACGTCTTCGCCGCGGCCGCGCTGATAGTCCTCGGGCGCGGCGACGAAGCGCCGCCGCGCGTCTTCGGTGCGGCCATCGGTCGAGACCACCAAAGTGCGCGGCGGCAGGAACGCGGCCGCCACCCCGATCGCCGAATGCAGCAGCCCGCCGGGATCGTTGCGCAGGTCCAGCACGAGGCCTTTCAGCGGCCCCTGCTTGTAAAGCTCGTTCAGCTTCGCGACCAGGTCCTCGACAGTGCGTTCCTGGAAGCTCGAGATACGGATGAAGCCGTACCCGGGTTCGATCATCTTGGCCTTGACCGACTGCGTCCGGATCACGTCCCGCACCAGCTTGAACTCGAGCGGCTGCGTTTCATTCTTGCGCAGCACCGTCAGCGTGACAGACGTGCCCTTTCTGCCGCGCATCAGCTTGACCGCCTCGTTCAACTGCATGCCGCGCGTGAGCTTGTCGTCGATCTTGATGATCAAGTCGCCCGACTTGATGCCGGCGCGCGCCGCCGGCGTGTCGTCGATCGGCGCCACCACGCGCACCGCGCCATCCTCGGGCGCGACCTCGATGCCGAGCCCGCCGAATTCGCCCTGCGTGCTGGTCTGCAGTTCCTTGAACGCGTCGCTGTCGAGAAACGCCGAGTGCGGATCGAGCCCCGACAGCATGCCGGAGATCGCCTCCTGCATCAGTTTCTTGTCATCGATCGGTTCGACGTAGTTCTGCTTGATCACGCCGAACACGTCGGTGAACTGGCGAATCTCGTCGAGCGGAATCGGCCCGCGCGCCTCGCGGAAGGCGTAGGCGGAAATGCCGAGACTGATCGCGACGCCGGCGAACGCGCCGACGGCGATCAATCCGATATTGCGCATGCGTCCGCTCATGACACCTCCGGGAGTTTCACCACTGATCGCGGGGTCGACCTAAAGTTCCTGCGAGCTAGCGTGCCGCCGCCCACCGCAACGGGTCCATCGGTCGACCCTGATAACGCAGTTCAAAGTATAGGCCGGGCTCGGCGTTTCCTCCGGTGCTTCCCACCTCGGCGATCACGTCTCCGCGGCCGACCCTTTCGCCGACGCTGCGAATCAGCGTGGAGTTGTTGCCGTAGACGGAGATGAAGCCCTCACCGTGGTCGAGAATCAACAGGTTGCCGAAGCCGCGAAGCCAGTCGGCGAAGAGCACCCGACCGGCGGCCACCGCGTGCACCTCGGAGCCGGCCGGTGCGCGGATGAACACGCCCTTCCACGTCGGTCCGGCGACGCCGGCCTCGGTGCGGCGCGGGCTGCCGAAGCGGGCGGCGATCTCCCCCTGCACGGGCAGCGCCATGTGCCCGCGCAGTTGCGCGAAGGCCGAATTGGCCGGCGGTTCCAAATCGGCCGCGCGCGGTGTCGCCGGCGCCGCCGCAGCGGGCGCGCGCTCGCGGTGCCGCGCCTGTTCGGCCAGCGTCCTGGTCAGCTGGTCGATCAGCGAGCCGAGGCGATGTTCGTCGCGCTCGAGCGTGGCGATCGACTGCCGTTGCGTGCCGATCTGCTTGGCGAGCCGGTCGAGCGTGCGCTTGTGCGCCGCCTGCTGCTGCAGCAGCAGCGCGCGGTTCGAACGCTCTTCCTCCGCGATTGCCGCCAGCTCGTTCTGACGCTGCCGCGATTCGTCCTCGAGCGCCGCCAGATCGTCGCGGTGCGCGCGCAACTCTCCGATCAGCTGCGCCTTCGCGCGGCCGATGTAATCGAGGTACTGCAGATCGCGTCCGATCTGGCCCGGGTTCTCGCCATCGAGCAGCTTGTGCCACGGCGAGCTGTGCAGCAGCGCGAACTGGCTGCGCAGCACCAGCCCGATCTGCCGCTCCTGCTCGCCCTGGCGCGCGACGATCTGGCGATTGCGGTCCTGCAGGTCGGCGATCTGGCGCTCCGCGTCGCGGCGCGCGGCCGCGAGTTCACGCAGTCGCCGGTTCGCGCCCGAGATCGCCGCCTCGGAGGCGCGCAGCGCATCGGTCGCTTCGGAGTGCGATGCCTCGGCGGCCGCGAGCTGCTTCTTGGCCCGCGCCAGCCGCTGCTGCAGGTCGCGCTGCTCGGCCTGCAGGCGGTCCTTGCGCGCGGCGCTCGCGCCGGCATCGCTGCGCTTGGCCGGCGCGCCCTTCTTCGTCTCGTTCTTCGCGCTGCGCGCCAGCGCGTCGCCGGGCGGCGCCAGCACGGCGAGGCCGATCGCCGCGCAGGTCGCGTAGAGGAGTCTGGCGGGCAACGCGGCCGGCTCCCACCGAGCGCGCGGACGAAGGTCGCGCGCTATTCGCGCCGCCCCGACGGTGCGGCGTGCCCCTGCGCCGCGACCGCAGCCGTCGCACGCGCGATTTCCTCCGGATCGCCGAGGTAGTAGTGGCGGATCGGCTTGAGCCGGTCGTCGAGTTCGTACACCAGCGGCCTTGCGGTGGGGATGTTCAGGCCGACGATGTCGTCGTCCGAGACGCGGTCCAGATGCTTGATCAGCGCGCGCAGCGAATTGCCGTGCGCGGCGACCAGCACGCGGCGGCCGCGTGCGATGGCCGGCGCGATCGAGTCGTTCCAGAACGGCACCACGCGCGCGACGGTGTCCTTCAGACACTCGGTCGCGGGAATCTCCTCCGGCTTCAGGTGTCTGTAGCGCGGCTCGCGGCCCGGCCAGCGCGGGTCGTCGCGCGCCAGCGCCTCGGGCGCGATCGCGTAGGCGCGGCGCCAGATCAGCAC
This sequence comes from Pseudomonadota bacterium, assembly GCA_029777935.1. The sequence continues at coordinate 30,873 of JAKORH010000055.1, forward strand.
CTGCTGCTCGCCGAACCGGGCTGCGGTCTCGGCCTTGTTCAGCCCCTGCAGCGCGCCGTAGTGGCGCTCGTTCAGCCGCCACGAATGCACGACCGGCAGCCACATCAGATCAAGCGCATCGAGCGCGAGCCACAGCGTGCGGATCGCGCGCTTCAGCACCGACGTGTAGGCGATGTCGAAGACATAGCCCTCGCGCTTCAGCAGGTCGCCCGCGGCGCGCGATTCGCGCATGCCGTTCTCGGACAGGTCCACATCGGTCCAGCCGGTGAACCGGTTTTCCAGATTCCACTGGCTTTCGCCATGGCGTAGCAGGACGAGCTTGTACATGGGAGTCACGGGTCGGAACAGCGCCATTCCTCGCCTCGCTGACGGGCGAGCGTCAAGCGCATTCTATAATTCAGTTGCTTCCCTTGAGTTCGCCCGCCGGTGCGGTTCTTCATCGACAACATCTTCCTGATCGCGGTGGCGCTCGTCAGCGGCGGCATGCTGCTGTGGCCGCTAATCCGGGCCCGCGCGGCGGGTCCGTCGGTGTCGACGCTGCAGGCCACGCAGCTGATCAACTCCAAGCACGCGCAGGTCGTCGACGTGCGCGGCGAGGACGAATTTGGCCGCGGTTCGCTGCCGAACGCGAAGAACATTCCGACGCCGAAGATCGCGCAACGCGCGGCAGAACTGAAGAAGGACCGCCCGGTGATCCTTGTTTGCAACACCGGCCGCTCCGCCGCGCCCGCCGCCGCACAGTTGCGTGCGGCGGGTTTCGGCGAGGTCTACGTGCTGGCCGGCGGGCTCGCGGCGTGGCGCGAGGCCGGACTGCCGGTCAGAACCTGACCATTCATCGAGAGACCGAGACCGTTGATGACCGCCCGTGTCCGGATGTACAGCACCGCCGTGTGCCCGTTCTGCCTGCGCGCCGAGGCGCTGCTGAAGGCGCGCGGCGTGACCGAGATCGAGAAGATCCGCATCGACCTGGATGCGGCGCAGCGCGAAGACATGATCGCCCGCACCGGCCGCCGCACCGTGCCGCAGATCTACATCGGCGACACGCACGTCGGCGGATTCGACGATCTGTCCGCGCTCGACCGCGAGGGCAAGCTCGCGGCGCTGCTTGCCGCCTAAGAACCGATAGGTTCTAAGCGCGGCTCGCCTCCGATTCCTCGCCGGCGGCTGCCGGCCTCCCACGAAAGGATCTTCATGGCCGAGAACGTCAACCCGTCGTCCGCAGCGCAGCCGATGTTCCAGCTGCAGCGCATCTACCTGAAGGACGCCTCGCTCGAGCTGCCGCACGCCCCGCAGATCTTTCTCGAGCCGACCGCGCCGCAGGTCGACGTCCAGCTCGAGGTCACGAACAGCAAGGTCGTGGAGGGTATCTACGAGGTCGTGGTGCGCGCGACGACCACTGCCAAAGTCGGCGACAAGGTACTGTTCCTGGTCGAGGGCAAGCAGGCCGGCATCTTCGAGATGCGCGGCATTCCGACCGAGCAGTTCGACGCGATCCTCGGCATCGTGTGCCCCGGCATCATCTACCCGTACCTGCGCGCCAACGTCGCGGACCTGATCAATCGCACCGGCCTGCCATCGATCCATCTGGCCGAGATCAACTTCGAGGCGATGTATCAGCAGCGGCTGGCGCAGCAGCAGGACGCTGCCGCGACCGCGACCCGGCAGTAGGCCGAAACCGCTCGCATGGCGCAGGTCGCGGTCCTCGGCGCGGGCGCCTGGGGCACCGCGATCGCGGTGGCGCTGGCGCAGCGCCATCACGTGACGCTGTGGGCGCGCGACGCGGCGCAGGTGCGGCTGCTCGCCGGCGCGCATCGCAACGAGCGTTATCTGCCCGGCATCGCGCTGCCGGCGTCGATCCAGGTGTCATCCGATTTCGAGGCGGCGGTCGCGCACGCGCGCCATGGTCTGGTCGTGGTCGCCACGCCGACCGCGGCGCTGCGCGAGATCGTGCGCCGTCTGCGCACCGAGACGGCGCTGGCGCCGTTCGTCTGGCTTTGCAAGGGCTTCGAACGCGACACCGCGAAGCTCGCGCACGAGATCGTGCGCGACGAGATCGCGTCGCATCCGAGCGGTCCGCTGTCGGGACCGAGCTTCGCGCTGGAGGTCGCGCGCGGCCTGCCCACCGCGCTGACAGTGGCCGGCCCCGGGCAGTTCTGTCGCTGGGTCACCCAGATCTTCCATGCGGGTCCGCTGCGCATCTACTCCAGCGATGACGTGATCGGCGTCGAGGTCGGCGGTGCGGTGAAGAACGTGATGGCCATCGCCACCGGCATCAGCGACGCGCTCGGGCTCGGCCACAACGCGCGCGCGGCGCTGATCACGCGCGGCCTGGCCGAAACCGCGCGGCTCGGGGCCGCGCTCGGCGCGCGCGCCGAGACCTTCATGGGGCTCGCGGGCGTCGGCGACCTGATCCTGACCTGCACCGGCGAGCTGTCACGCAACCGGCAGGTCGGCGTTTTGCTCGGGCGGGGAATACCGCTCGCCAGGGCGCTCGAGCGCATCGGCCATGTCGCCGAAGGCGCGTGGTCGGCGCCCGCGGTGGCGGCGCGCGCGCGGTCGCTGCAGGTCGAGATGCCGCTGACCGCGGCGGTGTGCGCGGTGCTCGAGGGCGCGGTGCCGCCGACTGATGCGCTGGCGCGGCTGCTGGCGCGCGATCCGAAGCGGGAGTCCGGCGCGTGAGGCCGCTATCTTCCGTGTGCGTGTTCTGCGGCTCGCAGCCAGGCGCGCGGCCTGAGTACATCGAAGTCGCGCGCGCGTTCGGCGCCGCTTGTGCGCGGCACGGCGTCAGTCTGGTCTACGGCGGCGGTCACGTCGGCATGATGGGCGCGGTCGCGGACGCTTGTCTCGTCGCGGGGGGCAAGGTGATCGGCGTGATCCCCGAGCACCTGATGCGGCCCGAGGTCGCGCACCAGGGCCTGTCCGAACTGCTGGTCGTCGATTCGATGCACACGCGCAAGCGGCTGATGGCCGAACGCGCCGATGCGTTCGTGGTCCTGCCCGGCGGCTACGGCACGTTCGAGGAGATGTTCGAAATGATCACCTGGCTGCAGCTCAGGCTGCACGCCAAGCCGGTCGGTCTGATCAACGTCGCGGGCTACTTCGATCACCTGCTCGCGTTCGTGCGCCACAGTGCGGCCGAAGGCTTTGTCCGGCCCGAGCACGCCGACCTGCTGCTGGTCGAGACGGCACCGGAGCCGCTGTTCGAGCGGCTGCGGCTGCAGATGGCAGCGGCGCGGCGAACGGCGGCCGATCTTTCGAGAACATAGCGCCCGGCCCGCGCGGGGCGTCGCTACGAGCCCCCGGCGTAGCCGCATTGCCGCCAAGCCTCGTACACTGCCACCGCGACTGCATTCGACAGGTTCAGGCTGCGGTTGCCCGCGCGCATCGGCAGCCGGACCGTCCGGTCCGGTGCGAAGCGTGCGCGCAACGCCTGCGGCAGCCCGCGCGTTTCGGCGCCGAACACCAGCCAGTCGCCGGGCTCGAACCGCACCTCGCCGAGCAGACGCTCGCCGCGCGTCGTGAACGCGAACATGCGCCGCGGATCGCAGCGCTGCGCCGCGAGCAGCGCATCGAAGCTCGCGTGCACCTTCAGCGTCGCGTACTCGTGATAGTCGAGCCCGGCGCGCCGCAGCTGCTTGTCGCTCAGTTCGAAGCCGAGCGGCTCGATCAGGTGCAGTTGCGCGCCGCTGTTCGCGCACAGCCGGATGACGTTGCCGGTATTGGGCGGGATCTCCGGCTCGACCAGCACGACATTGACCATCGTCAGGGCGTGCGGGCGACGACGAGGTTGGTCACTTTCGCAGCGCCGGCGCGCTTCAGCACCTGCGCGATCTCCTCCAGCGTGCTGCCGGTCGTCATCACGTCGTCGACCACCAGCACGTGCCGGTCGCGCACGTCGGCGCGTACGGTGAACGCGCCCCGCACGTTGCGGCGGCGCTCGTCGAGCGCGAGCACGTGCTGGGGCCTGGCGTGCCGCACGCGCAGCAGCGCGCCGGCGGCGAGCGGAAGCGCGAGCGCGCCGGCGGCGTGGCGCGCGATCTCGAGTGCCTGGTTGAACCCGCGCTCGGCGTGGCGCTCGAATGCCAGCGGCACCGCGGTGAGCAGCGCGCCGCAGCGCTCGAGCGCATTTGCCCGCCGCGCCAGCAGCGAGCCGAATGCGCGCGCCAGCGCCAGCCGGCCGCCGGATTTCAGCGCCAGCACCATGCCGTCGAGCGGCGGGGCGTAATCGCCCAGCGTCAGCGTGGCATCGAAGTGCGGCGGACGGCGCGCGCACTCGCCGCAGATGGTCGCCGCCGATTGCGCCGGCAGCCGCAGCGCACACACCGAGCAGCGGAGTGCGGCGGGCGGAGCGAAATCGCGCTCGCACGCGACGCACAGCGGCCCGTCGGCCGCATCGTGCAGTTCGCACATCACGCAAGGTGCCGCGGCGCGCAGGTGCGCGCCGGCGCGGGCGAGCGACTGCAGCGTCGGGCGGAACGTCATGCGCAGCGAGCATATACTGGCCCGCCGCTTCAGCAGCGCCGCATGGCTCTCGGTCCCGGCACCTCCGAACTGACTCCCACGATCGTCGATCCGCCGCGCGTTCCGGTGCGGACCGCGACCGTGCGCCTGCAGTTCGACCGGCGCGCGGCGGCGTTCGCGCGCCGCGACTTCCTCGCGCGCGAGATCGAGCGCCGCATGCTGGAGCGGCTCGAAGTGATCCGCATCGCGCCAGCGCGCATCGTCGACATCGGCTGCGGCGCGGGCACATCGCGAGCCGCGCTGCGCGCGCGCTACCCGCGCGCGGAGTGGATCGGCATCGATCATTCGCTCGGCATGCTGGGCGCGGGCCGGCGCGCGGGCGCTCTGCGGCGGATTGCCGACTGGTGGCGCCGCGCGCGCGCGCACCTGATCGCTGCCGACGCGGGTGCGCTGCCGCTCGCCGATGGCTGTGCCGACATGGTGATCTCCAACCTGATGCTGCACTGGCATCCGACACCGCACCGCCTCTTTCCCGAATGGAAGCGAATTCTGCGCACCGACGGCCTGCTGATGTTCAGCTGCTTTGGCCCGGACACGCTCAAGGAACTGCGCACGGCCTTCGCCGCCGCCGTGCCGCGGGCCGCGCCGATGCCATTCATCGACATGCATGATTTCGGCGACATGCTGGTAGCCGCCGGCTTCGCCACGCCCGTGATGGATGCCGAGCGCATCCGCCTGACCTTCCCCTCGCCGCGCGATCTGCTGCGCGAAGTGGCGGCGCTCGGCGGCAATCCGCGCAGCGATCGTGCGCTGGGGCTCGTGGCGGGCGCGCGGGCGCGCGCGCTGCTCGCCGCGCTGGAAGCACAGCGCGACGCGGCGGGGCGCATCGGCCTGACATTCGAGATCGCCTACGGCCACGCGTGGAAGCCCATGCCGAAAGAGCGGTCAACGCACATTTCCGTCGAGGCGTTGCGCGCGCAACTGCGGGCACGCTGAGGTGCGCGCCGGCGCGCACCGTTGGCCGGAAGCGCGCGTGTGCCTATAATCCGGCCGCCTTGCAATTGCCCTGCATCAAATTTCTTGCGGTTTCTGCGGGGCGTGAGGGTCGGGGGTTGCGTGGGATGCGTCGCGCCTGACCGCGAAGGCCGTTGGAAGAGCCCGAATGTCAGAGCCCGCGATCCGCTGGACCGTCAAGCGTAACTGCTCGGCTTCGCCGCGGCCGGCGGCCGCCGTATTCGCGTCGCTCGTCGTGCTGTCGCTCGCGATCGGGGTCGGCTTTGCCATGTCCGGACAGTGGGTCGTACGTCGGCAGAAGCTGGCGCAGGAGTTGAATTGCGCGCTGCGCGGTGTGGCGACGGCGTAGTTGGAACGGAGCGCGAGAACAAAGGATTCGGGGGCGGCGCCAGCCGCAGCGGATGACTTGATGGATTCGACCAGAATGACCATAACGATCAGGGCGACCTCGGCGGCGGCGCTGCTCGCGGCGGCCGGCAGCGCCGGCGCGATTCAGAGCCGGTACAACCTTGCACCGCCGGTCACGTCGATCGCGCGCGAGGTGCACTGGCTGCACTGGATGATGCTGGGGATCTGCGGTGCGATCTTCGTCATCGTGTTCGGCATGATGTTCTATTCGATCTACGCGCACCGCAGGTCGAAGGGGCACCAGGCTGCGAACTTCCATGAAAGCACGGCGGTGGAAATTGCGTGGACCATCGTGCCGTTCGTCATCGTGATCGCGATGGGGGCGCTGGCGACCCGCACCGTGGTCGCGATGAAGGACACCTCGAACTCCGACCTGACGATCAAGGCCACCGGCTACCAGTGGAAGTGGGGCTACGACTATCTGAAGGGCGAGGGCGAGGGCATTTCGTTCTTCTCCACGCTCGCCACGCCGCAGGAGCAGATCGACGGCCGCGACGCCGCCGCGCGCAAGGCCAATCCGGTCTACCTGCTCGAAGTCGACAACGAACTGGTGGTGCCGGTCGACAAGAAGGTGCGCGTGATCACCACCGCGGTCGACGTGATTCACGCCTGGTTCGTGCCGGCGTTCGCGGTCAAGCAGGACGCCATCCCGGGCTTCGTGCGCGACACCTGGTTCCGCGCCGAGAAGACCGGCGTCTACTACGGCCAGTGCGCCGAGTTGTGCGGCAAGAACCACGCGTTCATGCCGATCAAGGTGCGGGTGGTGACCGCCGACGAGTACACGAAGTGGGTGGCGGACAAGAAGAAGCAGATGGCGGCTGCCGCCGACGACGAGAACAGGGCCTGGACCATGGCCGAGCTGATCGAGCGGGGCGCCAGGGTCTACGCGGCAAACTGCCAGGCGTGCCACCAGGCCAACGGACAGGGCATCAAGGGAACGTTCCCGCCGCTGGACGGCAGCAAGGTCGTCGCCGACAAGGCGCAGCAGATCGCGATCATGCTGGCCGGCAAGGGCGCGATGCCGTCGTGGAAGGCGCTGTCGAACGTCGAACTGGCGGCGGTCGCGACCTACGAGCGCAACAGCTGGAGCAACAAGACCGGCGTGGCGATCCAGCCGGCCGAGTTCAAGGCGGCGCGCAAGTGACGCGCGGTGACGCCGCACGCGCAGGCAGCGGACTGATTCCGAAGGAGCAAGAATGAGCGCAATCGTCCACGAACCCGGTCACGCGCACGGCGCCGCGCACGAGCACGCGCCTTCCGGCTGGCGGCGCTGGCTGTACGCGACCAACCACAAGGACATCGGCACGATGTACCTGTGGTTCTCGTTCACGATGTTCCTGGTCGGCGGCGTGCTGGCGCTCGGCATCCGCTCGGAACTGTTCCAGCCCGGGCTGCAGATCTTCGAGCCGCAATTCTTCAACCAGCTCACCTCCATGCACGGGCTGATCATGGTGTTCGGCGCCATCATGCCTGGCTTCGTCGGCTTCGCGAACTGGATGATCCCGATGCAGATCGGCGCGCCCGACATGGCGTTCGCGCGCTTGAACAACTTCAGCTTCTGGCTGCTGCCGCCGGCGGCGCTGCTGCTGGTGGGATCGTTCTTCGTGCCGGGCGGGGCGCCGGCCGCCGGCTGGACGCTGTACGCACCGCTGACGGTGCAGATGGGCATGGGCATGGACATGGCCATCTTCGCGCTCCACATCCTGGGCGCGAGTTCCATCATGGGGTCGATCAACATCATCACGACGATCCTGAACATGCGCGCACGCGGCATGACGCTGATGAAGATGCCGATGTTCGTGTGGACCTGGCTGATCACCGCCTATCTGCTGATCGCGGTGATGCCGGTGCTGGCCGGTGCGATCACGATGACGCTGACCGACCGCCACTTCGGCACC
>JAKORH010000056.1 GCA_029777935.1 Pseudomonadota bacterium
CGATCCCGAGTCGGTGAAGCGCGCCGAGACGCTCGGCCGCGTGTTCCGCTACACGGTCGCCGTCATCGTCACCGCGATCGCCGGCATGATGGTGCTGTCGGAGATCGGCATCTCGCTGGCGCCGATCCTGGGCGCCGCTGGCGTGGCGGGCCTGGCGATCGGCTTCGGCGCGCAGAGCCTGGTCAAGGACTACTTCACCGGGTTCTTCCTGCTGTTCGAGGACCAGATTCGCCAGGGCGACGTGGTCAAGATCGCCGGCGTCTCGGGCCTGGTCGAGGAGGTCACGCTGCGTTACGTGCGGCTGCGCGACTACGACGGCAACGTGCACTTCGTGCCGAACGGATTGATCACGAACGTCGTCAACATGAGCCGCGGTTATGCACAGGCGGTGATCGACGTCGGCATCGCGTATCGCGAGGACGTGGACACCGCGCTCGCGTTGATGCGCCGCGTCGGCAGCGAGATGCGCGCCGACGCAGCGTTCAATGCGCGCATCCTGGATGAACTCGAGATCGCCGGCGTCGAACGCTGGGACGACTCCGCGGTGGTACTGCGATGCCGCTTCAAGGTCGCGCCGCTGGAGCAGTGGGGCGTGCGACGCGACTTCCTGCGCCGCCTGAAGAAGGCCTTCGACCAGGAAGGCATCGAGATTCCGTATCCGCACCTGACCGTCTACGCCGGCGCTTCCCGCGACGGCAGCGCGCCCGCCTTCCATGTCAAGACGATGGCCGCGAAGTAGTTCGCGACGAGCTAGCAGGCTGTTGAAATTCGACCGTCGGAACCATTTCTTGTGATCGATCTCGAAGGCATGGTTTTTTTACTTCGGTGCGGGTGATGCGCGGATACGAGAGCAATCAGGAAGGGCTGTTCAGTTACGTGTCGCCGGAGGCGCGAGTGCCGGCCGATCACCCGTTGCGAGCGATCCGGGTCTACGCCGACGAAGCACTGCGGCGGATGAGCCGGGTGTTCAATGCCATGTATGCCGACGGCGGACGGCTGTCGGTGCCGCCGGAGACGCTGCTCAAGAGCACGCTGCTGATGGCGCTGTACTCGGTGCGCTCGGAGCGGCTGTTTTGCGAGATGCTCGACTACAACCTGCTGTTTCGCTGGTTTCTGGCGCTGGGCATCGACGATGCGGCCTTCGATCACTCCACCTTCAGCAAGAACCGCGAGCGGTTGCTGGCGCACCGGGTCGCGCCGCGCTTTCTGGGCATGATCGTGCGCATCGCGCGGCGTAAGGGTCTGGTCAGCGACGAGCACTTCAGTGTCGACGGCACGTTGATCGACGCCTGGGCCAGCATGAAGAGCGTGCGGCCCAAGGACGGCGGTGACGGCGGCGTCGGCGGCGGCAATCCCGAAGTCGACTTCAAGGGCCAGCGGCGCAGCAACGGCACGCATGAGAGCACGACCGATCCCGAGGCGAAGCTGGCACGCAAGGGCCAAGGCAAGGAGAGCCGGCTGGCCTACGCCGGCCATGCGTTGATGGAGAACCGCAACGGGCTGGTGCTGGGCCTGAGCGTGACCGCTCCGCACGACAACGCCGAGGTCAAGGCGGCCGCAGCACTGCTCGACGAGCAGAAGCGGCAGGGCATCGAACCCGATTCGCTCGGCGCCGATAAGGGCTACTGCCAGCGCGGCTTCGTCCAGACGCTGCGTGCGCGAAAGATCAAGCCGCACATCGCCATGATCGAGGGCCGAACGGTGCCCGGACTGGACGGGCGCACCACCGGCTCGAGGAGCTACGCGCTGTCGCAGCGGCTGCGCAAACGCATCGAGGAGTGCTTCGGCTGGCTGCACACGATCGGCGGCACCAAGAAGGTCAAGGTGCGCGGACGCGAGAAGGTGGAGATGACCTTCGTGCTGGCCGGCTGTGCGCTGAACCTGCTGCGCATCGCCAAGCTGGCGCCGCCATAGACGGGAGCAGTCCGTCCGCAGCACAAAAAACCAAGGCCCGACGACATCCAACGAGTCCGCGGAGGCTTCGAAATTGGCATCACAAGCGATCAGCAACACCGAAATGCCTCGGCTCGCGCTCGCACGTCGCTCTGGCAGCTTCAGAATCATCCGCATTTCAACAGCCTGCTAGAACCCATTCAAAGCGATCAAGCAGGCCGCCACGTGCTCATGCGTGCCGAAGACGCAGATTGGCGGGGTCCGTCTTGGGCCGCCCTCGTGCGCTCGCCGGTTAACATGGAAATGAGGAAGTCACCCGCGCGCACGAAGGTCGCGACAGCTGCATGCGAACATAGGTCGCCAATGTGCATGAAGTTGTCCCCGAGCAAAGCACCGTTGGACGGATTAGACGAATGGCAGCAAGCGGGCGGTTTGTCTATGCTGTTCAACTGCGGGATTGCGCTGTGATCAACGGTGGCGACGGGCGATTCGCGCTAAGACTTGCCCGCACGGCGGCCGCGACGAGATCCGCATCGTGCGCGCTCGCCATGCCAATGCCAATCTCGGTGCCGTCGCGAACAGGCGCGACTGAAATTCTCCGCTGGGCGAGAGCAGCCCGAACATGCGTTCGGTGACTCATCCTGTCTACGCGGCAGAGCCCCCGACTTCGCGGTCAAAAGCGCAATGCTGCCGGTGATCACCCCGTCCGGCGGCACGCCAGAAGCCAAGCGCGCGCCGCCATTCGCGACCGCGATGATCTGAGCACCGAATGAACACCGCGCTGATCGTTGTCTGGGCCGAGTTCGCGCTGTGCGTGCTGCTGATCGCCGTGGCGGGCAGCCGGCTGTCGCGCTACGGCGATGCAATCGCGGAGAAGACCGGTCTGGGCGGCACGTGGATCGGGCTGATCCTTCTCGCCACGGTCACTTCGCTGCCGGAACTGGTGACTGGCGCCAGCGCGGTCACGCTCGCGGCCGCACCCAACATCGCCATCGGCGATGCGCTCGGCAGCTGCGTGTTCAACCTCGCGCTTCTCGTCGTCATGGACATGGTGAGCCGCGGCGAGTCGATTTACGCGCGCGCCAGCCAGGCGCACCTGCTGTCGGCCGCGTTCGGCGTGATCCTGATCGGCTTCGTCGGCTTCAGCATCCTGCTGCACGGCGACGGCCTGCAATGGTCGCTGTTCCACGTCGGCCTGTACACGCCGATCCTCGTGATTCTGTACGCGATCGCGATGCGCACCGTGTTCCGCTACGAACGCGCGCAGCTCGCCGAGCGGGTCGAGGAAGCGGCGGCGCGCTACCCGGACATCACGCTGCGCCAGGCGGTGATCGGCTACGCGGCGGCGGCCGCGGTCGTGATCGCGGCCGGCATCTGGCTGCCCTTCATCGGCGTGGCGATGGCCGAGGCGATGGGCTGGCAGCGTTCGTTCGTCGGCACCATCTTTGTCGCCTTCGCGACCTCGGTGCCGGAACTCGTGGTCACGCTCTCGGCGCTGCGCCTGGGCGCGCTCGATCTGGCGATCTCGAACTTGCTCGGCAGCAATCTGTTCGACATCCTCATCATCGCGCTCGACGACGTGCTGTACCTGAAGGGATCGATCCTCGCGGATGTCTCGCCGGTGCACGGCGTGTCCGCGTTCTCCGCGGTGATCATGACCGGCGTGGTGATGGTCGGCGTGTTCTATCGGGCGCGCGTGCGCGTGCTGCGCCGGGCCGGCTGGGTCAGCATGTTTCTGTTCGCGATGTACCTGCTGAACACCTACATCCTGTTCATCCGCGGCGAATAGCGTCACCGGCGATGAACGCATCCACCGCAACCGAACGCGGCCTGGCGCAGTCCGAAGCGGCGCGCCGGCTGCGCGAGGTCGGGCCGAACGCGCTGCCCCGCGCGCGGCCCACGCCGCTGGCGCTCCGCTTCGTGCGCCAGTTTGCCAGCCCGCTGATGTACGTGCTGGTCGCGGCGGTGGCGATCGATCTCGGGCTGTGGTGGCACGACGGCGCGGCGGGCTGGCCGGTCGAGGCGATCGCGATCGCTGCGATCCTGCTGTTGAACGCCGGCTTCGGCGTGTTCCAGGAGCGCAAGGCGGAGGCGGCGCTGGTGCGCCTGAAATCGATGGCGGCGGCGTCCGCCTGGGTGCTGCGCGACGGCACGCTCGCGCGTGTGCCGGCCGAGGAATTGGTGCCGGACGACCGGGTGCGGCTGGAGGCCGGCGATCGCGTGCCCGCCGACGCGCTGCTCGCCGACGGCGACGGCGTGATGGTCGACGAGTCGGTGCTGACGGGCGAGTCGGTGCCGGTCGACAAGGCCGTCGACGACGAGCTGCTGAGCGGCACGCTGCTGGTGCGCGGCAAGTGCTACGCGCGGCTGACGCGCACTGGGCCGGCGAGCGCGATGGGGCGCCTGGCGACGCTGATCGGCACGATCGAGCAGGAGGCCACGCCGCTCGAGCAAAGGCTGGCGCGCTTCGGCCACCAGGTCGCGTGGGCGGTGCTCGCGGTAGCGGCGCTGATGGTGCTGGCCGGCGCGCTGATCGAAGGCGTCGGCCATCTCGACCGCGTGTTCCTGTTCGCGATCGCGCTTGCCGTGGCGGTGATCCCGGAAGGGCTGCCCGCCGTGCTGACGCTGACGCTCGCGCTCGGCGTCGAACGCATGGCGCGCCGGCGCGCGATCGTGCGGCGGCTATCCTCGGTCGAGGCGCTCGGTTCGGTCACGGTGATCGCGACCGACAAGACCGGTACGCTGACGGAGAACCGGATGGTCGTGCGCGCGCTCGACGCCGCCGATGAGGCGCGCGCGCTGCGCGCGATGGCGATCGCCAACGATGCGGAGATCGCCACCCGCGCCGGCGATCCGCTCGA
>JAKORH010000057.1 GCA_029777935.1 Pseudomonadota bacterium
CTGTATCGGCAGACCCATGGGCTGACCCTCAGCTTGTGGCAACTGCTCGGCGAGGTGCGCGCCACGCTGTTTCAGCGCCCCGCCACCGAAACCGAAATGCTGCGACGACGAAGACAGCAGCACGCCGAATTCGCCCGCCTACAACCCGCCCTGTTCGCATGAAAATTATCCCGGACAGCAGTGCGCTTGCGCGGGAATGACGGGCAAGCATCTTCTTCACTGCGGAAACACGACTGTACTCGCGGCCGGCCATAACGCCATCGCCGCAGCCCCGGCAGGCGGGATGCCGGCCGCCTGCGCGATCGGCACGGTGGCGACGAGTTCGCCGGCCGGGCTTTTCAGCCGCACCCGCACGTGGACGCCTAGGAAGATCGTCTCCGCGACGTGTCCCGCCAGCGCGTTGATGCCCGGCGGCGCGCCGGCCGGGGCGCTGACGGCGATGCGCTCCGGGCGCACCGATACCGTGGCGCGCGCCGGTACGCCGCAGGCACCGGTGACGCGGCCGGCCAGCCGTGCCCCGCCGGCGATCTCGGCAACGCACGCGCCGTTGCCGTCGGTCTCGACCACCTCGCCCGCGAGCCGGTTGCTCTCGCCGATGAACGACGCGACGAAGAGATTCGCCGGCGCCTCGTAGATTGTCTGCGGATCGGCGATCTGCTGGATCCGGCCCTGGTGGAATACGGCGATGCGGTCCGACATCGTCAGCGCCTCGGACTGATCGTGCGTGACGTAAACCATCGTGATGCCGAGCCGCTCGTGCAGCCCCCGCAGCTCGAGCTGCATTTCCTCGCGCAACTGCTTGTCGAGCGCGCCGAGCGGCTCGTCCATCAGAATGAGCTGCGGCTCGAACACCAGCGCGCGCGCGACGGCGACGCGCTGCTGCTGGCCGCCGGAAAGCTGTCCCGGCATCCGCTGCGCCATGCCGGGCAGCCGCACCATGTCGAGCGCACGCTGCACGCGCGCGGCGGCGTCGGCCTTGCCGGTGCCGCGGACGGTCAGCGGAAACGCGAGGTTCTCGCCGACCGTCATGTGCGGAAACAGCGCGTAATTCTGGAACACCATGCCGAAGTTCCGCTTGTACGGCGGCAGCGTGTCGATCGGCTTGCCGCGCAACCGGATGTGCCCCGCGGTCGGCCGCTCGAAGCCGGCCAGCATCATCAGCGTCGTTGTCTTGCCCGAGCCGGACGGCCCGAGCAGCGACAGGAACTCGCCCTCCGCGACCGCGAGCTGCAGGCGGTCGACGACGTTGGTCGCGCCGTCGTAGGTCTTGCACACCTGGTCGAACTCGACGAACGCCATCGTCACACCTGCTGCCCGCCGTCGATGTGGATCTCGGCGCCGTTGATGTACGACGCGCCGCCGGTGCACAGGAAGTAGATCGTCGCGGCCACTTCCTCCGGCTTGCCGAGCCGGTGCAGCGGGATCTGCTGGCGCACGATCGCGTCGGTGCCCGGCGACAGGATCGAGGTGTCGATCTCGCCCGGCGCGATCGCATTGGCGCGGATGCCGTGCGGTCCGAATTCGTGCGCCAGCTCGCGGGTCAGCGCCGCCAGCGCCGCCTTCGAGCAGGCGTAGGCCACGCCGGCGAACGGATGCACGCGGCTGCCGGCGATCGAGGTCACGTTGACGATCGTCGCAGAACCCGCGCGCAGCTCGTCGAAGAGTCCTCGCGCCAGCAGCGCGACCGAGAACAGGTTGACGTGGAACACCTTCATCCACGTCTCGTAATCGGTGTCGAGCACGCCCAGCCGCCTGCCGTCCGGCTGCTTGGGCGAGATGCCGGCGTTGTTGACCAGCGCCTCGATGCGCCCGCGCTTCAGCCGCGCGCGGATGTCGGCGATGCCGCGCGCCACGTCTGCAACATCGGAAAGATCCATCCGGATGTGGTTTTCCTCGCCCTCGGCCCACGGACAATCCGGCGTCCAGGGGCGGCGCGACACGGTCAGCACGCGCCAGCCCGCGGCCGTGAAGTGCTTGACGGTGGCGTGGCCGATGCCGCGGCTGGCGCCGGTCAGCACGAGCGTTCTGCGGTCGGGCATGGGTCAGGCGAACCGGCGAACGTGAACTTCGGTATCGCGCAGCGCCCGCGTGAAGCGCGCCAGCATCTCGTCGATCTCGTGCGGCTCGATCGACAGCGGCGGGCACAGCGCGACCGCCTCGCCGAGCGGCCGCACGACGAGCCCGTGCGCATGCGCGCGCTCGGCGAAGTAGCCGGCCGCGGCAGCGGCGGGCGGGAAGGATTCCTTCGTCTGCCGGTCCTTCACCAGTTCCATCGCAGCGATCAGGCCGACGCCGCGCACCTCGCCGACGATCGGACTCGCGGCGAGTGCGCGCAGTCCGTCGAGGAAGCGCGGCGACAGCGCGCGCACGCGCGCGGCGATGTCCAGTTCGCGATAGATCTTCATCGCCTCGATCGCCACCGCCGCCCCGAGCGGGTGCGACGAGTACGTGTAGCCGTGGCCGAAGGTGCCGATCTTCGCCGACTGGTCGGCCATCGGCTCGTACATCTTCTGCGAGATCAGCGTTGCCGAGAACGGCACATAGCCGCCGGTCAGCGCCTTGGCGCAGGTGACGATGTCGGGATCGATGTCGTAGGTCTGGCTGCCCCACATCTCGCCGGTGCGGCCGAAGCCGCAGATCACCTCGTCGGCGATCAGCAGGATGTCGTGGTGCCTGAGGATCGGCTGGATCAGATCGAAGTAGCCGGCCGGCGGCGGGATCACGCCGCCCGCGCCCATCACCGGCTCGGCGATGAAGGCGGCGATCGTGTCGGGCCCTTCCTTGTCGATCAGCTTCTCGAGGTTGCGTGCCAGCCGCGCGGCGAACGACTCCTCGCTTTCGCCGGCCTGTGCGAAGCGGTAATGGTGGGGGCAGTCGGTATGCAGCACGCCCGGCCCCGGCAGGTCGAAGCCCGCGTGCAGGTGCGGCAGGCCTGTCAGGCTCGCGGCGGCGATGCTGACACCGTGGTAGCCCTTGGTGCGGGAGATGATCTTCTTCCTGTTCGGCCGGCCGAGCGCGTTGTTGTAGTAGCGCACCAGCTTGATCGCGGTGTCGTTGGCGTCCGAGCCGCTGGTGCCGAAGAACACGCGCGCCATTCTTCCCGGGGCGAGCGCGAGCAGGTCGCGCGCGCACTCGATCGCGACATCGGACGTCCTGTGCGCGAAGCCATGGTAGTACGGCAGCCGCTGCAACTGGCGCGTGGCGGCGTCGATCAGCCGCTCGCTGGAGAAGCCGAGCGACGCGCACCACAGCCCGGCCATGCCCTCGATGTATTCCTTGCCGTCCGTGTCGTAGACGTGGATGCCGCGGCCGCGCGCCATGATGATCGGCCCGCGCTCCTCGTGCTTGCGCAGGTTGGTGTACGGATGCAGCGATTGCAGCCGGTCGAGTTCGGCCAGGCGATCGGGGCTGTTCATCGCGGGTCTCCTCACTTGCGGCGGCGCGCGCGGGCCGCACGGTGCGGAAGCATACCGAGCGGCCACAGGGCACGTCCGCGCCGCCTCGATCGATCGGACTAAGCAGTCTCCGACACTTCATGCGGATGTCGGAGCGGGCGCCGTTGATGCCCGCTCAATGCACCGAACGTCGAAACGCCTCTTCGATCCGTTCGCCCTCGTTCCGATCATCGCGAAGCGGCGCCCGACCGCGAGGAAACCCACGTGACGGTGCAGATGGAGAGGCTGATCCGACATCGAATGCTGTACGACTGGATGCGCCGGCCGCCGCCGGCGCGCGGCCGGCCGCCTGCGGCGGCCGAAGGCGCGGCCGGCGGCGACCACGCGCGCCAGCGGCCGGTCTTCAAGCTGCAGCGCTTCCTTTCGGTCGCGAGCCTGCTCGGCGTCGCCGCGGTGATCATCGGCCTGCTGCTGTTCAACCGGCACCTCGCGTTCGACGCGCTGATGGAGCACGAGACGCGAAGCAACGTCGCGCTGACCCGGGCCTTCGCGAACACGCATTGGCCGCAGTACGCCGCCTTCGTCGCCAACGCGCACGCGCTCGACCGCGCGCAACTGCCGCTGCGGCCCGAAGTCGCGCGCCTGCGCGCCGACCTGCTGCGGCAGATGAACGGGCTGAAGGTCGTCAAGGTGAAGATCTACGACCTCGGCGGCCTGACGGTGTTCTCGACCGATCCGAAGCAGATCGGCGAAGACGAGGACGACAACGGCGGTTTCGAGAGCGCCCGCGCCGGCGAGACAGCCAGCGAGATCACGTTCCGGCAGACGTTCGATGCATTCGAGCACGCGATCAATGATCGCAACCTGTTGTCCACGTACATTCCGATCCGCTCGAGCCCGACGGCGCCGATCGAAGGCGTGTTCGAGGTGTACTCCGATGTCAGCGATCTGGTGGCGCAGCTCGAGACGACGCAGTGGCAGATCGTCGGGGCGGTCGTCGGCAGCCTGTCGCTGCTGTACCTGTTCCTGTTTCTGCTGGTGCGCCGGGCCGACCGCATCGTCAGCGAGCAGAGCGACGAGGAGCGGCAGGCCAACGAGGAGAAGCTGCGCCATCAGGCGTTTCACGACGCGCTGACCGGCCTGCCGAACCGCGCCAAGTTCACCGAGCGGCTGGAGGAGGCGATCCGGCACGCGCGGCGCAGCGGCAGGATCTTCGCGGTGCTGTTCGTCGACCTCGACCACTTCAAGTACATCAACGATTCACTCGGGCACGTAGCCGGCGACCGGCTGCTGCAGGCGGTGGCGCAGCGGCTGTCCGGCGGCCTGCGCGACACCGACACGGTCGCACGCCTGGGTGGCGACGAGTTCATCGTGCTGCTGCCCGAGATCGGGCGCATCGATCACGCGGCGCGGCTGGCCGAGCAGATCCGCGACGCCGTCTCGGAGGAGCCGTACACGATTGACGGCCGCGAACTGCGGATCAATCCGAGCATCGGCATCAGCATCTGCCCCGACGACGGCGAGGACGCGGTCACGCTGATCAAGAACGCCGACGCGGCGATGTATCACGCGAAGGAGATGGGCCGCAACAACTTCCAGTTCTTCACTCAGGACATGAACGCGCGCGCGTTCGCGGTCCTGTCGATGGAGCACAGCCTGCGGCAGGCGGTGGAGCGCGACGAGTTCCGGCTGCACTACCAGCCGCAGCTCGACGGCGAAGGCCGCATCGTCGGCGTCGAGGCGCTGCTGCGCTGGCAGCACCCGGAAATGGGGCTCGTGTACCCGGGCCAGTTCATCGCGATCGCCGAAGAGCGCGGCCTCGTGGTGCCGATCGGCGAATGGGTGCTGCGCGAGGCGTGCCGGCAGAACAAGGCATGGCAGGACGCGGGCCTGCCCGCGGTGCCGGTCGGCGTCAACGTCTCGGCGCTGCAGTTCCGCCTGCAGGATTTCCCGGCGCGGGTGGCGGCGGCGCTGCGCGACACGCGGCTCGAACCCGAATACCTCGAACTCGAGATCACCGAGAGCGTGATCATGCAAAGCGTCGAGGCGGCGATCGACACGGTGCGCGAACTGAAGGCGATGGGCGTGAAGCTCGCGGTCGACGACTTCGGCACCGGCTACTCGAGCCTGAGCTACCTGAAGCAGTTTCCGATCGACCGGCTGAAGCTCGACCAGTCGTTCGTCCGCGGCCTTCCGTCCAATCCCGACGACATGGCGATTTCCTCGGCGGTGCTCGGCCTGGCCAAGGCGCTGAACCTCAAGGTGATTGCCGAAGGCGTGGAGACCGTAGCGCAGCGCGACTACCTGTTCGCGCACGAATGCGACGAGGTGCAGGGCTACCTGTTCTCCCGGCCGCTGCCGCCTGAGCAGTTCGAGAACTTCATCGTCGAGCGCTGTAGCGCCGAGGGCGACGGCGTCCTCGCCGGCCGTTGACCGCGCGCGACCGGTCAGCCGGACAACGGCGTCAGGTCCGGCGTGCGCCGGTGCCAGTCGGTCGCCTGCTGGAACGCGCGCCCGACCCGCAGCAGCACGGCTTCATCGAAGGGTTTGCCGAGCAACTGCACGGCGACCGGCAGTCCCTCGCGCGAGAAACCGGCCGGCAGCGACAGGCCGCAGGCATCGACGAAGTTGCCGAGGCGGGTGAAGCTGGCGAGCGGCGACAGCGATTCGTCGACCGCGCTGACCGCGCACGCGATCATCGGCAGCGTCGGCGTCAGCAGCGCGTCGGCATCACGCATCCAGCCGCGCCACTGCGCGCAGGCTCTGGCCCGGAACGCGAGCGCGTCGATGTAATCGGCCGCGCTCACCGCCTTGCCGCCGAGCACGCGCGCGCGCACGGCGGCGCCGATCGGCAGTCGCTCGTCCTCGAGGTGGGCGCGGTGCACCGCGTAGGCCTCGCTCGCCACGATCTGCAGATAGCGGCGCGCGATCTCGCCGAAGTCGAACGGGAAGCTCCGTTCCGCCACCTGCGCGCCGAGCGCGCGCAGCGCGCTGCGTGCAGCGGCAATCGCATCGCTGACCGCAGGCTCGACCGCGATCGGGTACTGCTCCGCGGCCAGCAGCGCGATCCGCGTTCCCGCCAGCGGCAGCGCGCCGTCGGCTGCCGACTCCGCGACCGCCGGCGCGCCCGCGAGCGCGGCCGTCAGCAGGGCGGCATCCTCGCTGCTCCTCGTCATCGGCCCGATCGTGTCGAGCGTGGTCGACAGCGGGAAAGCGCCGCTCGTGCTGACGCGGCCGACGGTGGTCTTCAGCCCCGTGATGCCGTTCAGCGCCGCGGGAATCCGCACGGAGCCGCCGGTGTCGGAGCCGATCGCCGCCGGCGCCAGCCCCGCTGCAACCGCCACGCCCGATCCGCTGGACGAGCCGCCGGGGATGCGGTGCGTGGATAGATCCCACGGATTCCACGGCGTGTCCAGATGTGGGTTGATGCCCCAGGTTCCGAATGCGAACTCGACCATCTGCGTCTTGCCGAGCGGCACCACGCCCGCAGCGAGCAGCCGCTCGACCGCCGTCGCGGTGAACGGGCTGCGCCGCTCGCGAAACAGCGCCGAGCCGGCGGTGGTGACGCGGCCCGCGATGTCCAGCAGGTCCTTCAGCGCGACCGGCACGCCGTCGAGCGGGCCGAGCGTCAGACCGCCGGCGCGGCGCTCGTCGGCGGCGCGCGCGTAGCGGTGCGCGAGTTCCTCGTCGACGGCGACGAACGCGTTCAGCTTCGCGTCCGCGCGCGCGATCCGCGCGAGATAGAAGTCGGTCACTTCGAGCGCGCCGACCTCGCGCCGCGCCAGCGCCGCGGAGAGTTCGATCAGAGTCGAGAAGGGATTCATGCTCGGCCTTGCCGTGTCATTCCCGCCCCCGATTGAGGCATTCGAGGGCAGGCTCCCGCGGGAATCCAGCGGATTGGCAACAGCGACTGGATGCCCGCTTCGGTGGGCATGACACGCGCTTCATGGCCAGCGTGTCGCAGAATCGAGCGGATAGACCGGCCGCCGCAGGTGCCTGAAGCTGAACAGCGAGTAGTCGGAGCTGGAGACGCCGCGGCTGTCGCACTCGACCAGTCCGCGCGAGATCGGCACGAAGCTCGGCCGGCAGTACATGCGCGACTTCAGGATCAGGTAGTCGAACACGCGCGGGTCGACGCCGGCGCTCGTGAACACGCCCAGATCGAGCGGTTCCATCGGCCGCTCGGCGACGACGATCGTGAAGGCGTCGGCTTCGAGCACGACGGTGCGGCCCATCGACCAGGTCTCACCGGTGTAGATCGGGCCGGTGATGCGGAAGCGGCCGTCGGTGACCGCGCGCACGCGTGCGTCGATCACGAAGCGCGGCCGCGGGCTTCCAAATCCAAGCGGCCGCACGTTGCCGACGGGCATCTTCACGCGATTGCCGACGCCCGCGGTGGCCGCGATCGCGACCGCGACCGGATCGCAGGTCGGGCCGACGCCGATCTTCGTCATGCCCTGGCGCAGGCATTCCTCGAGCACGTCGGTCGTGTCGCAGGTACCGCCGGCCATCACGTTGTCGCCGTGGTCGAGCAGCAGCACCGGACCGACCTCGTGCGCCTGCCGCAACGCGTGTGCCTGTGCCACGCTTTCGGCGAGCGGCGCACTCTCGTAGACGAAGCCGGCACGTTCGTCCCACAGTTGCCGCGCGAGGGAGTCGGCGCCGTGCTGCGCTTCCTCGCGCGTGCGACCGACGGTGATGATGCTCATTCCCGCGTCGCGGATGTCGGCGAGCGAGAAGCCTGCGAACACCGTCGCGGCGAGCAGCCCTTCCTCTTCCATCTTCCGCGCGCGTTCGACCGCGCGTTGCATCGCGCCCTCGCCGGTCGCGCTCCTCAGCGTGTGCGACAGCAGCGGCGGCTGAGCCCAGGCAACGTGCGGCCGTGGGCCGCCGTCGAGCCAGGAAAGGAGCAGCCGCGCCGCATGCGCGCCGGTCTCGTACATGTCGATGTGCGGATAGGTCTTGAAGCCGACCATCACGTCGGCATGCTCGACCATCGCGCGGGTGACGTTGCCGTGCAGGTCGAGCGCCACCGCGATCGGCGTCTTCGGCGCGGCCGCGCGCACCCGTCGCAACAGTTCGCCCTCGCCGTCCTCGAGCGACTGCGTGACCATCGCGCCGTGCAGATCGAGCAGGATCGCATCGCAGCCGGCGCGCACCGCATCGACGATCGCCGCCGCGAAGCGCTCGTACGCGGCATCGTCGACGCGCCCGCTCGGGTTCGCGGTCGCGTTGACCGCGACGACGATCTGCGCGCCGCGCGCTTCGGCCGCGTCGATGAAGGCGCCCAGCCCGGTTCGCGTGCCCCTGGCGCTGTCGTATGCCGCGGCGCCGAAGGTCGGGCCGTCGGGACCGAACGACTCATACGGCGTGGGTACCGGCGAGAAGGTGTTGGTCTCGTGATTCAGGCGGGCGGCGACGATCTTCATGTTTGTAGTGTGTGGTTTCCCTCACCCTCGGTCCCTCTCCCGGGGGGAGAGGGATGCAAAGCCCCTCTCCCTCCGGGAGAGGGGTGGGGGTGAGGGCCGTCGGTGGTTCATGCAATCACTTCTGCCTGCGTAGCACCTTCCCCGCCTGCGCCCCCGTCGCGCGGCCCTCGTGCCACGCGAGCGTGCCGTTCACGTACACGGACAAGAGGCCCGCGGCGGGCGCCTTCGGTTGCGCGAAGGTGGCCGCATCGGCGATCTTCTGCGGGTCGAACACGACCAGATCCGCGTGACAGCCCGGCGCGATCCGGCCGCGCTGCGCTAAGCCGAAGCGCGCGGCCGGCAGCCCGGTCATCTTGTGCACGGCCTGTTCGAGCGAAAACAGCCCGCGCTCGCGCGCGTAGTGCCCGAGCACGCGCGGAAACGCGCCCCACAGCCGCGGGTGCGGAAACTCGTCGTGCGGCAGGCCGTCGGATCCGATCATCGTCTCGGGATACGCGAGGATGCGCTCGACGTCCGCCTCGTCCATAGAGAAGTAGATCGCGCCGGCCGGCTGCAGCCGCTCGATCAGCGCGTCGATACCGATGCCCTGCTCGGACGCCAGCTCGTCCAGGTAGCGCCCGGCTGCGCGCGGCTGCGACTTCGACCACGCAATCAGCACGCGCTGCGCCTGCTTCGCCGCGTCGGCTCTCAATACCGTCGACGACGCGGTGTACGGATAGCAGTCGAGGCAGACGTCGCCCGTGGCGCGCGCCGTGTCGAGCAGCGCCAGCGTTTCCCGTGAGCGGCCGAAGTTGGCGTGCCCGATCACCTTGTGGTGCGACAGCACCTGCCGCACGCCGAGCGCGGCGGCGATCGTCATCGCCTCGGTCATCGATTCGAGCACGCGCGCGCCTTCGTCGCGGATGTGCGAGGCAATCAGCGCGGACGTGGCCCGGAGCGGCTCGCACACGCGCCGGATCTCATCGGCCGTGGCGGCGTTCGCGGGCGCGTAGTAGACGCCGGTCGACACGCCGATGGCGCCGGCGGCCAGACCTTCGGCGACGTGCGCTTGCATCGCGGCGATCTCGGCATCCCTGGCCGGCCGGTCGAGATCGCGCATCGTCACCGCGCGCAGCGTGGTATGGCCGATCAGCGCCGCGCAGTTGATCGCCGGCGGCTGTGCCTCGAGCGCGGCGAAGTAGTCGGCGAACGAGCCGAACCGCTGGCCGCCGTCGGCCACCAGGTTCAGCGGCGGCACCGCCTCGCGATCGCCGAGCGGCGCGAGGCTGATGCCGCAGTTGCCGACCACGACGGTGGTGACGCCCTGGCTTGCCTTCGGCGCCATCGACGGGTCGGAAAGCAACAGGCGGTCGTCGTGCGTGTGCACGTCGATGAAGCCGGGGGCCAGCGCCAGTCCGCCGAGGTCGATCGCCTGCTTCGCACTTCCACTTACGGCGCCCACGGCGGCGATGCGGCCGTCCCGTACCGCGACCTCGCCCGCTCGGCGCGCCGCGCCGCTGCCGTCGAAGATGGTCGCGCCACGCAGCAGCAGATCGAAGGTCATCGTCGGTTCGAATCCGGTCCCAAACGTCCAACACCCGATGGGGAGCCATCGATGATCACCGGGAGCTCCGAGATAGATGCTAGTCTGTTCGCCGGCGGACGCGGATGCAATTCGGCCGCCGATACACAGACAAGTCGAGGAGACAATCATGGAAATCCCGATCCGCGGCTGGCGGCGCATTGCCGCCGGACTCGCGTTGGCCGTCGGCGTGGCGGCCAGCAGCGCGGCCTTCGCGCAAGGCAAGGTCCTGAGGTTCATCCCCGAGGCTGACTTGCGCATCCTCGATCCGATCTGGACTACCGCGTACATCACGCGCAACCACGGCTACATGGTGTACGACGTGCTGTTCGCGACCGACGCGAACTTCCACATTCAGCCGCAGATGGTCGACAAGTGGGACGTCAGCAAGGACGGCCTGACCTACACGTTCACGCTGCGCGACGGGCTGAAGTTCCACGACGGGCAACCGGTGCGGTCGGCCGACTGCATCGCGTCGGTCGAGCGCTGGGCCAAGCGCGACGTGTTCGGGCAGAAGCTGGCGGAGATGACCGACTCGTGGAGCGCGGTCAACGACAAGACCTTCCGCCTGAAGCTGAAGAAGCCGTTCCCTTACGTGCTCGACGCGCTGGGCAAGCCGTCCTCGAACGTGCCGTTCATCATGCCCGAGCGGATCGCGAAGACCGATGCGTTCACGCAGATCACCGACCCGACCGGGTCCGGCCCGTTCAAGATGGTCAAGTCCGAGTGGGTGCCGGGCAGCAAGGTCGTGTACGTGAAGAACACCGACTACGTGCCGCGCAAGGAGCCGCCGTCGTGGGGCGCCGGCGGCAAGGTGGCCAAGGTTGATCGAGTCGAGTGGGTCTACATCCCGGATTCGGCCACCGCCGCGGCGGCGCTGAACAACGGCGAGGTCGACTGGTGGCAGCAGCTCCCGCCCGACCTGATCCCGGTGTTGGCGAAGAACAAGGACATCAAGGTCGACAACACCGACCCGCTCGGCTCGATCGGCATCCTGCGCTTCAATCACCTGCAGCCGCCGTTCAACAACGCGAAGATGCGGCAGGCGGTGCTGGCCGTGGTCGACCAGAAGGACTACGCGATCGCGATCGCCGGCGACCCGAAAAACGGCAAGCCTTGCCCGTCGTTCTTTACCTGCGGCACGCCGCTCGCGAACAACGCCGGCTCGGAGGCGCTGACCGGCAAGCGCGACTTCGACAAGGCGAAGGCGCTGATCAAGGAGGCCGGCTACAAGGGCGAGAAGATCGTCGTGATGGACGCCACCGATCAGCCGATCGTGCACTCGCAGGCGCTGGTCACGAACGAGTTGCTGCGCAAGCTCGGCCTGAACGTCGAGCTGGCAGCGATGGACTGGGGCACTCTAATCACGCGCCGCGCGTCGAAGGAGCCGATCGACAAGAACGGCTGGAACATCTTCTTCACCTGGTTCGTCGGCCCGGACATCGTGTCGCCGGCGCTGAACAGCCCGCTGCGCGGCAACGGCGAGAAGGCCTGGTTCGGCTGGCCGACCGATCCGAAGCTGGAGGAACTGCGCGACGCGTGGTTTGCCGCGCCGACGCCGGCCGAGCAGAAGAAGGTCGCCGAGGAGATGCAGAAGCGCGCTTTCGAGACGTTGCCCTACATCCCGACCGCGCAGTTCATCATCCCGACCGCGTACCGCACCAACCTCTCCGGCGTGATCGTGTCGCCGGTGACGTTCCTGTGGAACGTGGAGAAGAAGTAGGGCCCACCGGCGTCCCTCACCCTCGGTCCCTCTCCCGGAGGGAGAGGGAAGCAAAGCCCCTCTCCCTCCGGGAGAGGGGTTGGGGTGAGGGGAGCGCGTCTCCTTCTTGATGCTCCGCTACATCCTCAAGCGCCTGCTCGCGACGATCCCCGTGATGGCGGTCGTCGCGCTGTTCGTGTTCTCGCTGCTGTACATCAGCCCCGGTGATCCGGCTGCGGTGATCGCGGGCGACATCGCCACCGCGGACGACATCGCGCGCATCCGTGCGCAGCTCGGCCTCGACGAGCCGTTCTTCGTGCGCTTCGGCCACTGGGTCTGGTCGCTGGCGCACGGCGACCTTGGCACGTCGATCTTCACCAAGCTGCCGGTGGCCACGCTGATCGGGCAGCGCATCGAGCCGACGGTGGCGCTGACGATCAGCACGCTGATCGTTTCGGTGGGGCTGGCGGTGCCGCTCGGCGTGCTGGCGGCGGCACGCGCCGGCGGCTGGCTCGACCGACTGGTGATGGCGCTGTCGGTGCTCGGCTTCTCGATGCCGGTGTTTGTGATCGCGTACGGGCTGATCCTGCTGTTCTCGATCCAGCTCGATTGGCTGCCGGTGCAGGGCTATCGCAGCATCAGCGAGGGCTTCGGCCCGTTCATCCGCCACCTGATCCTGCCGAGTGTGGCGCTCGGGCTGGTCTACATGGCGCTGATCGCGCGCATCACGCGCGCCAGCATGCTCGACGTGCTGGCGCAGGACTACGTGCGCACCGCGAACGCCAAGGGGCTGGCACCCGGCACCGTGCTGACGCGCCACGCGCTGAAGAACGCCGCGGTGCCGATCGTCACCATCGTCGGCATCGGCGTGGCACTGCTGATCGGGGGCGTCGTGGTGACCGAGACCGTGTTCGCAATCCCCGGCATCGGCCGGCTGACGGTCGACGCGATCCTGCGCCGCGACTATCCGATCATCCAGGGCGTGACGCTGCTGTTCTCGGCCGTCTACGTGATCGTCAATCTGCTGGTGGATCTCAGTTATTCGCTGTTCGATCCGCGGATCAGGTACTGAGATGAACCCCAGCGCGTGCGCCCGTCGCCCCGGCGCAGGCCGGGGCCTAATTTGCGGTGCCATAACTTGGGCCCCGGCCCCGGATCAAGTCCGGGGCAGGCTCTCCGCCTGTGCGACGACAGCATGAGCGCGGTCGCCATCGCAGCCCCCCGCTCCGCGTCGCCGACCTGGCAGCGCTTCAAGGATGCGTTCCGCCGGCACCCGACCGCGCTGGCGGGCGGCGTCGTGCTCGCGGCGATGATCGCGATCGCGCTCGCCGCGCCGTGGCTCGGCACCGTCGATCCGCTGTCGGTCTCGCCGATCCGGCGCCTGAAGCCGCCGTCGGCCGAGTACTGGTTCGGCACCGACATGCTCGGCCGCGACGTCTATAGCCGCGTGATCTACGGCGCCCGCGTGTCGCTGACGGTGGGGCTGGCGGTGGCGCTGCTGTCGACGGTCGCGGGGCTGGCGATCGGGCTGGTGACCGGGTTCATCCGCTGGCTCGACGCGATCGTGATGCGCGTGATGGATGGCCTGATGTCGATCCCTTCGGTGCTGCTGGCGATCGCGCTGATCTCGCTGACGACCGCGAGCCTGAAGAACGTGATCGTCGCCATCGCAATCACAGAGATCCCGCGCGTGGTGCGGCTGGTGCGCTCGCTGGTGCTGACGCTGCGTGAGCAGCCATTCGTGGAGGCGGCGATCGCCTCCGGAACCAGGCTGCCTGCCATCCTGCTGAAGCACGTCCTGCCCAATACGCTGGCGCCGCTGCTGGTGCAGGCGACCTACGTCTGCGCCTCGGCGATGATCACCGAGGCGATCCTGTCCTTCATCGGCGCCGGCACGCCGCCGAACATTCCGAGCTGGGGCAACATCATGGCCGAGGCGAGAAGCCTCATCCAGGTTGCCGGCACGATCCTGCTGTTCCCTGGCATCTTCCTGTCGCTGACCGTGCTGTCGGTGAACCTCCTGGGTGACGGAATGAGAGACGCACTCGATCCGCGGCTCGCGCGACGGATGTAGATGACCAAGCCGCTGCTGCACGTCGAGAACCTGCGAACGCATTTCCACACGCGCGACGGCGTCGTGCGCGCGGTCGACGGCGTGTCGTTCGACGTGATGGCCGGCGAGACGCTGGCGATCGTCGGCGAATCGGGCTGCGGCAAGAGCGTGACCTCGATGTCGATCTTGCGGCTGCTGCCGATGCCGCCGGCGCGCATCGTCGAAGGCAGGATCGAGTTCGACGGCACCGATCTGCTCAGGCTCTCCGAGCCCGAAATGCGCGCGATCCGCGGCAACAAGATCGCGATGATCTTCCAGGAGCCGATGACGTCGCTGAATCCGGTGCTGACCGTCGGCCGCCAGATCGCCGAGGCGCTGGTGCTGCACCGGGGGTTGTCGGAGCACGACGCCACCGCGCGTGCGATCGAACTGCTGCGCAAGGTGCACATCCCCGAGGCCGAGCGACGCATCAAGCAGTACCCGCACGAACTGTCCGGCGGCATGCGCCAGCGCGTGATGATCGCGATGGCGCTGGCGTGCGAGCCGCGCCTGCTGATCGCCGACGAGCCGACCACCGCGCTCGACGTGACGATCCAGGCGCAGATCCTCGAACTGATGCGCGAGCTGCGCGACGCTACCGGCGCGTCGATCATCCTGATCACGCACGATCTCGGCGTGGTCGCGGAGATGGCGCATCGCGTGGTGGTGATGTACGCGGGGCGCAAGGTCGAGGAGGCGCCGATCGAGGAGCTGTTCGCGCGCCCGCGCCATCCGTACACGCGCGGGCTGCTCGGCTCGATGCCGCACCTAGGCGATTCCGTGAATGAAACCGGCAAGCGGCTGGTCGAGATTCCCGGCATGGTGCCGTCGCTGAAGGAGCCGGTGCCCGGGTGCCTGTTCGCGCCGCGCTGCCCGAACGCGAGCGAGCGCTGCACGAAGGAGGTGCCGCCACTCGAAAGCCATGGCCCCGGACACTGGGCGGCGTGCTGGCATCCGGTGCAATCGACTGCAGCCCTCACCCCAACCCCTCTCCCGCTGATGCGGGCGAGGGGCTCTACTTCCCTCTCCCACATCAGTGGGAGAGGGACAGAGGGTGAGGGAATCCTTTCACGATGACCGAAGTCCTGCTCGAAGTCGCCGACCTGCGCAAGTACTACCCGACGCAGCAGGGCTGGCTCGGTCGCGGCGGAGGGAAGGTGCACGCGGTCGACGGTGTCAGCTTCTCGATCGCCAGCGGCGAGACGCTGGGGCTCGTCGGCGAATCCGGCTGCGGCAAGTCGACCACCGGCAAGCTGATCCTGCGGCTGCAGGATCCCACCAGCGGCACCATCCGCTGGCGCGGCCGCGACATCGGCAATCTGTCGCAGGCGGCAATGCGGCCAGTGCGGCGCGAGCTACAGGCGGTGTTCCAGGATCCGTACGCGTCGCTGAATCCGCGTATGCGCGCCGCCGACATCGTGGTCGAGCCATTGCGGAATTACGAATCCCTCTCCACGGAACAGGCGCAGGAACGCGCGGCGCAGTTGTTCGCGCGTGTGGGCCTTCGTGCCGATCAACTCGTCAAATATCCGTTCGAGTTCTCCGGCGGGCAGCGGCAGCGGCTCGGCATAGCGCGCGCTCTTTCGGTGCAGCCGCAGCTCATCGTGTGCGACGAGCCGGTGTCCGCGCTCGACGTGTCGGTGCAGGCGCAGGTGATCAACCTGCTGATGGATCTGCAGCGTGAGTTTCGCCTGTCGTACCTGTTCGTCGCGCACGACCTGGCGGTGGTCGAGCACATCAGCCATCGCGTCGCGGTGATGTACTTGGGCAAGATCGTCGAGATCGCCGACAAGAAGTCGATCTTCACGCGGCCGCAGCACCCGTACACCGAGGCGCTGCTGGAAGCGGTGCCGGTACCTGATCCGAAGCGGCGCAAGCAGCGGCGCGTGCTGACCGGCGACGTGCCGAGCCCCGTCAATCCGCCCAGCGGCTGCCGCTTCCACACGCGCTGCCCGTATGTCGAGGAGCGCTGCAAGGTCGAGGAGCCGCTGCTGAAACGGATCGCGGGCGGACAGTGGGTCGCGTGCCATCTACGGCAGCCGGCCGCAACCAAAGAGGAGGCCGTCGTATGACGCGCGAGGCGCGTGCCATCCGCAATCCCGCCGCGGCGCCGGCGACCGAATCGTACGGCGCGCAGCGCGCGTCGGCACTGAACCAGGCGGGCTTCGACGCCGCGCTGGCGGAAGTCTCGAGCTGGCCCGGCTATGCGGCCACGCCGCTGACGCCGTTGAACGGGCTGGCGAAATCGCTCGGGCTGGGCGGCATTCAGTACAAGGACGAGCGCGGGCGCTTTTCACGCTATGGGCTGAAGAGCTTCAAGGCGCTCGGCGGCGCGTATGCGGTGGCCAAAGTGCTGCGCCGGCGCGTGGCAGCGGCGACCGGCCGCTCCGACATCACGTCGAAGCAACTGCTGTCGGGCGAGTTCGCCGATATCGTGCGCGCGGCGACCGTGACCTGCGCCACCGACGGCAACCACGGCCGCTCGGTCGCGTGGGGCGCGCAACTGTTCGGCTGCCGCTGCGCGATCTACGTGCACGAGCACGTGAGCCAGGGGCGGCGCGACGCGATCGCGAAGTACGGCGCCGACGTGCGCGAGGTCAAGGGCAACTACGACGACGCCGTGCGCCACGCCGCCGCGACCGCGCAGGCCAACGGCTGGACCGTGGTGTCGGATACCTCGTATCCCGGCTATCGCGACATCCCGCTCGACGTCATGCACGGCTACGGCGTGATGGCCGCCGAGATCGAGCGACAGCTTGTCGATCCGCCGACGCATGTGTTCGCGCAGGCGGGCGTGGGCGCGCTCGCGGCGGCGATGTGCGCGCACTTCTGGCTGCATTGGGGCGAGCGGCGTTCGTTCTTCGTCGTGGTCGAGCCGGCGCGCGCCGACTGTGTCTATCAGAGCCTGGCGGCAGGCAAACCCGTCGTCGTCGGCGGAGCGCTCGACACCGTGATGGCCGGGCTGGCGTGTGGCGAAGTGTCTGAACTGGCGTGGGACATCCTGCACACGGGTGCGAACGCCGCGGTCGCGGTCGACGATGCGTACGCGCTCGATGCCGTGCGGCTGCTCGCACGTCCGGCCGCGGGCGAGACGCCGATCGTCGCCGGCGAAACCGGGGGATCGGGGCTGGCCGCGCTGCTCGCCGCGCGCGACTATCCTGAAATCCGGAACACACTTGCGCTCGACTCGAACTCGCGCGTGCTGCTGCTCGGTAGCGAGGGCGACACCGACCCGCAGATCTACCGCGAGGTGGTCGGGCGCAGCGCAGAGGAGGTACTGGCATGAAAGCGGA
>JAKORH010000058.1 GCA_029777935.1 Pseudomonadota bacterium
CGGCGACGCAGGGCCTGCTGCTCAGCGCCTTCTTCTGGACCTACGCGTTCATGCAGATTCCCGGCGGCATGCTCGCCGACCGGTTCGGTCCGCGTGTGGTGATCGCCGGAGCGACGCTGGGCTGGGGCTTCTTCCAGGCGATCGCCGCCGCATGCACCGGCTGGGTCAGCCTGCTCGTGACGCGGCTTGGCCTGGGCGCGGCCGAAGCACCAATTTATCCGGCCGGCGGCAAGCTCAACGGCATCTGGATGACGCACACCGAGCGCGGCCGCGGTGCGACTCTGCTCGACGGTGGCGCGCCACTCGGTGCGGCGCTGGGTGCGATCGTGATTGCGGGCCTGATCGCCTATCTCGGCTCGTGGCGCCTGTCGTTCGTGGTTGCCGGCGCCGGCACGATCATCGCCGGCCTGTTCTCCTGGTACTACATCCGCAATCATCCGCGCGAGCACCCGGGAGTGAACGATGCCGAGGCGAGCTACATCGAGGCCGCGCATGCGCAGGATGCCGCCCATTCCCCTGCCGATTCCAGCGGGAACGTGATGGACTTCTTCCGCTATCGCTCGGTGTGGGGCATGTTTTTCGGCTGGATGTGCTTCAACACGCTCTTCTACGGCCTGCTGACGTGGATGCCCAACTACCTGTCGAAGGTGTACGGCTTCGACATCAAGCAGATGGGCGGCGCGGTGTTCATCATGTTCTTCGCCGGTTTCGTCGGCGAGCTGGTCGGCGGCTGGCTGGCCGACAAGTGGCGCGCCGCGGGCGCCTCCCAGAGCAAGGTGCTGCGCACCCTGTTCGGCGTTGCCTCGATACTCGCCACGCTCGCGATCTACAGCGTGTCGCAGATCAGGGACCCGGTCGCGGTCGTCGTGCTGCTGTCGACCACCCTGTTCTTTCTGCGCTGGTGCGGTCTGTTCTGGTGCATTCCGTCGATCCTGGGCACGCGCGACCGCGTCGGCTTCCTCGGCGGCACCATGAATCTCGGCGGCAACATCGCCGGCATCGGCGTGCCGATCGTTGTCGGCCTGATCGTGCAGGCCACCGGCTCGTATTTCCTCGCCCTCATGCTGTTTGCCGCGGCCGGAGCCGGACTGCTCGTGTGCTCGACGCTGCTGATCGACTACAACAGGAAGCTGCCGGTCTGATCTCCCGGTCAAGGGAGGCCATCGAATTCGCCGGCTCCGTTACGCGGGGCCGGCGGCTTGTCTCCGGTCGCTGCGCCGCAGACCGTGCGTGACGCTCGAAGCTATCCGGCCGGCGGACTGCTTGCGCGCCGACGCTCGCGTGGTTGGGCCAACGCCGCGTCGCGCCACCACTCGCCATCGAAGCGAGCGGCCAGAAAAGCGATCAGTGCGGAAACCTTGGCCGGCACGAACTTCGGCGACGGGTAAACGGCATGGATCTCCTGGCCCGGAAGCGCGTACTCCGGCAGCAACTGGCGAAGCTCGGATCGCGCGAGCGATGCGTGCGCGACGTAGAGCGGCAGGATCGCGATCCCGAGTCCGCATCGCGTCGCCTCCAGCAGCGCCGACAGGTTGTTCGAGCGAAACGGCCCCGCGACTCGCACTGTTGTCTGCCGACCCCTTCGATCCGTCAGATGCCACACATCGTCACCCTGCACGCTGCTGTAGACGAGGCAATCGTGGCGTGCGAGATCGTCCGGCCCGTGCGGCATCCCGGCGCGTGCCAGGTAGGTTGGCGCAGCCACCATCGTCCACGGGTTCATCCCGAGATAGCGCGCGCCGAGGCTCGAGTCGGCGAGCCGTCCCATTCGCAGCGCCAGATCGAATCCCTGTTCGACCAGGTTCACATAGCGATCGTCGACCGACAGATCGATGCGCACGTCGGCGTGGCGCTGCATGAACTCGAGCAGCCACGGCATCAGCACGCGGCGGCCGAACGCGACCGACGTCGAGATGCGCAGCACGCCGGCCACGCGCGCGGCCAGCAGCGCCGGCAGGCTGTCGGCTTCGTCGATCTCGCGCTGGATCGACTTGCACTTGTCGTAGAAGACCTGTCCGATGTCGGTCGGGCCAACGCCGCGCGTGTTGCGGTTCAGCAGGCGCGCGCCGACGCGCTTCTCCAGCGCGGCGATCGTCTTGGTGACCGTCGGCTGCGTGACGCCGAGGTCGGCGGCGGCCTTCGAGAAGCTGCCGGTCTCGACCACGCGGACGTAGAGCTGGTTGGCGGTGATCCGGTCCATCGGGCGCATTGTGACGTGCGCCATTCCGCGCGGGAATAGGACTTATTGGGCCGCTGCTCTAGGCACCGGGCGCGCCCCTGCCGATACTTCCGGCATCGAGCAACGGAGACAATCATGGCCAGGATGACGGCAGCGGAAGCAGCGGTGCGTGTGCTGCGCGCCGAGGGCGTGACCAACGCGTTCGGCGTGCCGGGCGCGGCGATCAATCCCTTTTACTCTTCGATGCGCCAGGTGGGCGGAATCTCGCACTACCTGGCGCGCCACGTCGAGGGCGCGTCGCACATGGCCGAGGGCTACACGCGCGCAAAGGCGGGCAACATCGGCGTGTGCATTGGCACGTCGGGTCCGGCCGGCTGCGACATGATCACGGGACTGTATTCGGCGCAGGCCGACTCGATCCCGATCCTGTGCATCACCGGGCAGGCGCCGCGCGCGCGGCTACACAAGGAGGACTTCCAGGCCGTCGACATCGCAGCGATCGCCAAGCCGCTGACCAAGATGGCGGTCACTGTGCTCGAACCGGCCCAGTTGCCGCGCGTGTTCCAGCAGGCATTCCACCTGATGCGCTCGGGCCGCCCCGGCCCGGTGCTAATCGACCTGCCGTTCGACGTGCAGATGGCCGAGATCGAATTCGACCTCGAGACCTACGCGCCGCTGCCGGCCTACAAGCCGGCGGCCACGCGCAAGCAGATCGAGAAGGCGCTGGCGATGCTCAACGGCGCGGCCCAGCCGCTGATCGTCGCCGGCGGCGGCATCATCAATGCCGATGCGTCCGACCTGCTGGTGCGGTTCGCGGAAATCACCGGCGTGCCGGTGATCCCGACGCTGATGGGCTGGGGCACGATCCCCGACGACCATCCGCTTATGGCCGGCATGTGCGGGCTGCAGACCAGCCACCGCTACGGCAACGCCAACATGCTGGCGAGCGACTTCGTGCTCGGGATCGGCAACCGCTGGGCCAACCGCCACACCGGCTCGGTCGAGGTGTACACGAAGGGACGCAAGTTCGTCCACGTCGACATCGAGCCGACGCAGATCGGACGCGTGTTCTCGCCCGACTACGGCATCGTGTCGGATGCCAAGGCGGCGCTCGAACTTTTCGTCGAAGTTGCCGCCGAATGGAAGCAGGCCGGCAAGCTCGCCGACCGGTCCGACTGGGCCGCCGAGTGCCAGAGCCGCAAGGGTTCGCTGGAATACCTGCGCAAGACCAACTTCGACAACGTGCCGATGAAGCCGCAGCGCGTGTACCAATGCATGAACCGCGCGTTCGGCAAGGACACGACCTACGTGTCGACGATAGGCTTGTCGCAGATCGCCGGCGCGCAGTTCCTGCACGTGTACCACCCGCGCCACTGGATCAACTGCGGGCAGGCCGGGCCGCTCGGCTGGACCGTGCCGGCTGCGCTCGGCGTTCGTGTGGCCGACCCGTCGCGACGCATCGTCGCACTGTCCGGCGACTACGACTTCCAGTTCATGATCGAGGAACTTGCCGTCGGCGCGCAGTTCCGGCTGCCCTACATCCACGTCGTGGTGAACAAC
The DNA here is from genome assembly GCA_029777935.1 of Pseudomonadota bacterium. Next base: position 3,740 of record JAKORH010000058.1, read on the forward strand.
AGCTATCTCGGGCTGATCCGGCAGTCGCAGCGCGGCTTCGACATGGATTACTGCGTGCAGTTGTCGTTCGACAACGTCAACGCGCCCCAGCTCGAGGGCTACGGCGTCGATCATGTCACGGTCGCCGAGGGGCTGGGCTGCAAGGCGATCCGCGTACACCGCCAGGAGGAGATCAACCCGGCGATCGCGCAGGCGGAGAAGTGGATGGCCGAGTACAAGGTACCGGTCGTGATCGAGATCATCCTGGAGCGGGTGACCAACATTTCGATGGGGACCGAAATCAACAACGTGGTCGAGTTCGAGGAACTGGCCCACGACAAGGCCGACGTGCCGACCGCCGTCGCGCTGCTGGATTGAAGGAGACGACGATGCCGAAATTCGCTGCCAACCTGACGATGTTGTTCAACGAGGTCCCCTTTCTCGACCGCTTCGAGCGCGCCGCGAAAGCCGGCTTCGCCGCGGTGGAGTTTCTGTTCCCGTACGCGTTTGCGGCCGCGGAGATCAGGGCTCGCCTGCAAGGCAACGGCCTGAAGCTGGTGCTGCACAACCTGCCGGCCGGCAACTGGGATGCGGGCGAGCGCGGCATCGCCTGCCTGCCCGACCGAGGCGGCGAGTTCCGCGAGGGCGTGGGCAAGGCGATCGATTACGCGACGGCGCTCGGCGTCGGTCAGTTGAACTGCCTGGCCGGCAAGGCACCGGCCGGCGCCGATGACGCCACACTGCGCAGGACCTTCGTCGCCAACCTGAAATTCGCCGCCGCCGAGTTCCGGAAGGCGGGCCTGAAGCTTCTGATCGAGCCGATCAATACCTACGACATTCCCGGCTTCTATCTGAGCCGCACCGCGCAGGCGATTTCGATCCTCGACGAGGTCGGCGCCGACAACGCGTTCGTCCAGTACGACCTCTATCACGCGCAACGGATGGAAGGCGAACTGGCCGCGACCGCGCAGAAGTATCTGCCGCGCATCGCGCACATGCAGCTTGCCGACAATCCGGGGCGCAACGAGCCGGGCACCGGCGAGATCAACTACGCCTTCCTCTTCAAGCATCTCGACCGCATCGGCTACGCGGGCTGGATCGGTTGCGAGTACAAGCCGGCCACGACGACTGAGGCCGGTCTGGGGTGGATGAAGGCGTTGAATTAGCGCCGCTGCGGGAAAGAAAGGCAGCTTCTGCGTCCGCGATCACGGGGAGCCGGTCAGGTTGGCGGCGCAATCCAAAATGACATCGATCGACCATCTGGAGAACGCAATGAAAGTCGGATTCGTAGGCTTGGGAATCATGGGCACGCCGATGGCGGGCCATCTGATCAAGGCCGGGCACGAGGTCTATCTGTACAGCATCCCCTCGATTCCGCAGGCGCTGATCGAGGCCGGCGGCAAGGCCTGCGCCAGCGGCAAGGAAGTCGCAGCCAGGGCCGACATCGTCATCACGATGGTGCCCGACACGCCGCACGTCGAGGACGCGCTGTTCTCGGCCAACGGCATCGCGGCCGGACTGTCGAAGGGCAAAACCGTGGTCGACATGAGCTCGATCTCGCCGATCGCGACCAAGGACTTCGCCAAGCGCATCAACGCGCTCGGCTGCGATTACCTCGACGCGCCGGTGTCCGGCGGCGAGGTCGGCGCCAGGAACGCCACGCTGTCGATCATGGTCGGTGGCGCGCAGGCGACCTTCGACCGGGTCAGGCCGCTGTTCGAGCTGATGGGCAAGAACATCACGCTGGTCGGCGGCAACGGCGACGGCCAGACCGCCAAGGTCGCCAACCAGATCATCGTCGCGCTGAACATCGAAGCGGTGGGCGAAGCGCTGCTGTTCGCCGCCAAGGCGGGCGCCGATCCGGCCAAGGTGCGGCAGGCGCTGATGGGCGGCTTCGCCTCGTCGAAGATCCTCGAAGTGCACGGCGAGCGCATGATCAAGCGCACCTTCGATCCGGGCTTCCGCATCGAGCTGCACCAGAAGGACCTGAATCTTGCCCTGGGCACCGCGCGGCAGCTCGGGCTGAGCCTGCCCAACACCGCGACTGCACAGGAGCTGTTCAACTCGTGCGCCGCGCATGGCGGCAAGGCATGGGATCACTCCGGCCTCGTGCGTGCGCTGGAGAAGATGGCGAACTTCGAGATCGGCCAGAAGGCCGGCTGAGCGCGCTGCGATGAACGCCGCGCCGCGCGAGCTGCTGCGCCGGATGTTCGACGCCGCCGTGGCGGCGTCGCAGCCCGAGCTGGTCGTTCCGAAACACCTGCCGGCGCCGCCGAAAGGCCGGCTGGTCGTGCTCGGCGCCGGCAAGGCATCGGCCGCGATGGCGCGCGCGGTTGAAGATCACTGGCAGGGCCCGCTGGAGGGCCTCGTCGTCACGCGCTACGGCTACGCGGTGCCGTGCCGGCGCATCGAGATCGTCGAAGCCGCCCATCCGGTCCCGGATGCGGCCGGCGAGCGCGCCGCACGGCGGATGCTCGCGATTGCCGAATCGCTCGGCACCGACGACATGGTGCTTTGCCTGATCTCGGGAGGCGGCTCCGCGCTCGCGCCGTTGCCGCTGGCGGGCCTCACCCTCGCCGACAAGCAGGAACTGAATCGCGCGCTGCTCGCCTCGGGCGCGACGATCACCGAGATGAACTGCGTGCGCCGGCACCTGTCGGCGATCAAGGGCGGGCGGCTTGCCGCCGCATGCCATCCGGCGCAGGTCATCACGCTGCTGATGTCGGACGTGCCGGGCGACGACCCGATCGACATCGCCTCCGGCCCGACCGTGCCCGACCCGACGACCTGCGCCGACGCGCTGGCAATCGCGCAGCGCTATGGCGTGCCGCTGTCGGCGCCCGTGCGCGAGGCGCTGGAAAGCGGCCGCGGCGAGAGCCTGAAGCCAGGCGATCCGCGGCTGGCGCGGATCGAAACGCGCATCGTCGCCGCGCCGCAGGCCGCGCTCGAAGCGGCGGCCGGCGTGGCGCGGCAGGCCGGCGTGCCCGCCTACATCCTCGGCGACAGCCTCGAGGGCGAGGCGCGCGACCTCGGCAAGGCGCTTGCCGGCATCGCGCTGCAGGTCGCACGGCGCGGGCAGCCGTTCGCACCACCGTGCGTGCTGCTGTCCGGCGGCGAGACGACGGTCACGCTGCGCGGCCACGGACGCGGCGGCCGCAACGTCGAGTTCCTGCTTTCGCTCGCGATCGCGCTCGGCGGCCGCCCCGGCGTGCACGCGTTGGCCGCGGACACCGACGGCGTCGACGGCATCGAGGAGATCGCGGGCGCTTTCGCCGCGCCGGACACGCTGGCGCGCGCGCTGGCGCAGGGCATCCGGCCGATCGACAGCCTCGCGAACAACGACGGCCACGGCTTCTTCAGCGCGCTCGGCGACTCGCTCATCACCGGGCCGACGCGCACCAACGTCAACGACTTCCGCGCCGTCTACATCGCGGCGCCGACGAGACCATGACATGCGCAGAACCCGCAACGCCAAGATCGTCGCCACGCTGGGGCCGGCCAGTTCGGAGATGGACGTCGTGCGCCAGCTCTTCGTCGCCGGAGTCGATGTCTTTCGCCTGAACTTCAGCCACGGCTCGGCCGGCGATCACCGCAAGCGCTTCGCCATCCTGCGCGAACTCGAACGCCAGACTGGGCGGCCGGTCGGCATCCTCGCCGACCTGCAGGGACCGAAGCTGCGCGTCGGCACGTTTGCGGACGGACCGGTGCAACTCGCGGCAGGACAGGCGTTCCGCCTCGATCTTGATGCCGGGCCCGGCGATGCGCGGCGTGCCAGCCTGCCGCATCCGGAGATCTTCGACGCGCTGGTGCCAGGCGCCGAACTGCTGCTCGACGACGGCCGCCTGCGGCTGGCCGTCGAACGCTGCGGCAGCGATTTCGCGGAGACGCGGGTCGCCGTGGGCGGCCGGCTATCCGAGCGCAAAGGCGTGAACGTGCCTGGCGTGGTGCTGCCGATCACCGCGCTCACGGCAAAGGACCGCCGCGACCTCGATCTGGCGCTCGAACTCGGCGCGGACTGGATCGCGCTTTCGTTCGTGCAACGCCCGCAGGACGTGACCGACGCGCGCGCGCTGATCGGCGATCGCGCCGGCATCGTCTGCAAGCTCGAGAAACCGTCGGCGGTCGACGCGCTCGACGAGATCGCCGCGCTCGCCGACGCGTTGATGGTCGCGCGCGGCGATCTCGGCGTGGAACTGCCGGCCGAGCGCGTGCCGGCGATCCAGAAGCGGATCGTGCGCACCTGCCGCCGGCTCGGCAAGCCGGTGATCGTCGCCACGCAGATGCTCGAGTCGATGGTCGAGTCGCCGGTGCCAACGCGCGCCGAGGCGTCCGACGTGGCCACCGCCATCTACGACGGCGCCGATGCGGTGATGCTGTCGGCCGAGTCGGCGTCCGGCAGGCATCCGATCGAAGCGGTGTCGATGATGAATCGCATCATCGGCGAGGTTGAGTCTGATCCGCTGTACCGGCAGCTGATCGACGCCTCGCACAGCGCGGCGCGGCCGGGCGGCGATGTCGCCGAGGCGGTGTGCTGTGCGATGCGCCGCGCGGTGGCCCTGCTGCACGCCGCAGCGATCGTCTGCTGCACGAGTTCCGGACACACCAGTCTGCGCGCCGCGCGCGAGCGGCCCGAGGCGCCGATCCTGAGCCTGACGCCGAACCTCGCCGCGGCGCGCCGGCTGGCGCTCGCGTGGGGCGTGCACTCCGTGCACATCGACGACGTGCACGACGCCAGCGAGATGAGCGAGGTCGCCTGCGCGGTCGCGCGCCGCGAGGGTTTCGCGCGCGCCGGACAGATGATCGTCGCCATCGCCGGCATGCCGTTCGGCACGCCGGGCACGACCAACCTGATGCGGGTCGCCACGGCCTGACGGCGATCCGCCGTCTGCCGCCGCGACCTACTTCGAGATCGGGGCGACTGCGGGCTTGTCGCGCGCCGGCGCGGCCGGCATTTCGGTCGGGTACCCGCCCTGCCGCACGTAGTCGCGCAGAAGGCGCCGAAACGCGTCCGCCGCCGGCGACAGGCCGCGGTCGCGCGGCTTGAACAGGCAAACGCGCCGCGGCACGATCGGCCGCACCAGCGGCCGCACGGCGATGCGCACCTTGGGCGTGACCTGGCGCGCGTTGACCGGCAGCGCACCCACGCCGAGGCCGGCGGCGACCATGCTGATCACCGTCGACGAGAACGACACTTCATAGGTCGGCGTTACCGCGACGTCGATCGAGGCGAACGCGCGCTCGACCAGCGCGCGGAGCGGGCTGCCCGAGCCCAGCACGATCAGCGGCTGCGCCGCCAGTTCGCGCCAGCTGACGCTGCGCTTGCCCGCCAGCGCGTGATCGTGCGGCAGCAGCGCGACCAGCCGGTCATCCAGCAGCGGCTCCTCCTCCAGATCGGCCTCGGCGTCGAGCGCCGTGCCCACGCCCAGGTCCACGTCGCCCGTGCGCACGACCCGCTTGATGTCCTGTTCGACGACATCCCTCAGGACCACCGAGATGCCGGGCAGCGCGCCGCAGAAGCGCCGCATCACCCACGGCATCAGCGTCGCGGCCAGCACGGTCGAGGTCGCGATGCTGACACGGCCGCGCCGCAGCGCGGAGCGGTCGCGCGATTGCGACAGCGCGCTCTCGAGGTCGGCCAGCACCTTGCGCGCGATCGGCAGGAATTCGGCGCCCATCTCCGTCAGGCGCACCAGCCGCGTGTGGCGATCGAACAGGCGCGCGCCGGTCTGCTCCTCCAGTTGCCGGATCAGCATCGACAGCGCCGAGGGCGTGACGTGCAGGCGGTCCGCCGCCGCCGCGAACTGGCCATGCTGCGCCACGGCAACGAAGGCCCGGATCTGCCGCAGAGTGACATTCATTCAGATTCTCTGATGAATTTATCAGAAAGTTTTGATTGTATGAGCAATGGAAGATTGTTCAAATGCGCCCCCACCGCGGCGTAATCGCAGAAGAAGCAGAACCGCCGGCGCCGCGGCTATCGCTTCTCCCCGCAGTTCGGTTCGGCAAGAGATTCCACGACGGGACCCGTATGGAAGCCTATATCGTTGACTGGCTCAACCTCGGCGTGCGCTGGCTGCACTTCACCGCCGGCATCGCCTGGATCGGCGCGTCGCTGTACTTCGTGATGCTCGACAACTCGCTCAGGGCGCCGAAGAAGGCGGGCGACGCCGGGCGCGGCGTGCACGGCGAACTGTGGGCGGTGCATGGCGGCGGCTTCTACTGCAGCCAGAAGTTCCTGACCGGGCCGAGGGGCGAGCCTCTGAGCGACGACCTGCACTGGTCGAAGTGGGAGGCCTACACAACCTGGCTGTCCGGCATGGCGCTGCTGGCGATCATCTACTGGTACGGCGCCAACGCCTACCTGATCGACCGCTCGGTGATGGATCTGTCCGTGCCGGCCGCGATCGGCCTGTCGGCCGGCTCTCTGGTGGCGGGCTGGTTCGTCTACGACCTGCTGTGCCGCTCGGTGCGCAACGAACTGGCGCTGGCGCTGATCATGTACCTGCTGCTGGTCGGCGCCGCGTGGGGCTACGCGCAGGTCTTCGGCGCGCGCGCGGCTTACATCCATGTTGGCGCGCTGATCGGCACGATGATGGTGTGGAACGTGTTCTTCCACATCATTCCGGGCCAGAAGAAGATGGTGGCGGCGTTGCGGGCCGGTCAGCCGGTCGATCCGCGGCCGGGCGTGATCGGCAAGCAGCGCAGCGTGCACAACACCTATTTCACGCTGCCGGTGCTGTTCATCATGATCAGCAACCACTACCCGATGACCTACGGCAACAAGCATGGCTGGCTGATCCTCGCCGTGTTCATGCTGGCCGGCGCACTGATCCGACAGTTCTTCGTGCTGCGGCATCGCGGCCGGGTGGTCTGGCCGCTGCCCGCGGCCGGCGTGGCGCTGCTGCTCGCCGTCGTCGTGGCCATAGCGCCGATCGCCAGGCCGGCTTCCGCCGCCAGCGCCGTGACGTTCGCGCAGGTGCAGCCGATCATCGCGCAGCGCTGCGCGGCATGCCACGCGGCGCGCCCGTCCTTCGCTGGCTTCGAGCAGCCGCCGGCCGGCGTGATGCTCGACACGCCGGAGCGGATCAAGGCAGCCACCGCGCGCATCGAGCAGCAGGCGATCGTGACCCAGGCCATGCCGATTGGCAACCTCACGCAGATGACGCCCGACGAGCGCGCACTGCTGGGCAAGTGGCTCGCCGAAGGCGCACCGATTCACTGAGCGTCGGCCGCTGCGCCGGCCGGCAATGCGGTTCCCAATCACTGAGCTTGCAGCGGAGGAGACAGACTCATGAGCAAGTCGACCCACCCCGTGGACCAGGTGCTGCCGTTCGGGCAGATGCTGGCCGTCGGAATACAGCACGTGCTGGTCATGTACGCCGGCGCCATCGCCGTGCCGCTCATCATCGGCGGCGCACTGAAGCTGCCGAAGGACCAGATCGCGTTCCTGATCAGCTCGGACCTGTTCGCGTGCGGCATCGTCACACTGATCCAGTGCATCGGCATCTGGCGAGTCGGCATCAAGCTGCCCGTGATCATGGGCGTGAGCTTCGCGCCGGTCGGGCCGATGGTGGCGATGGCCAATTCCGGCATGAACCTGCCGGGCATCTTCGGCGCGGTCATCGCGGCCGGTATCTTCGGCGTGCTGATCGCGCCGATCTTCGGCAAGCTGATCCGTTTCTTCCCGCCCATCGTCACCGGCTCGATCATCACGACGATCGGCGTCACGCTGTTTCCGGTCGCGATCAACTGGGCCGGCGGCGGTCGCGGCGCGCCCAACTTCGGCGATCCCAAGCACCTGCTGATCGTCGGCGTCGTGCTCGGCGCGATCCTGCTGATCAACAAGTACCTGAAAGGCTTCCTCGCCAACATCTCCGTGCTGCTCGGAATGATCGTCGGCTTCGCCATCGCGCTGGCGTTCGACCTGGTGAATTTCTCCGGCGTCGGCAATGCCGCGTGGTTCGCGCCGGTCATGCCGTTCGCCTTCGGCATGCCCACCTTCGACCTCGCCGCGATCGCCTCGCTGTGCCTGGTGATGGTGGTCATCATGGTGGAGTCGCTCGGCATGTTCCTGGCGCTCGGCGACATCACGCAGCGGCCGGTGGGACACGACGCCGTCACGCGCGGACTGCGCGCAGACGGGCTGGGCACGTTGATCGGCGGCCTCTTCAACACCTTCCCCCATTCGTCGTTCTCGCAGAACGTGGGCCTGGTGGGCATCACCGGCGTGCGCAGCCGCTGGGTCGTCGTGGTCTCGGGGGTGATCCTCGCGCTGCTGGGCCTGCTGCCGAAGCTGTCGACCGTCATCGCCTCGATCCCGGTCGTGGTGCTGGGCGGCGCGGGCATCGCCATGTTCGGCATGGTGGCGGCGACCGGCGTGAAGATCCTCTCGCGCGTGCACTACGAGAACAAGAACAACCTGCTGATCGTCGCCGTGAGCCTGGGGCTCGGCATGATCCCGTTGGTGGCGCCGACCTTCTTCAACCAGCTGCCCGGCTGGACCGGTCCCATCACCCACAGCGGCATCACGCTGACGGCGATCTCCGCGATCCTGCTGAACGCGCTGTTCAACCGCGCCGAGACCGAGGAGGAAGTCGAGCACGAACTCGCGGCCGACGTTCCGATGAACCTCGAGCGCGCTGACCGCGCGTGACCGGCCGGATCCGCATTCCAGTCATCAACCAGGGCCGCGACGCAACGGCTCCACGAAAGGGGAGAATCAAGATGAAGACAAACCATGCTCTGGGCGTCGTGCTGGCCGGCGCGCTCGGGACGGCCGCGTCGGCGGCGCTGGCGCAGCAGGCGCCGGTCACGCTGTACGGCCTGGTCGACGCCAACGTGCAGTCGATCCGCACCTCCGGCGCCGGCTACACCGCCGCCGAGCGGGGCACAAAGACGGCAGTCGATTCGAACGGCATGACGACGTCGCACTGGGGCATGCGCGGCACGGAAGATCTGGGCGGCGGGCTGCGTGCGGTATTCGCGCTCGAGGGCTTCTTTCGTCCTGATACCGGCGAAGCGGGCCGCTTCGGATCGACCGACCTGCTGTTCAAGCGCAACGCCTACGTCGGCCTCGAAGGAGGATTCGGCCGCGTGACGGCGGGGCGGCATACGACGCAGTACTTCGTCTCGACCGTGATCACCAATCCGTTCGGCGACTCCTTTGGCTACTCGCCGATGATCCTGCACACGTTCGGCACGTCGCTCGGCACCGGGCTCGGCATTAACGACGCGCGGACGAGCTTCATCCGCAACGACAGCGGCTGGAGCAACGCGGTCGCCTATACGTCGCCGAACCTCGGCGGCCTGACGGCGGCGGCGATGTATTCGACGGCCAGCGGCAGCAACGACCAGGAGGATCCGGTCCACACCAGCCGCGGAAAGGCGTACAGCGGGCAGCTCGTCTATCGCAGCGGGCCGCTGGTGGCTACGGCCGTCTACCAGGACATCAACATCAACGGCATCGACCAGAAGCAGAAGGCATGGCTGCTCGGCGGCGCGTATGACCTGCAGATCGTGCGCCTGTTCGCGCAGTTGCAGGACATCCGGTCGACGCTGACCGCAGGCAAGGACCGCGACTCGAGCTGGCAACTTGGCGCAACGGTGCCGTTCGGCAGCCACAGCCTGCGCGCGTCATACGCGCGGACGAAGACTGACGACGAATCGGGCACGGCCGCGGACAAGACGCGCAAGACCTGGGCGGTCGGCTACGGCTACGATTTTTCCCGCCGCACCGACGTCTATGCCAACTATCTGAGCGATGAACTCGATGCGGCGGCAGGCAAGAAGCGGACCGTGTTCGGCGTCGGGTTGCGGCATCGCTTCTGAACGCGCGCGGATTCGCGGGTCAATACGACGACGGAGGATCTATCGATGGGCCGCCTTTCAACTCATGTGCTGGACACGGCGCACGGCGTTCCCGCCGCGGGCGTGCGCATCGACCTGTCGGTGCGCACGGACCTCGGTTGGAGACTGCTGAAGACGGTGGCCTCCAACGCCGACGGACGTACCGACGAACCGCTGCTCGCGGGCGACGCGCTCAAGGCCGGCGTTTACCGGCTCGAGTTTCATGTCGGGGACTACTTCCGGCACCGGGGTGCAGCCTTGCCGCAGCCGGCGTTCATCGATCGCGTGCCGCTGGAATTCGGCATAGCCGATGCCGGCGGGCATTATCACGTGCCACTGCTCGCATCACCGTGGAGCTATTCGACCTATCGCGGCAGCTAACGCGGCGGCCGGCGGCGCTTCGCAGCGCGATTCAGGATTTCTCTCCGAACATGACATCGAGATCCAGCGAACGCCGCGAGGCGACTGGGGCGAAGCGACGGTCCCCGGCGGCGTGCGCCGGCGCGGCCGCGCGCATGATCGATCTGGGCGACATCAATGAGATGGACGCCGAAGACTTCGTCGATGTGCTGGGCGACGTGTTTGCCCGGGGAACGTGGATCGCGGAGTGCGCGTGCGGCCAGCGCCCCTTTGACAGCGTCGATGCGCTGCACGCGGCGATGTTCGACGTCCTGCGGCGCGCACCCCGCGAAGCGCAGTTGGCGTTTCTTTGCGCGCAGTCCGAAGTCGTCGGGCCCGGATCCGCGCACCAACGCTGCGGCGCCGAGCTCGCTGCGCCGAACAGCGGGGACCTCGCCGAAGGGCGTCGCCTGAGCCGCAGCTACCGCCGGCGGCACGGATTCCCGTTCATCATCGCGGCGGACCGGCATACGAAGGAGCAGATCCTCGGCGAACTGCGGCGGCGCGTTCGCATGAGCACGGCGGACGAGTTTGTCGAGGCGATGGCACAGATCCGCATCCTCACGCGCGCACGCCTGCGGGCGCGGGTCGAGGCGGCAGGCACGATTTCGGAACCGACGCGCCGGACGCCCGGCCAGATCAAACGATGAGCACGAACCGCTACCCGCGCGATCTCCGAGGCCACGGCCGCACTCCGCCGCACGCGCAGTGGCCGGGCCGCGCCCGGGTGGCCGTGCAGTTCGTCCTGAACTACGAGGAAGGCGGCGAGAACTCGGTGCTGCACGGCGACGCGGGAGCCGAACAGTTCCTGTCGGAGCTGTTCAACCCTCCCGCGTTCGCCGCGCGGCACCTGTCGATGGAGAGCATCTACGAATACGGCACGCGCGTCGGCGTGTGGCGCATCCTGCGCGAGTTCGAACGCCGCGGGCTGCCGCTGACGGTCTTCGGCGTATCGATGGCGCTCGAGCGCTGCCCCGAGGCCACGGCCGCGTTCGTCGAACTCGGCCACGAGATCGCGTGCCACGGCTGGCGCTGGATCCATTACCAGAATGTCGACGAGGCGACGGAGCGCGCGCACATGGCGACTGCCATGCAGATCATCGAACGGCTGACCGGCAGCCGCGCGCTCGGCTGGTACACCGGCCGCGACAGCCCGAACACGCGCCGGCTGGTGGCCGACTACGGCGGCTTCGAGTACGACAGCGACTACTACGGCGACGATCTGCCTTTCTGGCTGCAGGTGCGCAGGACCGACGGCACGCTGGCGCCGCAACTCGTGGTGCCCTACACGCTCGACGCCAACGACATGCGCTTTGCGCTGCCGCAGGGCTTTTCCCACGGCGACGAGTTCTTCGAATACCTGCGCGATGCATTCGACGTGCACTACGCCGAGGGCGACGAGCGCCCGAGCATGATGTCGATCGGCATGCACTGCCGGCTGCTTGGCCGGCCCGGGCGCATGCGCGCGCTGCAGCGCTTCCTCGACCACGTCGAGCGCCACGACCGCGTCTGGGTCACGCGCCGCATCGACATCGCGCGCCACTGGAAATCCGTGCATCCGTTCGACGCGAACAACGCATTCGTCTGGGAGTCACCATGCCGTTGACCCTCGAGCAGATCAACACCGCCGCGGCCGCCGCGATCGTCCGGCTGCTCGACGGCACCTACGAGCATTCGCCGTGGATCGTCGAGCGGGCCGCGGCGCAGCGACCGTTTCGCAGCCTGGCGCAGCTGAAGCTTGCGCTGGTGCAGGCGGTGCGCGGGGCCGGCCGCGACGCGCAGCTCGCGCTGATCCGCGCGCATCCCGAGCTTGCCGGCAAGGCGATGGTGGCGAAGACACTGACAGCGGAGTCGACGCAAGAACAGGGCAAGGCGGGACTGACCGCATGCACGCCCGAGCAGTTCGCGCGGATCCAGAAGCTGAACGCCGACTACAACGCGAAGTTCGGCTTCCCGTTCATCCTCGCGGTGCGCGGGCCGCGCGGTACGGGGTTGAGCAAGACCGAGATCATCGCGACCTTCGAGCGACGGCTGGACAATCATCCCGATTTCGAACTGGCGGAATGCCTGCGCAACATCCATCGCATCGCCGAAATGCGGCTGGACGACAAGTTCGGCGCGACGCCCGAATTCGGCAACCTCGTGTGGGATTGGGCCGAGCGACTCGCGACCAGCAGCGATCCGGGCTTCGCCGAGCGCGGGCAGCTCACCGTCACGTATCTCACCGATGCGCACCGCGCCTGCGCCCAGCGGCTGGCGCACTGGATGCGCGCCGACTGCGGATTCGACGAGGTCGAGATCGACGCCGTCGGCAACGTGGTCGGCATCTATCACGGCGCCGATCCGAACGCGAAGCGGCTGCTGACCGGCAGCCATTACGACACCGTACGCAACGGCGGCAAGTACGACGGGCGGCTCGGAATCTTCGTGCCGATGGCATGCGTGCGCGAACTGTCGCGCGCGGGCCGCCGGCTGCCCTTCGGCCTCGAGGTCGTGGGCTTCGCCGAGGAGGAGGGCCAGCGCTACAAGGCGGGATTTCTCGGGTCCGGCGCGCTCGTCGGCCATTTCGATCCGGCGTGGCTCGACCAGAAGGACGCTGACGGCGTCACGATGCGCGCGGCGATGCAGCGCGCGGGGCTGTGCATCGACGACATCCCGAAACTGAAGCGCGACGTGTCCAAGTACCTCGGGTTCGTCGAGGTGCACATCGAGCAGGGGCCGGTGCTGAACGAAATCGACCTGCCGCTCGGAGTCGTCACCTCGATCAACGGCAGCGTGCGCTTCGTCGGCGAAGTGACCGGCATGGCCAGCCACGCCGGCACGACGCCGATGGACCGCCGGCGCGATGCGGCCGCCGCGGTGGCCGAGTTGCTGCTGTTCCTGGAGAAGCGTGCGGCGAGCGTGCCGGACCTGGTTGGCACCGTCGGCATGCTCGAAGTGCCGAACGGCTCGATCAACGTCGTTCCCGGCCGCTGCCGCTTCAGCCTCGACATCCGCGCCACCACCGACCCGGTGCGCGACACCTGCGTGCGCGACACGCTGGACGAGCTCGCGCGCATCTGCGAACGGCGCGGCCTGCATTGCACGCTCGAGGAGACGATGCGCCAGCCCGCCGCCCCAAGCGATCCGCGTTGGCAGCAACGCTGGGAGCGCGCGGTCGCCGCACTCGGCCTGCCGGCGCACCGCATGCCGAGCGGCGCCGGACACGACGCAATGAAGCTCGCCGAGATCATGCCGCAGGCGATGCTGTTCGTGCGCGGCCTGAACAGCGGCATCAGCCACAACCCGCTGGAGGCGATCACCAACGACGACGCCGAGTTGTGCGTGCGCGCCTTCCTGAACCTGCTCGAACAGTTGAGAACGGAATTCGCATGAGCCACGAAAGACTCGACGCCTGGATCGACGCGCACTTCGACGACGAAGTGCGCTTCCTGCAGCAACTGGTGCGCGTGCCGACCGACACGCCGCCCGGCAACAATGCGCCGCACGCGCAGCGCACCGCCGAACTACTGAAGGACTTCGGCTTCGAGGCCGAGTGGCATCCAGTGCCGGAGCAGGCGGTCCGGGACTATGGCCTGACCTCGATCACCAATTTGATCGTGCGGCGCCGCTATGGCGCGGGGAAGACCATCGCCCTGAACGCGCACGGCGACGTTGTGCCGCCCGGTGAGGGCTGGACGCACGACCCGTACGGCGCCGAGATCGTCGACGGCAGGATGTACGGCCGCGCCACCGCGGTCAGCAAGAGCGATTTCGCCACTTACACGTTCGCGGTGCGCGCGCTCGAAGCGCTGGGCGCGAAGCTCGAGGGCGCAGTGGAGCTGCACTTCACCTACGACGAGGAGTTCGGCGGACTGCTCGGACCCGGCTGGCTGCTGCAGCAGGGACTGACGAAGCCCGACCTGCTGATCGCCGCCGGCTTCAGCTACCAGGTGGTCACCGCGCACAACGGCTGCCTGCAGCTCGAGGTGACGTTGCACGGCGTGGCCTCGCACGCCGCGTATCCGCAGACCGGCGTCGATGCGCTGCAGGCGGCGACCAAGCTGCTGACGGCACTGTACGCGTACAACGACGTGCTGCGCGCGCGCCGCTCGCAGGTCGCGGGCATCACGCACCCGTACCTGAACGTCGGCCGCATCGACGGCGGCACCAACACCAACGTGGTACCGGGCAAGGTGGTGCTGAAGCTCGACCGGCGGATGATTCCGGAAGAGGACAGCGTAGCGGTCGAGGCCGAGGTTCGCGCGCTGATCGAGCGCGTGCTGGCACAATCGCCGGACGTGCGGCTGGAGATCAGGCGGCTGTTGCTCGCCAATTCGCTCAAGCCCTTGCCCGGCAACGCACCGCTGGTCGCGGCGATCCAGAAGCACGGCCAGGCGGTCTTCGGCGAGCCGATCCCGGTCAGCGGCACGCCGCTTTACACCGACGTGCGCCTGTACGGCGAGCGCGGCATTCCAGCGGTGATCTACGGTGCCGGCCCGCGCACGGTTCTCGAATCCAACGCCAAGCGCGCGGACGAGCACCTCGAGCTGGAGGACCTGCGGCGCGCAACGAAGGTCGTGGCGCGCGCGCTGTTCGACTTGTTCTCGTGAGCATCCAGAGGAGACGAATCCGGACACTGCCAGCGCATTGAGGCGGGAACGGCGGGCGTCGGCCGCCGGTCCCCGCGCGCGCACGCCGATGCGCTTTGGCTACGATTGCCTTGTTGCGAGGAGCGTTCGACAGGGAACCCGCGTGAAGCCTGCGTCAGCCGGAACGCCGCGGTTGGAATTGCGCGGCATCCGCAAGGTGGATCCGGCGGTGGTCGCCAACGACGGCATCGACCCGACGGTGATGCCGGGCGAGATCCACGCGGTGCTGGGCGAGAACGGCGCCGGCAAGTCGACGCTGATGAAGATCATCTACGGCGTGACCAGGCCGACCGCGGGCGAGGTGTTGTGGGAAGGCGGGCGCGTCGAGGTCGCGAACCCCGCGCACGCGCGCGCGCTCGGCATCGGCATGGTGTTCCAGCAGTTCCAGCTCTTCGAGACGCTGACGGTGGTCGAGAACGTCGCGCTCGCGCTGGCCGGCGGCGAGCGCCTCGACGCGCTGGCGCGCCGGATCGAATCGGTGTCGCAGCGCTACGGGCTGCCGGTCGATCCGCGCCGGCTCGTGCACGGGCTGTCGGTGGGCGAGCGCCAGCGGGTGGAAATCGTGCGCTGCCTGCTGCAGAACCCGCGCCTGATGATCATGGACGAACCGACGTCGGTGCTCGCGCCGCAGGCGGTGCCGGCGCTGTTCGACACGCTGCGGCAGTTCGCGGCCGAAGGCTGCTCGATCCTGTACATCAGCCACAAGCTCGACGAGATCCGCGCGCTTGCCCAACGTGCCACCGTGCTGCGCGCAGGCAAGGTCACCGGCCGTTGCATCCCGGCGCAGGAAACGCCGCAGTCGATGGCGCGGCTGATGATCGGCAAAGACCTGCCCGCATGCCGCCACGGCGCGCCTTCGGTGCGCGGAGCAGTGCTGCTGCGCCTCGCGGGGCTGGCGCGTGCGAGCGATGATCCGTTCGGAACCGATCTGCGCGGCATCGACCTCGAGGTGCGCGCCGGCGAGATCGTCGGCATCGCGGGCGTGTCGGGGAACGGGCAGCAGGAGCTGCTGCGTGCGATCTCGGGCGAAGAGCCGCTGGAGCGGGCACATCCGGTGCAGATCGACGGCGTGGACGCGGGCCGAATGACGGCGCGACAGCGGCGCGCGCTGGGACTGGGCTTCGTGCCGGAGGAACGGCTCGGCCGCGGCGCGGTGCCGAAGCTTTCGCTCGCCCACAACGCGCTGATGACAGCGCATCGGAACGGCATGGTCCGGCGCGGTCTGGTCGATTTCCCGGCGGTGCGGCGGTTCACGCACGAGACCATCGTCGAGTTCGACGTGCGCGGCGGCGGAGTCGATACCCCGGCGGAGTCGCTTTCGGGCGGCAACCTGCAGAAGTTCATCGTCGGACGCGAAATCCGGCAGCGGCCGAAGCTGCTGGTGGTCGCGCAGCCGACCTGGGGCGTGGACGTCGGCGCAGCGGCATTCATTCGCCAGGCGCTGATCGACCTGCGCGACGCCGGCTCCGCGGTGCTGGTGATCTCGGAGGAACTGGACGAGCTGTTCGAGATCTGCGATCGCATCGCGGTGCTGGCGCAGGGCCGGCTGTCGCCTTTGAGGCGCGCGGCCGAAACCAGTGTCGAGGAGATCGGCGTGTGGATGAGCGGCCTGTGGCCGCAGAAGGTAGCCGCGGAGACCGCCGATGGCGCTTGAATTCGAGGCGCGCGCCGAGCCGTCGGCGCCAATGCGCTTTGCGTCACCGCTGGTGGCGGCGGCGCTGATGGTGATCGGCGGCTTCCTCGTCTTTCTGCTGCTCGGCCGCGACCCGTGGCTCGGCCTGCGCGTGTTCTTCGTCAAGCCGCTCGCGGACCTGTACGGCGTGACCGAACTGCTGCTGAAGGCCACGCCGCTGGCGCTGATCGCGATGGGGCTGGCGGTCGGGTTCCGCGCCAACGTGTGGAACATCGGCGCCGAAGGCCAGTACGTCATCGGCGCGGCCGCCGCCACCGGCGTCGCGCTCGTGTTCCACGGCGCGGGCAGCCGCGGGCTGGTGCTGCCGCTGATGCTGCTCGCGGGCGCGGCGGGCGGCGCGCTGTGGGCCGCGATCCCGGCGTGGCTGAAGACGCGCTTCAACGCGAGCGAAATCCTGGTGTCGCTGATGCTGGTGTACGTCGCGCGGCTCGTCGTGTCATGGCTGGTGTTCGGGCCGTGGAAGGATCCCGAGGGCTTCAACTTTCCGCAGACGCGGATGTTCACCGAGGCCGCGCTGCTACCCGTGCTGGTCGAAGGCACGCGGCTTGACCTCGCGTTCGCGTTCGCGCTCGCCGCGCTCGTCGCCGGTTACGTGTTCATGCGAAAGAGCTTCTACGGCTTCCAGATGCTCGTGGTGGGCGAGGCCGCGGCCGCCGCGCGCTATGCCGGGTTCGACGCCCGGCGCGCCGCGTGGGTCGGGTTGCTGACGGCAGGCGTGGCCGCCGGCATCGCGGGCATGGCCGAGGTCGCAGGGCCGATGGGACAACTGACGCCCGCGGTGTCGGCCAACTACGGTTTCGCGGCGATCATCGTCGCGTTCGTGGGCCGGCTGCATCCGCTCGGCATCGGGCTGGCGAGCCTGCTGATGTCGCTGCTGTATCTGGGCGGCGAACAGGCGCAGCAGTACCTGAACCTGCCGTCGTCGATCGCGCTGGTGTTCCAGGGGATGCTGCTGTTCTTCCTGCTCGGCGCCGACGTGTTCGTCGGTTATCGACTCAAGCGGCGCGCGCCGCGGCCGGCGATGCTGGCCGCGCGGGCGGCGGCGAAGCCGGTGGGATAGACGGGGCGCGATGGAACACGGCATCGTCACCTCGATCGCGGTCGCGACCATCCTGTCCGGCACGCCGCTGGCGATCGCCGCGCTCGGCGAACTCGTCACCGAGCGCGCCGGCGTGCTGAACCTCGGTGTCGAAGGCACGATGTCGATCGGCGCGGTAACCGCGTTCGCGGCGGCGCTGCACACGGGCAGCGCTCCGCTCGGTGTGCTGGCGGGGATGGCCGCGGGCGCCGCGATGGCGCTCGTGTTCGCGCTGCTGACGCTGACGCTGATGGCCAACCAGGTCGCCACAGGCCTGGCGCTGACGATCTTCGGCATGGGGCTGGCGGCGTTCGTCGGAAAACCGTACGAGTCACAGTCGCTGCCGGAGATCGCACCGATTCACATCCCGGGGTTGTCCGACCTGCCGTTCGCGGGAGTGCTGTTCGGCGAGAAGTCGCTCGTGTATTTCTCGTGGCTGCTGTGCGGCGCGGTCGCATGGTTTCTGTATCGCAGCCGTGCGGGCCTCGCGCTGCGGGCGATCGGCGAATCGCCGTCTTCGGCGCACTCGATCGGACTGCCGGTGCGGCGCGTGCGCTATCTGGCGACGCTCTTCGGCGGTGCGATGAGCGGAGCGGCCGGGGCGTTCCTGTCCGTCTACTACACACCGCTGTGGGCCGAGGGCATGGTCGCCGGCCGTGGCTGGATCGCGCTCGCGCTGGTGGTGTTCGCGACGTGGCGGCCGCTGCGCGTGCTGGCCGGCGCGTATCTTTTCGGCGGCGTGATGATCCTGCAGCTCTTCGTGCAAGGATCCGGATTGCCGCTCGAGATTCCGGCGCAGTTGCTGTCCGCGCTGCCGTATCTGGCCACGATCGTCGTGCTGGTGCTGATCTCGCGCAATCCGGCCATGATCCGCCTGCATTCGCCCGCCGCGCTCGGCCGCTCGTATCGGCCCGAGACGTAGGACCCTTTCTCTCTTCATGACTCGGAGATTCGATCGATGCCGACACGCAGACGACTGATCCAGGCCGCGGGCGCGAGTGCGCTCGGCGGCACGGCGCTTGCCGCGCTTGCGCAGGCCGCGGAGCCGATGAAAGTCGGATTCGTCTACGTCAGCCCGATCGGGGAGGCGGGCTGGACCTACCAGCACGACCTCGCCCGGCGCGAGATGGAGAAGGCGCTCGCGCCGCGCGTGAAGACGAGCTTCGTGGAGAACGTGCAGGAAGGTCCCGATTGCGAGCGCGTGTTCCGCGAACTGGCTACGAGCGGGCACAAGCTGATCTACGGCACCAGCTTCGGCTACATGAACTACATGGCGAAGGTCGCGCAGCAGTTCCCGAACGCGATCTTCGAGCACGCGACCGGCTACAAGACGCTGAAGAACCTCGGCGTGTACAACGCGCGCTTCTACGAGGGCCGATATCTGACCGGCGTGGTCGCCGGCCGCATGACGAAGACCAACGTCTTCGGCTACGTGGCGGCATTTCCGATTCCCGAGGTACTGCAGGGAATCAACGCGTTCATCCGCGGCGCGCGCAGCGTGAACCCGAAGTGCGAGGTGCGCGTGGTGTGGGTCAACTCGTGGTACGACCCGGGCAAGGAGCGCGAGGCGGCCTTCACGCTGATCTCGCAGAACGCCGACGTCGTCACCCATCACACCGATTCGACCGCGGTGGCACAGGCGGCCGAGGCGCGCGGCGTGTGGGCGATCGGCTACCACTCCGACGAGAGCAAGTTCGCGCCGAAAGCGCAGCTCACCGCGTCGACGCACTACTGGACCGACTTCTACATCGGCGACGCGAAGTCGGTGCTCGACGGCATGTGGAAGAGCCGGATCATCTGGGGCGGGGTCAGGGAAGGCTTCGTGCGGCTGGCGCCGTTCAACCCGGTCGTTCCCGCGTCGGTGAAGGACGAGGTCGGCAGGCTCGTGGCCGCGCTGAAGGCGGGCACGTTCCATCCGTTCGCCGGGCCGGTGGTCGACCAGTCAGGCAAGGCCGTCGTGCCGGCCGGCCGCAACATGACCGACGACGAGCTCGGCAGGATGAACTACTACGTGCAGGGCGTCGCCAGCCAGTTGCCGAAGGGCTGAGAAGCCGTGAATAAATCTACTGCGCGCCCCGATCTTGCGCCTCCGGTGCTCAACGTACGACTCTGTACGCGTCCGCTCCTCGGCGCAA
>JAKORH010000059.1 GCA_029777935.1 Pseudomonadota bacterium
ATGACCCTGCTTCCGTCAACCGCGCATTGTCTCTGCCTCGATATCGAAACCGCCGCCGATGCGGCGTTGACGATCCACAAGCTGGCGCTGTGGCGGGCGGATACGGCTCTCGGGGTGGCCTGGCACGGGCCGCGCATCGCTGCGTCGCTGGCGCGCATCGAAGAATTGAGCGCCGGCGCCGATTGCCTCCTCGGGCACAACATCGTCCGCCACGATCTGCCGGTGCTGGCGCGCCGCTATCCCGCGCTGTCGCTGCTGCGGCTGCCGGTGATCGACACGCTCGAACTGTCGCCGCTCGCTTTCCCGGCCAACCCCTATCACAGCCTGGTCAAGGACTACAAACTGGTGCGCGCTACGCGCAACGATCCGCTCAAGGATGCGCAGCTCGCTTACCGGCTGTGGCAGGACCAGTGCGCCGCTTTCGCCCGTCTCGCCGAGACCTCGCCCGACGAACTGGCCTGTCTGCATTACTTCCTGTCGTCGCCGGCCGACAGCGGGCCGGCCGGCTATTTCGCCGCCTTGCGCGGCGCACCGCTGCCGTTGGCGGAGGCCGTCGACGCGGCGGTCGAGCGGCTGAGCGCCGGCAAGGTCTGCCCGCAACAAGCGCGCGCGCTGCGGCAGCGGGTGCTCGCGGATGCCGAGGATCGCCGCGCCTTCGCCTACGTGCTCGTCTGGCTGCGCGTCAGCGGCGGCAATTCGGTGCTGCCGCCCTGGGTCTGGCGGCAATACCCGCAATGCCTGCGCTTCATCGAGCAGTTGCGCGCCACGCCGTGCGGCGACCGCGCTTGCCCCTACTGTGCCGAACACCTCGATCCACGCCGCCAACTGGCGCACTACTTCGGCTTCGACGCCTTCCGCGCCGAGCCGTGCAACGCGCAGGGCGGCTCGCTGCAGGAAGAGATCGTGCGCGCAGCGTACGCCGGCGAGAGCGCCTTGGCCATCCTGCCGACCGGCGGCGGCAAATCGATCTGCTACCAGTTGCCGGCGCTGTCGCGCTACTGGCGCGACGGCAGCCTGACGGTGATCGTCTCGCCGCTGCAATCGCTGATGAAAGATCAGGTCGACAATCTCTTGCAAGCCGGCATCCTCAGCGCGGCGACGCTGAACGGCCTGCTCACCCTGCCCGAGCGGCGCGACGTGCTCGACAAGATCCGCCTCGGCGACATCGGCCTGCTGCTGGTCTCGCCCGAGCAATTCCGCAATCGCGCTTTCGTCGAAGCGATCCGCCAGCGCCAGATCGCCACCTGGGTCTTCGACGAGGCGCATTGCCTGTCCCGCTGGGGCAACGATTTCCGGCCGGATTATCACTACGTCGCGCGCTTCATCCGTGAAGGGCAGGCGCGTGGCACGCACGCCGCGGTGCCGGTCAGCGGTTTCACGGCGACGGCGAAACGCGAAGTCATCGACGACATCCGCGCGCATTTCCAGACGGAGCTGGCGCTCGAATTGCGCCTTTTCGATGGCGGTCACGAACGCGACAACCTGCACTACGAAGTGATGCCGGTCGGCAAGCCGGAAAAGCCGGCGCTGATCCATCGCCTGCTGAGCCAGGAATTCGGCGCGCCGGAACAGGCCGGGCAAGCGGATGGCGCCATCGTCTTCGCCGCCAGCCGCAAGAGCAGCGAGGAGTTGTCCGCCTTTCTGAAGGACATGGGCTGGACGTGCGCGCATTTCCACGCCGGTCTCGACGCCGGCCTGAAAAAGGACATCCAGCAGGCTTTCATCGCCGGCCAACTGAAGGTGATCGTCGCCACCAATGCCTTCGGCATGGGCGTCGACAAGCCGGACGTGCGGCTGGTGATCCATGCCGAAATTCCCGGCTCGCTGGAAAACTATCTGCAGGAAGCCGGCCGCGCCGGCCGCGCCGGCCGCGATCGGCAGCATTCGCGCTGCGTGCTGCTCTACGACGAAGAGGATGTCGAAGTGCAGTTCGGCCTCTCGGCCCGCTCGCGACTCTCACGGCAGGACATCGCCGGCATCCTGCGCGCGCTGCGCCGCTACGCGCGCAAAACGAAGACCAGCCAGGTGGTCGTCACGCCCGGCGAGATCCTCGCCGACGAAGAACTCGAAACGAGCGTCCAGGCCGGCCATCCCGACGCCGATACCAAATTCCGCACCGCCATCGCCTGGCTGGAGCGCGCGCGACTGCTCGAGCGCAATGAGAACCATACGCGCGTCTTTCCCGGCTGCCTGAAAGTGCCCGGACTCGCGGAGGCCGAGACGCACCTGCGCCGCGCCGACTTCTCCGACGAAGTCCATGCCCGCTTCCGCGATCTGGTGTCGCTGCTGATCAACGCGCGCGACGACGAAGGGATCAGCACCGACGAGCTGATGCTGGCGCTCGGCGTGTCGAGCAGCGAGGTCATCCGCATGCTGCACCAGCTCGAACGGCTGGGCATCCTGAGCAACGACATCTCGCTCACCGTCCTGCTGCGCCACGGCGTCAAGGGCGCCTCGCGCGACCGGCTGCAGGAACTGCTGACGCTGGAAAAAGCGCTGCTCGCGCTGCTGCCCGAACTGGCGCCGGATGCCGACGACGGCAACTGGCAGGACGTCAATCAGCGCGCGCTCTGTCAGGCGCTGAAAACCCGCAGCGGCCTCGACGAGATCCATCCCCAACAACTGATGAACCTCCTGCGTTCGCTGGCGCGGCCCTTCGGCGACGGCGAAAAGAGCCGCGGCGCGCTGATCGAAATCCGGCGCGTGCACCGCGATACGCTGAAGCTGAAGCTGAAACGCGCCTGGTCGGCGATCCGCGCCATCGCCGACAAACGGCGCGCGGTGGCCGGCGTGCTGCTCGCCGCGCTGCTCGCCAAGCTCGACGAACGCCTGCGCGGCGTCGACCTGCGCGTCGAATGCAAGATGGGCGAACTCGGCGCCGCGCTGCAAGCCGATCTGACGCTCGCCGCGCAACTGCGCGACGAAACGCTGGCCATCGACGCCGGCCTCCTTTACCTGCACGACAACGGCGTGCTGATCCTCGACCGCGGCAAGAGCGTCTTCCGCTCGGCGATGACCATCGCCATCTATCCCGACGAGCGGCGCGGTTTCGTCAGCAGCGACTTCAAGCCATTGAAGGAACACTACGACGAGAAGAATTTCCAGATTCACGTCATGCAGCAATACGCCCGTCTCGGGCTGCAGAAGCTCTCCGAGGCGCTGGCCTTCGTGCTCGCCTATTTCACCTTGTCGAAACGCGAGTTCATCGAACGCTACTTCGCCGGGCGCAAAGAAATGCTCGAGCGGGCGACGACCGGGGAAGCGTACCAGCGCATCGTCGACGCGCTGCACCACCCGCTGCAGCAGCGGCTGGTCGCCGACAGGACGGACGTCAACCGCCTGATCCTCGCCGGACCCGGTTCCGGCAAGACGCGCGTCATCGTGCATCGCGTCGCCTTCCTCGTGCGCGTGCAGCGCGAGCCGCCGGGCAGCATCATCGTGCTGGCCTTCAACCGCGGCGCGGCGCGCGAAATCCGCCAGCGCCTGCGGCAACTGATCGCCGGCGACGCCGGCGCGGTCACCGTCCTCACCTACCACGCGCTGGCGATGCGCCTCACCGGCACCACCTTGGCCGACCTCGCCGAACGTGCCGGCGACGGGATCACGCGCGAGCGGCTCGATGCCATCCTCGAGCGTGCGATCGCGCTGCTGCAGGGCGCCGACGCCGCGCCGGACGGGGAGAGCGAGGGCGACAGCGACGAACTGCGCGAACGGCTGCTCGCCGGCTACCGGCACATCCTGGTCGACGAATACCAGGACATCGACGCGCGCCAATACGAGCTGATCAGCGCGCTGGCCGGCCGGCGGACGGCCGACGCCGACGCGCGCCTGACGCTGCTCGCCGTCGGCGACGACGATCAGAACATCTACGCCTTCCGCGGCACGAACAACGCCTTCATCCAGCGCTTTCAGGAAGACTACCAGGCGAAGGTCGACTACCTGATCGACAACTACCGCTCGAGCGCGCACATCATCGCCGCCGCGAACGCGCTGATCGCCGCGCACGGCGGGCGGCTGAAAGCGGCGCAGGCGATCCGCATCGACCCTGCGCGCCGCCACGCCGCGCCCGGCGGGCGCTGGCAAAGCCTCGACCCGCTGCTGCAGGGGCGCGTGCAGCGGCTCGGCGTCCCCGCCGACCCGGTCGGGCAGGCGGTGGTCGTCCTCGCCGAATTGATGCGCCTGCGCGCGCTGGCGGCCGACAGCGACTGGGGCGACGTCGCCGTGCTGGCGCGAACGCGCCTGCAGCTCGAACCCTTCGTCGCCTGGTGCCGGCAGCACCAGGTTCCCTGCCGCCTGAGCGAACGCGACAGCGCGCCGCGCCTCTACGAGACGCGCGAAGCGCAAACGCTGCTCGACAGGCTGCGCGGCAAAGTGCAGCGCCGGCTGCGCATCGCCGTGCTGCGCCGCGCGCTCGCCCGCGGCGGCGCGGCGGCGGCCGACAACCCGTGGTGGCAGCGGCTGGCGCAATTCATCGACGAACAGGCGGCAGTGTGGGGCGAACTGGCCATCCCGAGCGCGACGCTGATCGACGAACTGTACGAATTCAGCGACGACAGCGGCCGGGCCGAGCGCGGCCGCCTGACGCTATCCACCGTGCACGCCGCCAAGGGACAGGAATTCGCCCAGGTGGTCATCCTCGACGGCGGCGAATGGCGCGCCGACGCGGCCGAACGGCGGCTGTACTACGTCGGCATGACGCGCGCCAAAGAGAACCTGATCCTCTGCCAGAGCGCCGCACGCGCGCATCCCCTGCTGGGCGACGTGCACGGCGACGGGGTGTGCGTCGTCCCGCCGCCCGAAGCGGTCGCGCGGCCCGCCGCGCTCAGCCTGCGCCGCGTCAGCCTGGGCAAGGCGGACGTCGATCTGGGCTTTGCCGGCCGTTGCGCCGCCGGGCAGCGCGTGCACGGCCTGCTCGCCGGGCTGGCGCATGGGCAGCGCCTGCAGCTACGGCACGACAACGGCCGCACGCTGCTCATCGAGCCGGAATCCGGCGTCGCCATCGGCGCGCTGGCGAAAAAATTCGTCCTGCCGGCCGGGGAAATCGTCAGCGTGACGCTCGACACCCTCGTCCGGCGCAGCAAGAAACAGAGCGACCCCGAATACCTGCCCCTGCTGCGCGTCGATCGCTGGTGGGCACCGCTGGTGACGCTGACGCTGCGGCCTGCGGCGGGTGGCGGGGAGAACGTTCCGGCGATCGGGTGACGGATCAGGTAGGGTGGATAAGCGCTGCGCATCCACCAGAAAATGCCTGCCACGTCCGTAGCGCCGCGGCGCCTGTTTTTCCTTGCGGTGATTCAATGGGGGAGTCATCGGATGGATGGCGGATGCGCTGCGCTTATCCGCCCTACGCCAAAATTTTCGGCGTGCCGCCCTGACGGGCGGCACGCCGGGCAGCGCTCCCGCGCAGCCCGCCTCGCCAGCTCCGCTGACGATGCAAACCCCGCCGGCACCGCCGGCGGTCTCAACTCCCTTCTTCGGCCTGCTCCGCCGGCCCCAGGAGACCCAGGGCGAGCCGGAACCCGTCCGTGCCGTAGCGGTCGTCGGGCACGTCGTGGAAGCGGTCGGCGGAACGCGCGCCCCCGCCGATGCCGCGCCACGAGCCGCCGCGCAACACGCGGCCGGCGCCCGGCGGCGCCCCGCGTGGGTCCCGTTGCGGCGTCGTCGGATACTGCCCGTACTCGTCGGCACACCACTCCCAGACGTTGCCGTGCATCTCGTACAGCCCCCACGCGTTCGCCGGCAGTGTCCCCACCGCCACCGTCTGCTGCCGGTACCGCCCTTGGCGTCCGCCGGCGTAGGGATAGTTGCCATCGTAATTGACCTGCTCCGGCGTGATGTCAGCGCCGAACGAAAATGGCGTCGTCGTCCCCGCCCGGCAGGCGTATTCCCATTCCGCTTCGCTCGGCAGCCGCGCCGAAAGCCCCGGTACGCGCCGGTTCAGTTCTTTCAGGAAGCCTTGCACCACGTCGTTCCAGCTCACCTGCTCGACCGGTCGGCGGGAGTCGTCGGCAAAACGGCTCGGGTTGTTGCCCTGCACCGCTTGCCACAAGGCTTGCGTGCACGCCGTGTCCGCCAGCCAGTAGCCGCGCGTCAGGGTCACTTCGTGCTGAACTTCGTTGCTGAAACGCTCCGCCTCGTCCCCCGGCGATCCCATCAGGAACGTCCCCGGCGCCATCCAGCGAAATCGCTGCGCCGCATCGCCGACGGTGAGCCGCAGCCAGAGGCCGTACTCGTCGTCGCCCCAGGCGCTGGCCCAGGGCAGGGGAAAGCGCTCGGGCAGAAAGACGCTGGCGTCGTTGGTGATCGACATCGCGGGATGCCCGGTCAGGCGAGGCGCCGCGGCGGCAGGCGTTCGGCATGGGGCCTACCAGCCTGCCGCCGGGCATTTGCTTTTCGCCGCCGAAAGTCGGCGGACAGGAAGGTCGTCTGGTCTCGAGCCGGAGTCGCCAACGCGAGAGCTGGGGCGAGCCGGAACCCGATCGTGTCGTTGCGGTTGTCGGGCTCGTTGTGGTTGCGGTTGGCGGAACGCGCGTTCCTGCCGCTGTTGTTCCACGAGCCGCCGCGCAACACGCGGCCGGCGCCAGCGACAGCCTCCCTTATCACCCTTATCACCCGTTTTTCCTTCACGGCTGCCAGGGTCGAGCGCTCGGGATGCGACAGAGAACGAAGCAATCGGGCGCTCATGCGTCACTATACCGCGAAGGGTGGAGTAAAAGGTGGCGCTGCCGCCAACTCCGGCTGTCGCTGTGCCGCGTCGGCGCGAGTACGGCGGCGTAGCCGCGCTGCAGCGCCGCTGCGTCGATCTCGCCCTGGTCCCACGCGGCTTCCAAACGCGCGCAGCCCTGGCGGTAGCGGGTTTGTTTGCGCCGCGTCAGGCGCCGCGCGCCGCGCAGGATGCGCGCGCCGCAATAGGTCAGCCCCTGCGCGCTGCGTCCGATCTGGACGCCGGCCTTGAGCTGCAGGCGGCGCGCATCGTGCAACCAGGTGCGCAGTTCGTCCGTCACCTGGCGGACGCTGTCCCTGTCGTCGCCCCACCAGACGATGTCGTCCATGTAACGGACATGCGCGCGCACCTGCGGGTGGCCGAGCAGGAAGCGGTCGGCGCCGTCGAGATAATAGTTGGCGAAATGCTGCGAGGTCAGCGCGCCGATCGGCAGACCGCAGCCCGGCGCCGCTGGGCAGACGGCGATGATGCGCTCGAGCAGGGCGAGAAAGTCGCTACCTTTGAAGCGGCGCGCCAGCAAACGGGCAAGAATCGCGTGGTCGATCGAAGGGAAATAAGCGTTGACATCGACTTGGCCGAACCAGGCATGACGGCGTAATGCCTGCTGCACGCGCTCGATCGCCCGATGGACGCCGAAACCCGGCCGGCAGGCGAAAGTGCTCGGCACCAGCGAGCGCTCGAAAACCGGCTCGGCGAGATTGAGGATCGCGTGGTGCAGAATGCGGTCGGGGAAACACGCGGCGTGGATCAGCCTTTCCTTGGGGTCATGGATCAGAAAGCGGTGGTATTGGCCGTATGGCAGGCGCCCGGCGAGCAGGTCGTCGCGCAGGCGCGCGAGCGAAGCATCAAAAGAGGAAAAAAAAGCCTGCACGGCTGGCCGCAGGCGCTTGCCGCGCGCCGCTTTGTACGCCGCAAGCGCGAGATTGTCGTACGTTGCCAGATCGGCGAGTTCAATGCGCATCCGGCGCATGCGTATCTCCAGGGTGCGCTGAAGAAAATGCCTTGGTCAGCGGCGGCAGGAAATGGCGGGCGTACTTGTCGATACGCGCCTTGCCGACACCTTCGATCTCGCCGAGCGCCGTTGCCGTCGTCACCCGTCGGGTGACCATCGCTGCCAGTTGTTCGTTGGTGAACAGGGCGAATGGCGGCACGCCCTCGTGGTCGGCGATCGTCCGCCGCAAATTGCGCAGTTCGGCGTACAGCGCAAAGTCGCTTTCAGTCAGTATTTCGCGATAGTCGATGCGTTTGCGCTCGCCCGCGCGTGGAGATTCCTCGCCGTCGAGCGTGGCGACGCAGAAGGTCCAGTAAGCGTGCGCGCCGAGGTCGACGAAGCGCTTGTCGACGTCGCAGACGCGGTG
>JAKORH010000060.1 GCA_029777935.1 Pseudomonadota bacterium
CGTCGCCACCGCACGCCACGCCGCGTCGAGCGCGGCGATCGCGGCGGGCAGGGCGCGCGCGACGACGTCGAGCAGCATCCCCAGGTGCGCGTGCGACTCGCCAGCGGCCGCTGCGGCCTCGGTCTTTGCTGCCAGCTCGGCGAGGCGTACGAGCCCGAGCGTTGCCGCCGAACTCTTCATGCGGTGCATCGCGCGCACCAGTTGTTCGCCGGAAGCCCTGCGCAGCGCATGCTGTGCCTCGGCCAGACTGGACTCGGCCGTCGCGCCGAACAGGTCGACGATGCGACCGGTGGTCGCGACGCCAAGTTCCATGGCGTGGCTCGCCAGCACGCTTGCGTCGACTTCGCGCGAGGCCTGTTCCGGCGCGGCGTTCGGTTCCGGCTGGAGCGCATCGCGGGCACCCGAAGGATCGCGCCGCGCTCGGCCCGAGACGGCACCGATGATCGCCTCCAGCCGTTCCGGCCGATACGGTTTGCCGAGAAAGGCGTCCGCGCCGGCGCCAAGACTGGCCTGGATGTCGTCCTTGGTCACCAGCGCGGAGAGAACGACGATCGGCACGCCGGCGACGGCCGGATTGGCGTGCGTGCGCACGCGCCGTATCGCTTCCAGCCCGCCGATGTCCGGCATGTTGAGGTCCATCAGCACCAGATCGAAGACGTTGCGGTCAAGCGCAGCGAGCGCCGCGCGGCCCGACGCGGCGGCGCAGACGCGATGACCGGCGCGCTCGAGCAGACCGGTTGCTACCAGGCGGTTGATCTCGTTGTCCTCGACGAGCAGGACGTCGAGCGCACGCGAGGCATCGGTCAGCGCGTCGATAGTCGCCGTGCGCTCATGCTCGATCCGCACCAGCGGCACGCGGAACCAGAAGGTGCTGCCGCGATTGACCCGGCTGTGCATGCCGATCTCGCCGCCGAGCGCGCTCACCAGCTTGCGGCAGATGGCGAGGCCCAGCCCGGTGCCGCCGAAGCGCCGCGCAACCGAGGCGTCGGCCTGCACGAAGGCGTTGAAGAGGTTGGTCTGGCCGCTCTCGGAGATGCCGACGCCGCTGTCGATCACCGCGAAGCGCAGCCATTCCGAGCCTTCGTCGCCGGGCAGACGCTCGGCATCAACACGCACCTCAACGCCGCCCTGCTCGGTGAACTTGACGGCGTTGCCGACCAGGTTGAGCAGGATCTGGCGCAGCTTCCCGAAGTCGCCGCGCAGTTTTCCGGCAACGGCCGGATCGATCGCCGCCGTGAGATCCAGCCCCTTGGCCTGC
>JAKORH010000061.1 GCA_029777935.1 Pseudomonadota bacterium
CTACGAGCCGCCCAGCCAGCACCAGGACAAGGGCTTCAAGGGCGACGTTTCGGCCGCGTACGCGTGGGCCTCGCAGGTGGTCGAGGTCGAGGTCGATACCGATACCGGAGTAGTGAAGATGACGCGCGTGACGGGCGCGCACGATGTCGGCCGCGTGCTGAACCGGCTCGGCATCGAGGGCCAGATCGAGGGTGGCGTGGTGATGGGACAGGGCTACGCGCTGACCGAGAACCTGATGGTGGAGGACGGCACCATCCGCAACCCGAACTTTCGCGACTACAAGCTCGTGACCGCGCCGGAGATCCCGGAGATCGACGTGTCGTTCATCGAGTCGATGGACGGCGAAGGCCCGCAGGGCGCGAAGGGCGTCGGCGAAGCGCCCGCGATCTGCATCGCCGCCGCGACGGCGAATGCGATCGAGAACGCGACCGGCGTGCGCCTCTACGAGTTGCCGTTTACGCCGGAGAAGGTGTACCGCGCACTGCACGGGAAGAACGAGAAGCTGTACTGGAAGCCGTGGAAGCCGGAGTGATGGGAGGCGGCGTTCCCTCACCCGGCGCTTCGCGCCTCTCTCCCGGCGGGAGAGGGTCGTTTGCTCCCCTCTCCCGCCGGGAGAGGGGTTGGGGTGAGGGAAAGGAAGCGAGAAGGAGCAGATGAAGCGCAGAACCGTCCTGTCGATGGAACAGGCGCTGTCGATGCCGTACGCGACGCTGCGCTTCGCGCAGCTTGGCTGGCGCGTGATCCGCATCGAATCCACACCGAGCGGCGACGGATTGCCGGGCGATCCGAACCGCTACATCGGCGCGCGCGTGGTCGACGACGACCGGCGCAGCTACTTCATCGCGCCCAACGTCGGCAAGGAAGCGATCGCGCTGAACCTGAAGCACCCGGACGGGCAGGCGTTGCTGCGCCGGTTGCTCACCGAGCTCGACGTCGACGTGTTCTGCTGCAACACCGTGCCGCGCCGCTATGCGCAGCTCGGCATCGACTACGAGACGTTGAGCGCTGCCAAGCCCGGACTGATCTGGGCCGGCATCTCGGCGCTGGGCCCCGAGTACCCGGACGTGCCCGGCTATGACCCGGTGATCCAGGCGATGGTCGGCTACATGGAATTGACCGGTCCCGCCGACGGGCCGCCGACGCTGTCGGGCGTGCCGCTGATCGATCTGAAGGCCGGCGACGAGGTGTACGCGAACGTGATGCTCGCGCTGCTCGAGCGCGCCGAAACCGGCAAGGGCCGCCGCATCGACGTGTCGATGCTGCAGGCCGCCGCGTCGTGGCTGATCACGACGCTGCCGCTGCTCGACTTCGACTGCCAGAAGAGCGAGATCACCCGCTGCGGCAACGAACACCGCAAGTTCATCCCGACCAACGTCTATCCGACGGCGGACGGCTTCATCTACATGGCGATCGGCAGCGACGTGCAGTGGAAGCGGTTGACCGAGATCCCGAAGTTCACCGAAGTCGGCAACGCGGTGCGTGTGACCAACGAAGGCCGCCACAAGGAGCGCGAGGCGATCCATCGCGACATGGCGAATGTGACGAAGCGCTACGCGACCGCCGAGATCGCCGCCGACTTCCGCCAGGCGACGATTCCGCACGCGCCCATCCTGGACATTCCCGCCGTGCGCGCGCTGCCCGCGATCGCCAGCCGCGTCACGCGCACGCGCACGCCGAGCGGCAAGGAAGTGCGGATGCAGCCGCTGGCGGTCGACCTGCCCGACGTGTCGCGCGAGCTGCCCTTCCCGGTTCACTACGGCGAGCACACGCACGCGGTGATGCGCGAGGCGGGCGTATCCGCGGTCGAGATCGAACGATTGTCGAAGAGCGGCATCGTGTACGACGCCGCACAGAAGGTTGCCCATGCATAACCCGCTGCTCGTCACGCCTTCGCGTCCGTTGCCGCAGCACGTCGCGATCATCGGCGCCGGCACGATCGGCCCCGACATCGGCTACTACCTGAAGAGCGCGCTGCCGGGCATGCGGCTGACACTGGTCGACATCGCGCAGCCGGCGCTCGACAAGGCGCTCGCCCGCTGCCGCGACTACGCGGCCAAGGCGGTCGCGCGCGGCAAGATGACCGAGGCGCAGGCCGCGGCGGTGACGGCGAACATCGTCGCCACGCAGGACTACGCGCAGCTCGCCGACTGCGACTGGGTGATCGAGGCGGCGACCGAAAACCTCGCGCTCAAGCGCCGCATCTTCGCGCAGGTCGAAGGCGTCGTGTCGGCACAGTGCCTGATCACCTCGAACACCAGCTCGTTGCCGGCGGCGCGCATCTTCGCGGAGCTGCAGCATCCGCAGCGCGCGACCGTCACGCACTTCTTCGCGCCGGCGTGGCGCAACCCGGTGGTCGAGGTCATCGACTGGGACCAGTGCGATCGCGACGTTCTTGCCTACCTGCGCTGGGCCTTCGCAATGACCGGGAAGCTGCCGCTGGTGACGGCCGATGCGGTGTGCTTCATGCTCGACCGCGTGTTCGACAACTGGTGCAACGACGCGGCGCTGCTGCTCGACCGCGCGACCGCGGCCGAGATCGACAGCAGTGCCTGCGCCTTCGTGCACGCCGGGCCGTTCTTCGTGCTGAACCTCGCGCGCGGCAACCCGATCATCACCGAGACCAACACGCTCCAGGCGAACGAGGAAGGCGAGCACTACCGCCCGGCGCCGATCTTCCGTTCGGTCGACAACTGGCTGACGGTCGCGCCGGGCAAGCGCATCGAAGTGCATGCAGAGACCGACGCCGCGATCCGCGACCGGCTGCTCGGCGTGCTGTTCTCGCAGTCGGTCGACATCCTCGACCGCGGCATCGGCCAGCCGGCCGACCTCGATCTCGGCTGCCGGCTCGCGCTGGGATTCATGCGCGGGCCGCTCGACCTGATGCGCGATCTCGGCGAGGTTAAGACGCGTCGCATCCTCGATCGCTTCGCGGCCGACCGTCCCGGCATGCCGCTGCCGCAACGGCCGCTCGCCGCCTATCAGGACTTCCTGCGCCACGTGCTGGTCGACGACGTCGAAGGCGTCAAGGTCATCACGCTGCGCCGCCCCGAGGCGCTGAATGCGCTGCACGACGAACTGACCGACGAAGTGCTCGCGGTGATCCGCCGCTATGAGAACGATGCAGCGGTGCGCGGCTTCGTGCTGATCGGCTTCGGCGCGCGCGCGTTCTGCGCCGGCGCCGACATCGGTCGCTTCCCGTCGATGCTCGGCGACGCCGGCGCGTCCGCGCAGTACGCCCGCGACTGCTCGCGGCTGCTGGTGCACCTCGACGACATGAAGAAGCCCGTGGTCGCGGCGCTGAACGGCATGGCGCTCGGCGGCGGGCTGGAGCTGGCGATCCGCTGCCACGGCATCGTCGCGGTCCGCAGCGCGTTCCTGCAGTTGCCCGAGATCACGCTCGGCATCGTGCCGGGCATCGGCGCGATGGTCGTGCCGTATCGGCGCTGGCCGCAGGCGGCGGAAACGTTCCATGGCATGCTCCGCCGCGCCGAACGATTGACGGCGGCGCGCGCGCATGAACTCGGCGTGGTCGACGAACTGGCGGACGACATCGGCCAACTTGTCCAGCGCGCGGTCGCACGCGTGCATGCGCTGGCGGCCCGTAAGCCATCGATCGCTTCCGCGCCGGCTGCAATTGCTCCGTTGGCGCCGATCGAGCCGCGGTCGGCCAACGGGCAGACGCTGAGCCGCGAAGTGCTGGCGATCCTCGAAGACGCGGTGCGCCGCGCGGCTGCGGCGCCGTCACTGGCGGAAGCTCTCGAGATCGGCTACCGCGCGTTCGGCGCCTCCGCGTGCACCGCGGCGGCGCGCGAAGGCATCCAGGCGAATCGCGAAGGCCGCAAGCCCGATTTCGGCCGCACCGGTTAGTCGTTCGATTCATTCCAAGGAGGAAGACAGATGAAGCTCAAGGGCATCTTCGCGCTGGCGGCGTCGCTCGTCGCCGCAACGGCCTTCGCGCAGGTGAAGGTCGGCGTGATCACGTCGGCCACCGGGCCGACCGCGTTCGTCGGCATCCCGCAGAAGAACGCGGTCGCGCTGCTGCCGAAGAAGGCGGGCGACCTTTCGATCGAGTACATCGTCTACGACGATGCCAGCGACCCGACGCAGAGCGTGCAGCTCGTCAAGAAGCTGCTGTCTGAAGACAAGATCGACGCACTGATCGGGCCGAGCGGCTCGCCGAACGCGATGGGCGTGCTGCAGTTCATGGCCGAGGCGAAGACGCCGATGCTGGCGCCGGTCGGCACGTCGGCGGTGGTCGTGCCGATGGACGACAAGAAGCGCTGGGTGTTCAAGACCCACCCGAACGACGACGTGATCGCCGAGGGATTGATCGCGGCGATGACCAAGCGCGGCGTCAAGACGCTCGGCTTCATCGGCTACAACGATCCGTACGGCGAGAGCTGGTACAAGACCTTCGCGCCGATGGCGCAGAAGGCCGGCCTCAACATCGTCGCCAACGAGCGCTACGCGCGCACCGACACCAGCGTGACCGGCCAGGTCGCGAAACTGATCGCGGCCAAGCCCGACGCGGTCCTGGTCGCCGGCGTGGCGGCGGGAGCGGCGCTGCCGCACATGCAGCTCGTCGACGCCGGCTACAAGGGCGCGATCTATCACACGCACGGCTCGGCCTCCGGTGCGTTCGCGCAGATCGGCGGCAAGAAGGTCGAGGGCGCGCTGATCGTCGGACCGATGCTGCTGGTGCTCGACGAGATCGCCGACAGCGTGCCGACGAAGAAGATCGCTCTTGAGTTCGTGTCGAGCTACGAGAAGCAATTCGGCGCCAAGCCGCCGATCTTCGGCGCCGGTGTCTACGACGCAGGCTTGCTGCTCGCGCACGCGCTTCCCGAAGCGGCGAAGAAGGGCAAGCCCGGCACGCCGGAGTTCCGCGCCGCGCTGCGCGACGCGATCGAAGCCACGCATAACCTCGTCACTTCGCAGGGCGTGATCAACCTGTCGCCGCAGGATCACTCGGGATTCGATCATCGTGGACAGGCGCTGATCACCGTGCGCGACGGGAAGTTCGTGCTGGTGAAGGATTGAATGCTGAAGGTCTGAATGCCTCCCTTACCCTCGGTCCCTCTCCCGGAGGGAGAGGGATGAAAAGCCCCTCTCCCCTCGGGAGAGGGGTTGGGGTGAGGGGCGAAGTTCGGCCATGACCGCGCACACCATCTCGCTCGACGACAAATACCGCCTCGAGCGCGGCCGCGTGTTCATGACCGGCGTGCAGGCGCTGGCGCGGCTGCCGATGCTGCAGGCCGCGCGCGACCGCGCCGCGGGACTCAAGACCGCCGGTTACGTGACCGGCTACCGCGGCTCGCCGCTGGCGGCGCTGGACACGGCGCTGCACGACGCGCGCAAGCACCTCGAAGCACACGGCGTCGAATTCCACCCCGCAGTCAACGAGGAACTCGCCGCTACCGCGGTCTGGGGCACGCAGCAGCTACACCTGCTGCCGGGTGCGAAGCGCGACGGCATCTTCGCGCTGTGGTACGCGAAGGGTCCCGGCGCGGACCGCTGCGGCGACGTGTTCAAGCACGCCAACTACGCCGGCACGTCGAAGCACGGCGGCGTACTGCTGGTCGTCGGCGACGATCATTCGGCACGCTCGTCGGCGGTCGCGCACCAGAGCGAGCACATCTTCTCCGCCTGCGGCATTCCGGTACTGGCACCGGCCGACCTGCAGGACTGCCTCGACCTCGGCCTGCACGGCTGGGCGATGTCGCGCTACTCGGGCTGCTGGGTCGCGCTGAAGACGACCGCGGACGTGGTCGAAAGCTCGGCCACCGTCGAGGTCGATCCGCATCGCGTCGCGCCGCGCGTGCCAATCGATTTCGTGCTGCCGCCCGACGGCGTGCACATCCGGTGGCCCGATCCGCAGCTCGCGCAGGAGCGGCGCATGGCGGAGTTCAAGGTCTACGCCGCGGTCGCGTACGCACGCGCGAACCGCCTGAACCGCCTCGTGTGGGATTCGCCGCGACCACGGCTCGGCATCATCGCCTGCGGCAAGGCCTGGCTCGACGTGCGGCAGGCGCTGCACGACCTCGGCATCGACGAGAACGTGGCGCGCGACATCGGGTTGCGGCTGTTCAAGGTCGGCATGGCTTGGCCGCTGGAGGCCGACGGCGTGCGGCACTTCGCCGAAGGCGTCGAGGAGATCCTCGTCGTCGAGGAGAAGCGCCAGATCATCGAGTACCAGCTCAAGGAGATGCTGTACAACTGGCGCGACGACGTGCGGCCGCGCGTGGTCGGAAAGTTCGACGAAAGCGGGGAGTGGCCGGTGCCGCACAGCCAGTGGCTGCTGCCGCCGACCGGTGAACTGACGCCCGCGCTGGCGGCGCGCGCGATCGCGGCGCGCGTCGGCCGCTTTCACCAGAGCGAGACGATGCGGCAGCATCTCGCGTTCCTCGATGCGCGGGAACGGGCGCCGGCCGGCGTGGCGGCGCGCGTGCCTTGGTTCTGCTCCGGCTGCCCGCACAATCGCTCGACGCGCGTTCCGGACGGGTCATCCGCGCTCGGCGGCGTCGGCTGCCATCTGATGGCGACGTGGATGGATCGCAGCACGCTCACCGTATGCCAGATGGGCGGCGAAGGTGCGACGTGGCTCGGCATGGCCAAGCACGCCGGTGTCGCCCACGTGTTCGCCAACATGGGCGACGGCACGTACTACCACTCGGGCCTGCTCGCGATCCGCGCGGCGGTAGCCGCGGGTGTCAACCTCACGTACAAGATCCTGTACAACGACGCGGTCGCGATGACCGGCGGCCAGCCGGTCGACGGGCCGCTGACGGTGCCGCAGATCACGCGCCAGCTCGACGCCGAAGGCGTGCGGAAGATCGTCGTGCTGAGCGAAGAGCCGGGCCGGTACACGGCGCTGGCGCCCGGCGTCGAAGTGCGCGCACGCGACCAGCTCGACACCGTGCAGCGTGAACTTCGCGACGTACCCGGCGTCACTGCGCTCGTCTTCGACCAGACCTGCGCGGCGGAGAAGCGCCGTCGCCGCAGGCGCGGCGTGCTGCCGCCCGCCGCACGGCGCGTCTTCATCCATGAATCGGTGTGCGAGGGCTGCGGCGACTGCAGCGTGAAATCGAACTGCCTGTCGGTGGTCCCGGTCGAAACGGAGTTCGGCCGCAAATACGCGATCGACCAGGCGAGCTGCAACGCCGACGAAAGCTGCCTCGCCGGCATGTGCCCGAGCCTGGTCACGGTCGAAGGCGGATCGCTGCGGCGGATCGAGGCGATGCCGCTGCACGGTGATGCGCCGGCCGAGCCGCCATTGCCGCCGCTCGATCAGCCATACGGCCTGCTGATCGCCGGCATCGGCGGCACCGGCGTGGTGACGGTCGCGGCGCTGCTCGGCATGGCCGCACATCTGGACGGGCACGGCGCCACAGTGCTCGACATGACCGGACTGGCGCAGAAAGGCGGCGCCGTGCTGTCGCACGTGCGAGTGGCGCACGCGCAGCAGGAACTGGCCGCGCCGCGCATCGCCATCGGCGCCGCCGATGCACTGCTCGGCTGCGACGCGCTGGTCGCCGCGGGCGCCGATGCGTTGTCGAAGGTCCGCCGCGCCACGCGCGTGGTGCTGAACAGCGCGGCCGCGATCACCGGCGACGTGGTCCGCCACCCGGCGCGCGCGCTGCCGCTCGAGGCCGCCGTGGCCGCGCTGCGCACGAGCGCCGAGCGCGTCGAATCCGCGGACGCGACGCGGCTCGCCACGCTGCTGCTCGGGCATCCGATCGCCGCCAACCTGTTCCTGCTGGGCGTCGCCTGGCAGCGCGGACTGGTGCCGGTGTCGCGCGACGCGCTCGCACGCGCGATCGAGATGAACGGCGTCGCGGTCGCCGACAATACGCTAGCGTTCGAATGGGGACGGCGCTGGGCCGCCGACCCGGACGCGGTCGAACGCGTTGCGGGCGGCCGCGAACGGGCGCCCGATGCCCATCGGCTCTCTCACGGTCTCGAGGAAACGATCGCACGCCGCCGCGCGTATCTGGTCGACTACCAGGACGAGCGGCTCGCGCGCCGCTATGCCGATCTCGTCGCGCGCGTGCAGGCGGCCGAGCAGCGCGTGGCCGCCGGCGGCACGCGACTGGCGGACGCCGTCGCGCGCGGATGGTTCAGGCTGCTCGCGCCGAAGGACGAGTACGAGGTCGCGCGGTTGTACAGCGACCCGCAATTCATCGCCACGCTAAAGAACACGTTCGACGGCGACTGGCGACTGCGCCTGCACCTGGCGATTCCCGGCGTGGCGCGCGTCGACCCGGCCACCGGCGAGCCGCGCAAGCGCGCGTACGGACCCTGGATGCTGCGCGCGCTGAAGCTGCTCGCGCGCATGAGGCGGCTGCGCGGCACGCCGTTCGATCCGTTCCGCTACGGCGCGCAGCAGCGCCTCGATCGCGCGCTCGCCGCCGAGTACGAGGCGACAATCGAGCAGATCCTCGCATCGCTGCGCGCCGACAACCTTGACGTCGCGGTCGAACTGGCTGCGCTGCCCGAACGGATCCGCGGCTACGGGCCGGTGCGGAGCCGGAACGCGGAAGCGGCGCGCGCGCGCCGCGCCGAACTGATGGCGCAGTTCACGCGCGCGCCGCTGGCACGTGCCGCTTGACGCGATCTGATTGGATGAAGTTCAGCAGTCCGACGTCATTCCCGCGCAAGCGGGAATTCAGAGACTTTGCGCGAAAGACATTGGGTCCCCGCTTTCGCGGGGACGACGATCATTCGTCGCCACCAATTCGATGACACGATGAGGATCTTCAGCGCCCCGCTGTGGAGGAGCCCGTTTCGGCCGTTCTATCTGCTGGGCGCGCTGTACGCGCCGCTCGTCGTTACCGGCGGCGCCGGCGCGCTGCTCGGCACCGTCAGCCTGCCGACCACGCCGCAGCTATGGCACGGGCACGAGATGCTGTTCGGCTTTGCGCTGGCGATCGTCGTCGGCACGGTGCTGACCGCGCTGCCGAGCTGGGCCGGAACGCCGGAAATCCATGGCCGGCGGCTCGCGCGGCTGGCTGCCCTGTGGCTGCTCGGCCGCGTCGCGTTCTGGGCCGCGCCGTGGCTGCCGCCATGGATTGTGGCCGCGGCCGATTCGCTGCTGCTGCCGGTGCTGGCCGCCATGGTCGCGCCGCAGGTCTTCGGCGTGCGCAATCGACTCTACCTGCTGCTGCTGCCGCTGCTGCTCGCGCTGATCGCGGCCAACCTCGCGTACCACGCGGCGATTCTCGCCGGCGACGGCGCTGCTGCCGAGCGCGCGCTGCGCGCAGGCGTATACGCGGTGATCGCCGTGTTCCTTCTCAAGGGCGGCGTGCTGGTGCCGATCTTCACCGGCAACGCGCTGCGCGCGGCGGGCCGGGGCGATCAGCCGCGGTTTCGGCTCGCGCTCGAAGCCGCGGCGCTGCTCAGCGTGGTGCTGCTCGCCGCGCTCGACGTCGCGGGTGCACCGCGCATCGCGGTCGGGGCGACTGCCCTGCTCTGCGCGGTCGTGCACGGCGTTCGCACCGCGCGCTGGCGCGGCTGGCGCGTCGCGGACCAGCCGCTGCTCGCGTCGCTGCATCTGGCGTTCGCGTGGCTGATCGCCGCCTTCGCGCTGAAGGCCGCGGCCGATCTGGCCGGCATCGTGCCCGCCGCCGCATGGCTGCACGCGTTCACGGTCGGCGCGCTCGGCATGATGATGCTCGGGCTGATGAATCGCGTCGCCTTGCGCCACACCGGCCGCTCGCTCGAGGTGCCGGCGCCGATGCGCGCCGCCTATCTGTCGATGTTCGCCGCGGCGCTGCTGCGCCTGGCCGCAACGGGGCACGGGCTCGGCGCGTGGGCGCTGGTGCTGGCAGCGCTGCTGTGGGCGCTGCCGTTCGCGATCTACCTCGCGCTCTACGGGCCCGCGCTGCTGCAGCCGAGCCTGCCGCGCGCGCCGCCATTGCAGCCGACCTGAGCCCCGCCTCGGGCTGCTCGCAAGGAAATCCTGAGCGGTCGCGACCGGTCGATTCATTCGGAATTGCACCGCGGCGGGCGGCTCGGTATGTTCTGACAGCAACATCGGCCGGATACCTGGTTTCCCTCAGGGCGCCGCCGATGATTCGACGGAAGATCATTCACCGTCATGATCCGTCCCGCTCATATTCTTCTTTGCCTGGCGCTCGTCGGCGTGATGCGCGAAGCGACGCCGGCCGACCGAACAGTCGATTTCATCCTCGGCGCATCCGCACCGAGGCCGCGTCCATTTTTGAGCGACGGTGAATTGTTGTGGGCTATTCAGGCAGATGGCGATGGCTATCGGCTGGTTCGACGCATCGCGAAGGTGGAATCGTTTGAGTATCGAAACCCCGCCCGCGGGGACGGCACGTTTACCGGACAGCGGCTGGTCGGGCCGGGCGTCGATCGGGCACTGGTGCACTTGTCGAAAGTGCGGGGCCTCGTCGAAGGCCCCATCACCCTCGACCGCTGCGATCACATCCTGGTCGACTATTCCTTCGGACGAGAGAACACGGCACCGAGTCCCATCGATATCAGATTGGGCGAGTCCAAGTTCCGCGTTACGGCCGAGGTTGGCGCGGCGGCTGGCGGCTTCCGTAGCCTGCGCGTGTTCCTGGAGTCGAAAGGTCGCAGGCAGGAGATCTTTGCGGGCCTCCAGGCGACCGATCCGTTTGCCAGACTGGCCTGGATCGGCGACATCGACCGCGACGGGGCGCCGGACTTACTGATGTCCGTTCGCTTGCACCATTCCGTGACCTCCCATCGTCTGTATCTGTCCTCGTTCGCCGAGCCGGGGCAGTTGGCCAGGCATGTCGCCACGGTGGATGAGGACAACGATTGACAAGATGGGGGCTTCGTCTAGCCAGTCAGGCGGGGGGCAGAGGCGAGATCGAGCTGCGGGCGGCCCGGTAGCGCCCTTGCGTATCGCATCAACTGGCTGGAATGGCGCGATGACGCGCGGGCGAGTTGCCGCGTTCAGGGCCCTGGTTCGCTGGGTGACCTGCGGATTCCTTGTCCTTGTCGGCGCTGCGGGCTTGGGCGGCCAGTCTTCATCGAGCGGCAGCGCCCTGATCGCCTCGACCGACCGCAAGTCATACGGGCAGGGGGACCTGGTCACGATCACCGTGACCAACGCGTCTGACAAGCCGGTGGCCATCGTGGATCGCCCGCGGATTGACGGCGGATTTGCCGCCGTGGAGAGACGGTTCGACGATGGGCGCTGGCAGGCGATCGTGCTCTACGCCGTGGCGAACGTCAGCATCTCCAAGACACTTGCGCCCGGTGCGCAGCATCGGTACGTGTGGCCGACGGTCGGCTACAACGCTGAAGACACGATCGCCGCTCCCGGAACATACCGGGTCCGCTTCGGTCAATCGACGCAAACGAATCCGTTCGAGATCCGCGCGAAGTAGCGGAATCGCGCGCTGATCGAGCACGAGTCCCCGTGCGCCAGCTTAAGAACCTATAGGTTCTAAGCCGCGCGCGCTGAACCGAAGGCTGCCGTGACGAAGCGGGATACCGCGCCCGCGCCCGCGCGAACGCGCCCGACAATGCTTTCGACCTGCTCGCTGCGGCTTTCCCCCGACAGGCACCACTCGCAGAAGTGCTCGCAGTTGTTGGTGGTGAGCCGGTAGCGATCCTCGCCCAGGCGCGCGCGAGCGCGCGCGACGACCTC
The DNA here is from genome assembly GCA_029777935.1 of Pseudomonadota bacterium. The sequence continues at coordinate 11,645 of JAKORH010000061.1, forward strand.
GTTCGGCGAGAACCGGGCACGCGGCTGCGGCTTGACCGCGACCGTGCGTCCGCCCGAGAAGCGCGCCAGGCTCACTTCTTCCACCGGCCCGCGCAGCAGCGCGCGCGAGAAGCCGGCGTAGTGCACGACTCGGCCGTGGCCGACGTAGATGCCGTGGTGCATGTAGCCGAGACGCGGCGTCACGAGGTGCGCGCCAAGCGGCGGCTCGGCGTCTGCCGGCGTCGGCGCGCAGTGGAGCGCAGCGGTCATCGGAAAGTCCTCGCATCGGATTCAAGTCACGGCCCGATTGCATCGGGAACGCGGCCTGCCGATAAGTCGGGACGATCCCGGCCTTCGGAGCACCCCCAGTTGGGAGCGCACCTGACCTTCGTGACGCAGGTTTCGCGCGCGAGCGGCGCGGCTCAGGCCGCGTCGAGCTCCGGATAATGTCGAAAGACGTCGTCCTCATTGAACGGCAGGCGCCGCGGCGAAGCGAGGTACGCAGCCAGACGCGGCCGCGCCGCGACGCGCGCGGCGAGCGCGCGCAGGCGCCGGAGCTTCGGCGCCTGCCGGCGAATCGCGCGCGGAAACGCGTATTCGAGTCCGGCGAGCAGCTGGAACAGCGACAGGTCGACGTACGTGCAGCGCGCACCGCAAGCCCAAGGCCCGCGGCCGAGCACACGCTCGAAATAGCCGAGGAACTTCGGAATCCGCTCGCGCGTGAAGTGGTACGCGGCGCGCAGCGCTTCGGCCTTCTGGTCCTCGTAGTACAGGCTGCCCGCGATCGGGTGATGCACGTCGTGCGCCTCGGCCACGCAATCGGCAATCGTCAACTGCAACTGGTGCGCCCACAGCCGGCCGGTCTCGCTTCCGGGCGCGAGCGCAAGGCGCGGGCCGAGATAGAACAGGATGTTCGCGGTCTGCGCGATCACCAGCCGCCCTGCCCTCAGGAACGGCGGCGCGAACGGCGGACGCGTGGCGCTTGCCATCAGCTTCATCATCGCGGCCATGCCCATGCCCTTGCGCCGGCTGCGCGCGACATCGACGTAGTCGGCGCCGGCGTCCTCGAGCGCCAGCCGCACGAATTCGCCGCGGCCCTGGATCGAAGGCCAGTAGTACAGTTCGTACGTCATCGGTTTGTCCCCATGATTCGCGTCGAGTCCTGTGCCGGCTATCGCGGCGACCAGGAGCCGATCGCATTCTGGCTCGGCGAACGGCGCATTGGCGTGCGCGCGATCGTCGATCGCTGGTTTGCGCCGAATCAACGCTGGTTCAAGGTCGACGCCGACGACGGGCACGCGTACGTGCTGCGCCACGATGAGACGGAAGGCACGTGGGAGCTGGCCGCTTTCACGCGCGGCGCGAGCTGAGGCACAGGGCACTATCGCGGACGACGCCCGCGCTTGATCTATCGCGGCGGGCGCCCGGTGCCGGCGCGCCGTGTCGCGCGCATTCCGCGTGCGACGGCGCTGACAGTGCTCACGATGAACGCCGCCAGTGCGACCGCACCCAGCAGCCCGCCGGCGCGGGTGATGCCGAAACTTGCGAGCGCATCGCCGGCCAGCCGCAGCACGACCGACAGGTGCAGCAACGCCAGCGGCAGGTAGAACGTCGTGTGGTACGGCACATCCACGCGCAGCACCGCGGGAAAGATGATCGGCGCGTGGCCGAACACCATCGAGAACACGAACCCCAACGCCAGCGCATGCAGCGCCGCGTCGTAAGACGGCGTGCCCGGGGCGAGACCGCCGGCGGCGAGCACGATCGCGGCGCCGGCCGCGAGCCACACGTAGCCCGAGAGCAGGCACACCGCGATGAAGCGCGTCAGCCCGCTCTTGCGCACCGTGCGCCGCGCGATGTCCTGCTTCAGGAGCCAGGCTGACAGTCCGAGCAGGCCTGCGGCGAAGGCAAGCGCGCCCCACGCACGCGGCGCGCCGAGCAGGCCCGCGCCGATCACGCCGAGCAGCAGCGCGAACACCCGGCGCGCGACCGGCGACGGCGGCAGGAAGCGCGACAGCTCGAGCCGCTCGCCGGCGATGGTCAGGATCAGGAACGCGAACCACCACGTCACGACCTCGTGCGCCGCCCAGCCGGCCGCCCACAGCGCGCTACCCACGCACCAGCAGGCCGCGCCGAGCGCGATCGTCAGCGTGAACAGCGCGCGCTGCCGGCGCAGGATGTCGAGCGACGCCGCGAGCAGCACGGCGCTGGCACCGGCGTAGAACCCTGCACCGACCGGCGTGGCGCCATGCACGACCGCAGCCGTGCCGATGCCCGCGGCGAGCGGCGCGGCGTAGGCCCACAGGCGGCCGATCGCGACCGCGCGCTCCAGCGAGATCACCACGCCGAAGAAGCCGCAGATCATCAGCGGGCCGTGCAGCGCGGCTGCGCCGGCCGCGAAATCCGGCACCGGCCAGGCGAGCCGCGCCAGCCCGGCACCGACGCCGATGAACAAAGCGATGAAACCGAGGATCAGCAGGGGCACGCGCGCCAGCGGCGGCAGGCCGCCCGACGAAGTCGCGCCCGTCACCAGCCGAAGTGCTCCTTGGCGATGCCGGTCATCTTGTCCGGCGTCCACGGCGGGTCCCACACGAGGCGCACATCGACCTCGACCTCGTCGGGCACGAGCGCGCGGATCACGCTGCGCGCGTTGTCGACGATCATGTCGGCCATCGGACAAGCCGCCGTCGTCATCGTCACGTCGACGCGCACCGCGTGTTCTTCGACCTCGATGCCGTACACGAGCCCGAGATCGACGATGTTCATTCCGGCTTCGGGGTCGTCGACCGCGCGCAGCGCCTCGCGCACCGCGTCGTCATCGGGCATCGAGTTCATGCGCTGGATTCTATTGCGGATCAGTGCGAAACGTCGCCTCGGCGCAGGCCGGGGCCCAATTTCCGGCACCGCAAATTGGGTCCCGGCCTGCGCCGGGACGACCAGTTGCTTGCCAAGTCATCCTACAACCGCCGCACGAACGACAGCCGCTGCGACGGCACGAAACCGCAGCCGTAGAAGAAGCCGAGCAGCGCGAAATTCTGGTGCGGCACGATCGTCTCCACCCGCTCCACCCGCAGCGCGCCGAGGTTGGCGATGAGCTGCGACATCAGCGCGCGGCCGAAGCCGCGCTGCGCGAAGCCCGGATCCACGCCGAGCGTGTCGATCACCGCGACCGGCTCGGTGCGGCCGAAGTCGCCGAGGTCAGCGCGCGCCATCAGGTAGCCCACGATCGCGCCGTCGCTGCGCGCGCTCAGCGACACCCGGATCGCCGAATCCTGCATCGCCTCGTCGAGCCGCGCGGCGATGTACCCGCTGCGGTCGCGGCCGATGATGCGGCGGTCGATGCGCACGATCTCCGCGAGGTCCGCCGGCGTCATCGAGCGCACGTCGGCGGTGTCGCGCGCGAGCTTCTCGAAGTCGTTGCCGGCCGGCGCGCTGAAATCGACTTCGCGGTGATCCTCCGCGGGCGCCGCGGCATCGTCGCGTTGCGCGACGTACGCGCCGCCGTCGACCGCGCAGTCGATGATCTGGTGCGGAGCCAGCTCGAAGCCCATCGCATCGAAGTAGCGCAGCATCGGCGCATCGCGCCAGTCGGCCACGGTGCGGATGTCCTCGATGCCGTGCCGGCGCGCCCATTGCGCGAGCGCGTCGAACAGGCGCCGCCCGACGCCGTGCCCGCGTGCATCCGCGCGCACGCCGACGAGCTCGAGCCGCAGCCCCGGCGTGGTGCGGCCGAATTCGCCCTCCAGCACGCGCGCCAGGATGTAGCCGGCGAGCCCGGTGCCGTCGGCGGCGGCGAACTGCGCGTGCAGCTTCGGCTCGCGCAGCGCGGCCGCGAGGCGGCGCTCGATGTACGCGCCGCGCGGCCGGCCTTCGAGCGCGGTGTCGATCGCCACCACCGCGCCGAGGTCGTCGCGCGTCAGCGGCCGGATCGTGGCGGTCTGCATGGTTCCTCCCTTTCAGCTCGATGCGTAGGCGAACGCCAGTTCGCGGTCGGTGTCCTCGTCGAGCGCGTCCTCGACGGCGGGCAGCAGCGCCGCGGTTTCCTTGTCGATGTGCGCACGCAGCCGCTCGACCATCTCCAGCGCGCTGATCCGCAACGCGGCCCAGCCCGCCTCGTCGAGGGTCGCCGCGGCGCGCGCCAGCGGCAGCATGTCGGCGGCGACGCGGCGGATCGTCTCGTGCTCCTCCAGCAGCAGCGTGGCGAGGTCGCCGGCGCCGGCGTCCGTGATGCGCGGGAACAGGTCACGCTCCTCGAAGCCGAAGTGGCGCGACAGTTCCAGCTCGATCTGCCGGCCGAAGCCCGCCGCCAGCGCCGCGTCGCGCCCGCCGCGGCCGAACGTCTGGTCGACACGCGCCAGCAGGTCGAGCGTGGCACGGTGATCGTCGTCGAGCGCGCGATTGACCTGGCGCGTGAAGTTCATCGTCGTCTCCGGCAGCTAAATCGGTATTCCGGTACCAAATTACCACGGCGAGCGCCGCGCGCCCCTTGATGCAACTCAAGCCGGCAGCAGCCCGGAAGCCAGCTCGCGCAGCAGGCGCTGCGCCAGCACGGCCGCCACCTGGCGGCGGTAGTTCGACGGCGTGGCGGTCGTGCGCATCGGGCTCGTCTGTTTGGCAATCAGCTTGCCGACCGCGGCGAGCGCGCCGTCGTCCACCGGCCCGCCGGTCAGCGCCTGGGTGCCCTCGAGCACGAACGGGCGCGCGTTGGTGCCGGTCAGGGCCACGCGCAGTTCGGCCACCCGTCCGTCACGCTGGCATAGTGCGGCCGCGACGCCGGCGAGCGGGAAATCCATCGCGCCGCGAACGCGCGCCTTGCGATAGCCGGACGCGCAACTCGCGCGCGGCGCCGGCACGCGGACCGACGCCAGCAGTTCGTCGCGCGAAAGCGTCAGATGCGCGCGGCCGTCGTCGCGGTACAGGTCAGCCAGCGGCAGCCGGCGCGCACCGCGCGCCGACACCACCTCGATTTCGGCGGCGAGCGCCAGCAGCGCCGGCGCCAGGTCGCCGCTGAAGGCGGCGTGGCAGCGATCGCCCTGCGGCGCGACGTGGCAGGTATCGCCGCCGCGCTTCAGACAATACGAATTCGACGCGCGCCACCATTCGCTCTGGTTGTAGAACACGCAGCGCGTGTCGAGGCACAGGTTGCCGCCGAGCGTAGCGGCGCTGCGGTGCCCGGGGCCGGCAACCGCCTGCGCGGCCTCGGCCAGTGCGCGATAGTGGCGCACGATGTGCACGTCACTCGACAGCCGGTTCAGCGGCGTTCCGGCGCCGAGCGCGAGGCCGCTCTCGTCGATCGTCACATCGGCGAAGCCGCGCACGCGCGCCAGGTCGATCAGCACCGGCGGAGATTCGAGACCGCGTCGCAGGTTCGGAATCAGGTCGGTGCCGCCGGCGAGCAGCCGCGCGCCGGGCTCGGCCGCCAGCAAAGCCACGACTTCGTCGAGCCGGGCCGGACGGTGCAGCGTGAATGGATGCATCGGCTCAGTAAGCGCCGCCTGCGCGGCGGCCAGGAAGGTGTCGTCCCCGCGGACGCGGGAACCTAGCGTCCTTCGACGCACGACACTGGATCCCCGCTTTCGCGGGGATGACACCTCCGTACCGAAGAACGTCAACCATTTTCCGAACGCTCAGTAAGCGCCGCCTGCGCGGCGAGGGAAGTGTCGTTCCCGCGGAAGCGGGAACCTAGCGTCCTTCGACGCACGACACTGGATCCCCGCTTTCGCGGGGATGACACCTCGGTGCCGAAGAACGTCAATCATCTTCCGAACGCTCAACCCCTGGCCGCGACCGCCCGGCGCAGCTTCTCCGCGCGCCGGCGCGCGATCAGCGCGTCGAGCACGCGGTCGGGCGTGGCCGGCAGTTCCGCGAGCCGGATGCCGATCGCGTCGCAGATCGCATTGGTCAGCGCCGGCGCGAAGCTGTGGATCGCGCCTTCGCTGGCCTCCTTGGCGCCGAACGGGCCGAGCGGATCGTTCGACTCGACCAGGTGCACGTCGATACGCGGCGACTCGACGATGGTCGGAATCCGGTAGTCGAGCATGTTGGGGCGCAGGTGCAGCCCCTCGTGATACTGCGCCTCCTCGGACAGCGCCTGCCCCATGCCCATCCACACCGCGCCCTGCACCTGGCCCTCGACCGCGAGCGGATTGAGCGCGCGCCCGCAGTCGTGCGCGACCCACACGCGCTCGACCTTCACGGCGCCGGTGTCCTCGTCGACCGTGACCTCGACCGCGGTCGCCGCGTACGAGAAGCCCGCCGTCGAACCCACTGCGGCGCCGCGGAACTTGCCGCCCTGCGTCTGCGGCGGCGTCGACCATGCGCCCTTGACCGTCAGCGTGCCGGTGTCGGCCAGCGCCGCCTGCACGACCTGCTTGAAGTCGAGCGCGCGGTCGGTGCCGGATACGCGCGCCGCTTCGCCCAGCCACTCGATGTCGTCGGCGCTCGCCTCCAGGCGCTTGGCGGCCGCCTCGATCAGCACGCGCCGGAGCGATTCGGCCGCGCGCAGCGCGGCGTTGCCGACCATGAACGACACGCGCGACGAATACGAGCCGTTGTCCTTCGGCGTCAGCGCGCTGTCGGTCGCCACCACGCGGATGCGCTGCATCGGCAGGTGCATGACTTCGGCCACCACCTGCGTCAGCAGGGTCGAGGAACCCTGGCCGATGTCGGAGGCGCCGGTCAGGATCGTGATGCCGCCGTCGAAATCGAGCTTCAGGTTGATCACCGCGTGCGGCTCGCCGCTCCAGTGCACCGGCTTGGCCGATCCCGACACGTAGTGCGAG
>JAKORH010000062.1 GCA_029777935.1 Pseudomonadota bacterium
ACACCGCAGCCGGGCCTTCTGGCGGCAACCCTCCGGGACGGCGGTCTGCGGCTCGCATTGCGTCGTTGCTCGTCGCTTATTTGGATTGACCAAACCGCGCTCCTCGCGCCTAGCACTGCAAGCCGCAGGCCGCCGTCGCACGCACGAATTGCCGACGGACAAGCTCTTAGAATCGGCGCGACCATGCAGGCTCGCCTCGCCGATCCGTTTCGCCGCGCGCTGGCGCAGTTCGCCACCGGCATTACCGTGGTGACGACACGCGCGCCCGCGGGCGAGCCGGCCGGCATCACGGTGAATTCGTTCAACTCGGTATCGCTCGATCCGCCGCTGGTGCTTTGGAGCCTGGCGCTGAATTCGCGCTCGTACGACGTGTTCCGCCGCTGCGAGCGTTACCTGGTCAACGTGCTGGCGGCCGATCAGCTCGAAATCGCCCAACGCTTCGCCGCCAGGAGCGGCGACCAGTTCGGCTCGATCGCGTGGTCACCGACCGACAGCGGGCTTCCACGCCTCGACGGCTGCGTGGCGTGGTTCGAATGCGCGAATCGCAGCCAGTACGAGGAAGGCGATCACGTGATCCTGGTCGGCCGCGTCGAGAGCTTCGCCACCGCGCGCCGCACGCCGTTGATCTTCCACGACGGCCGCTACGTGACGCACCTCGCCGAAGCGCCGCTGCCGCCGGCGCTGCGCGGGCGGTAGCCGTGATTTGCGCCGCGACTAGCGCCGGCTCGCCAGATGGATGCCGGCGACTATCAGCGCGAGCGCCGCGGCGTGATACAGGTGCGGCGCCTCCCCCAGCAGCGCGGTCGACAGCGCAGCGGCAAAGAGCGGCGTCAGGTTGCCGAAGTACACCGGAATGATCGCGCCTACCTGCGCCACGCCGCGGTCCCAGCAGTAGTAGGCGACGATCGACGGCAGCAGCGCGACGTACAGGACGACCAGCACCACCGGCGCGGACCAGTGGATCTGCGCGCCGCTGAACGCCGTTTCCGCCGCCGCGAAGGGCGCGATCGCGAGCACACCGAACACCATCTGCAGCGTCAGGACCGGCGCGAACGGCAGCCGCGGCCGGCGCTTGCGCAGCAGCCACGTGTACAGCGTCCAGGTCAGGTTCGCCGCCAGCATGATCAGGTCGCCGGCGACGAACGACACTCGCAGCAGATTGGCCGGATCGCCGCGCATCA
>JAKORH010000063.1 GCA_029777935.1 Pseudomonadota bacterium
GTCGTTCTACGGCATGTCGACCTTCGAGGGCCCGATGATGTCGATCAAGACGGTCAACGCGCTGTCGCACTTCACGGACTGGACCATCGGCCACGTGCACAGCGGCGCGCTCGGGTGGGTCGGGCTGATCACGATGGGCTCGGTGTACTGGCTGATCCCGCGCCTGTACGGCCGCACCGAGATGTACTCGATGCGCCTGGTCACGGCCCACTTCTGGATCGCCACCATCGGCATCGTGCTCTACATCGCCGCGATGTGGATCGCCGGCGTGATGCAGGGGCTGATGTGGCGCGCGGTCAACGAGGACGGCACATTGACGTACACGTTCGTCGAGGGCGTGAAGGCGACGCTGCCGTTCTACGTGATCCGCCTGAGCGGCGGCCTGCTGTACCTGACCGGCATGTGCCTGATGGCCTACAACACGTTCAAGACGATCGCCGCCGGCCGCGTCGTTGCCGATCCCGTGCCGGCCGCGGTGGCGCATGCCTAAGAGCAGGATTGAGGATTGAGGATTGAGGATCGAGCGAGGCGCGGGGGTCTTGACTCAATCCTCGATACTCGATCCTCCAGCAACCAGAGAGTCTGCAATGAAACTCACCCATGACTTCATCGAACGAAACTCCGCACTGATGATCGTGCTGATCGTGCTGGTGGTGGCGGTCGGCGGGCTGGTGGAGATCGTTCCGCTGTATTTCCAGCGCCAGACGATGGAGCCGGTGGCCGGCATCAAGCCGTACGAGCCGTTACGGCTCGTGGGCCGCGACATCTACATCCGCGAAGGTTGCAACAACTGCCACTCGCAGATGATCCGGCCGTTCCGCGCCGAGACGCTGCGCTACGGTCACTATTCGGTCGCGGGAGAGTTCGTCTATGACCATCCGTTCCTGTGGGGCAGCAAGCGCACCGGTCCGGACCTGGCGCGCGTCGGCGGCCGCTACTCGGACGACTGGCACCGCATCCACTTCAACAACCCGCGCGACGTGGTGCCCGAATCGATCATGCCGGGCTATCCCTGGCTCGCGAAGGCCGGCGTGGAAGGGGTCGATGTGCAGGCGCGCATGAAGGCGCTGCGGCTCGTCGGCGTGCCATACAGCGATGACGAAATCGCCAAGGCGCCGGAGGCGCTGAAGGGCAAGACCGAACTCGAGGCGCTGATCGCCTACCTGCAAGGTCTCGGCGTGCAGCTGCGCAACGTGCGCTAGGAGACGACGATGCCGGACATCAACACACTGCGCTCGCTGGTCACGCTGCTGTCGTTCGTGTCCTTCCTCGGCATCGTCTGGTGGGCCTGGCGCCGCGCCAGCCGCGGCCGCTTCGAGGAAGCAGCGAATCTGCCGTTCGCCGACGATCCGCGCGCGGGACAAGATTGAATCTCGGGATGTCGATATGAGCGATTTCTACAGCGTCTTCTGGGACTACTACGTCGCGATCCTGACGCTGGTCAGCATCGCCGCCTGCGGCTGGCTGCTGTGGAGCCAGGGCCGGCGCCGCGTGACGGTCGTGCCGGGACAGACCGCCGATACGACCGGCCACTTGTGGGACGGCGACCTGCGCGAATACCAGAACCCGATGCCGCGCTGGTGGATCGTGCTGTTCTACCTGACGATCGTTTTCGCGATCGTGTATCTGGTCCTGTATCCGGGCCTGGGCACGCAGTTCAAGGGCATCCTCGGTTGGAGCCAGGCCAGGCAGCACGCCGACGAGATGAAGGCAGCCGACGTCAAGTACGGCCCGATCTTTGCCGCCTATCTGGCGCAGCCGCTGGAGAAGGTGGCCGCGGATCCGCGCGCACGCCAGATGGGCGAGCGAATCTTCCTCAACTACTGCGCGCAATGCCATGGCTCCGACGCGCGCGGCGCGCGGGGCTTCCCCAACCTGGCCGACAACGTCTGGTACTGGGGCGGCACACCGGAAGCGATCAAGGAGTCGATCGTGAACGGCCGCCAGGCCGCGATGCCAACGATGGCCGCCGCGGTGGGCGGCGCCGAGGATGTCGCCGACGTCGCGCACTACGTGCTGTCGCTGTCGAACTCCGCGCACGACCCGGTGCGCGCCGCGCGCGGCAAGGAAAAGTTCGCCGCGTGCGCCGCGTGCCACGGCGCGGACGGCAAGGGCAATCCGGCGCTGGGCGCGCGCGATCTGACGCAGAAGGCTTTCCTGTACGGGCAGACGGTCGCCGGGATCACCGAGACGATTTCCAAGGGTCGCGGCGGCGTGATGCCGGCGCACAAGGGCATTCTTTCCGACGGCGAAATCCAGCTCGTCGCGGCGTACGTGTATTCGCTGAGCCACGCGACAACGGCAGCGTCGCAGTAGCCGCGGCGCGCCGGCCGCGGTGGCGCGCGTGATCGCGCGGCGCGGCGCTCGACGGCCGCCTGGCCGCGGGCAAGGTCTTCTGCGAGAGCCTCGCCCGGGCGTGTCACGCGGATCGTTACAAACGCGCGTTCCGACGTAAATTCGGATCTTCGAACAACCCAGCACGGCATGGACAGCGTGGTAGAGGCCAGGCGCAAAGCGCAGGACACAGTCGCAGGCGGAGCGGGCGCCGCGCCGCCGGAGCAGCGCATCGAGATCGTCGAGTCGCTGTACCAGAAGCGCAAGGAGATCTATCCGCGCGCCAGGATCGGCGATTCGCTCGCGTGGTTCCAGAAATGGCGCTGGGCCATGGTGTGGGCCACGCAGATCGTGTTCTACGGATTGCCGTGGCTGGCGTGGAACGGCCGCCAGGCGGTTCTGTTCGATCTGGCCGCGCGCAAGTTCTACATCTTCGGCCTGGTGTTGTGGCCGCAGGACGTGATCTACCTGTCCGCGCTGCTGATCATCTCGGCGCTCTCGCTGTTCCTGTTCACGGCGGTCGGCGGCCGCCTGTGGTGCGGTTACGCGTGCCCGCAGACAGTCTACAGCGAAATCTTCATGTGGATCGAACTGAAGATCGAGGGCGACCGCGCCAGGCGCATGGCGCTCGACAAGCAGCCGATGTCGCCGCGCAAGCTGCTGCTGAAGAGCGCCAAGCACGCAGCCTGGATCGCGGTGGCGTTCTGGACCGGCTTCACCTTCGTCGGCTACTTCACGTCGATCCGCGAACTCGGTGCCGAACTGCTGTCGCTGCAGGTCGGCGGCTGGTCGACGTTCTGGATCCTGTTCTACGGATTCGCCACCTACGGCAACGCCGGCTGGCTGCGCGAGCAGGTGTGCCTGTACATGTGCCCGTACGCGCGCTTCCAGAGCGCGATGTTCGACCAGGACACGCTGATCGTCACCTACGACGCCGGGCGCGGCGAGCCGCGCGCGTACCTGTCTCGCAAGGGCGGCAACCGGCAGCAGGACAGGCGAACGCGCGGCGAGGGCGACTGCGTCGACTGCGGCCTGTGCGTGCAGGTGTGCCCGACGGGAATCGACATCCGCCAGGGGCTGCAGTACGAGTGCATCGGCTGTGCGGCGTGCATCGATGCGTGCAACCACGTGATGCAGCGCGCCGGACTGCCCCGGAACCTGATCCGCTACACGACCCAGCACGCGCTGCGCGACGGGCTGACGCGCGCGCGGATGTGGAAGCGCGTGCTGCGGCCGCGCGTGCTGGTGTATTCCGGGATCCTGCTCGCGCTCATCGGTGCGCTGGTGGCTGCCCTGCTGCTGCGCGTGCCGCTGAAGGTCGACGTGATCCGCGACCGCGGCGCGCTCGCACGGGAAACCGAGGACGGGAAGGTCGAGAACGTATATCGTCTTCAGGTGATGAACACGACCGAGGACGTGCACAGCTACACGATCCGCGTCGAAGGCCTGCCCGGCCTGGCGATCGCCTCCGAACCGAAGTTCGATGTCCCGGCGGCGGCCACGCGCTCGGTCGTGCTGCGGCTGCGTGCGCCGGCGGACGTGCCGCCCGGATCGCACAAGGTATCGATCGAAGTGCAGTCGCAGTCGCAACCGGAGATCGCGGTGCACGAGATCACCACTTTCCTCGGATTGCGCCACTGAGCCAGCCGCCCATGACGAACACCGTCGCCCGATCCCGATCGCTGCCCTGGTATCGCGAGCCTTGGCCCTGGTTCCTGATCGCGCTGCCGGCCACGGTGATCGTCGGTTGCACGATCACGTTGTGGTTGGCGGTGTCGACCGCCGACGGCATGGTCGCGCGCGACTACTACAAGCAGGGGCTGGCGATCAACGGCGCACTGGCGCGCGTGCGGCATGCCAGCGACCTCGGGCTGCACGCGGACGTGCAACTGTCCGGCTACGCGGGCGGAGATCGCGTGCGCGTGCGGGTATCTGCCGCGCGTCCACTGCCGGCGGAGACCGCGCTGAAGCTGGCGTTCGTGCATCCGGCGCGCGATGGCGCCGACCGTACGCTGCTGCTGGCGCGCGTGCGCGCCGACGGAAACGAGGCGGAGTACAGCGGCCAGTTCATTGCGGCCGAACCGATGGCGCCGGTGGCGTGGCAGGTCGTGCTGGAGACACCGAACTGGCGGCTCGATGGGCAGATGCATGGCCCGCACGAGCACAGCATCCGCCTCGACGCCGCGCCGTGACGGGCGCGCGTCCTATTCCACCGCGGGAGACGGCGATGACGGAAAGCTTCGTGCAGCGGCTGCTGTGGGTGCTATGGCCGGCCTTCCTGGTGGCGGCCGCGGCCGAACTGGGGTTGTTCGCGCTGTTCGATCCGCGCGATCTTTTCGTGTTCGGCGTTCCGGTCGATGTCGACCGGATGACCGCCTACGCGATCGGTTTCTTCGTGCTGTGGGCGATCGCGTCCGCGGCGAGTGCGCTGACCGTGTTCCTGCAGCGCTCGCCGTTCGAGATCAACCGCTGTCCGCTGGATGCGGCCGACCGGCCGCCGGGCTGTCCTAAGAACCTATCCGCGAGTAATTCGTGTGTGCGACGGGCCTAATTGGCTTGCAGCGCTAGGCGCGAGGAGCGCGGTTTGGTTCATCCAAATAAGCGAGGAGCAACAACGCGATGCGAGCCACTGCGCAGGCGCAATGCGCCTGCGCGCGTCCATACGCCCGATCGGGCCCGCAACGGCGTCCGCCGTTGCTCA
>JAKORH010000064.1 GCA_029777935.1 Pseudomonadota bacterium
CGCCGCGACCTGCACGCAGGTGCTCGAATACATCGCTGACGTCGATGCGGCGATCGCGGAGCTTCACCGTGTCGTCCGCGCGGGAGGAAGGGTCGCGATCCTCGACACCGACTGGGATTCGATCGTCTGGCACGCGCCGGATCGCGATCGCATGCAGCGCGTCCTCGCCGCCTGGGAGACGCACGCGCCGCATGCGCGCTTGCCGCGCACGCTCGCCGGCCGCCTGCGCCGCGCCGGCTTTCGCGTCGACGCGCAGCAGGTGATCGCGCTGTTCAATCCCGATTACGACCCGGACACGTACAGCAACCGGATCATCGATCTGATCGTGGCGTTCGTCGCCGGTCGCGGCGTGACCGCAGCGGACGCGCAGGCGTGGGCGCAGGAGCTGCGCCGGTGCGGCGCGCAGGGGCAGTACTTCTTCAGCCTCAATCGTTATCTGTTCCTGGCGACGAAGCCCGCGGCGTGACACCGGAAGACTACGAATCCTGGTACGAAACGCCGCGCGGCCGCTGGATCAGCGCGGTCGAATTCGGATTACTGCGTTCGCTGCTGAACGCGCAGCCCGGCGCATCGATCCTGGAGGTCGGCTGCGGCACCGGCCATTTCACGCGCCTCATCGCGCGCGCCGTTGGCGGCACGGTGGTGGGCCTGGACCCGAACGAAGACTGGCTCGCCTACGCGCGGCGCCGCGCGACCGCTGCGGAGCGCTATGTCGCGGGGCAGGCCGAAAGCCTGCCGTTCGCCGATGCGAGCTTCGACTGCACGATCTCGGTGACCGCGCTGTGCTTCATTGAGCGGCAGGATCAGGCGCTGCGCGAGCTGCTGCGCGTGACGCGCCGGCGATTCGTGCTCGGCCTGCTGAACCGGCACAGTCTGCTCTACCTGCACAAGGGGCGCGGCGGTGGGAAAGGTGGCCATTTCGGTGCGCACTGGCATACACCTGACGAGATTCGGAACGTGCTCGAGCGATTGCCCGTGCGGAATCTTGAGGTGCGCAGTGCAATCAATCTTCCATCGGGCGGTCACATCGCCAAAGCCGTTGAATCGCGCCTGTCGAATCGATGCCTGCTCGGCGGCTTTCTGGCCGTAGCGGCGACCGTAGCGAGGTGCAAAACGTCGGTCGAATGACCAGGCCTTCAAAGGAAGGAGCCGCAAGTGTGGTACGGAATGATGAACGGGTACGGCTGGGGTTGGCCAGCGTTCGTGCACATGGCGCTATGGTGGGTGCTGCTGATCCTGGCGATCATCGTTGTCGTCAAATGGCTCGCGGGCGGGTCTCCGAAGGGAGGGCCGCCGCGCGAGGAGTCGGCGCTGGACATCCTCAAGAAGCGCTATGCGCGCGGCGAGATCGGGCGCGAGGAGTTCGATCAGAAGAAGCGCGATCTCGAGGCCTGATTTTGATCTGAATCGACCTTCGCGCGCAGTCTGGCACGCAGATCGTCAGGTTCGTTGCGCCAACAGCCAGACCATGGTGTCGCCTGGGACGTCGCGCCGCTCTGACTTGACGATCTCGAAGCCGGCGTTGGCGAGTCGGACTTCAACTTCCGCCGTCGTGCGGAACGTGTAGACCGACTTGGGAAACCGCGCCGTCACCCTCGTGTCTTCGGCCGGCCGAAAGCCGAGGACGAAACACCCGCCTCGCTTGAGAGCGCGCGCGATCGAGCACAGGTGTGGATCGACCGGGTTCCAGAAGTACAGCGTGTGAACTGCCATTGCCTTGTCAAACGACGCTTCGACGAACGGCAGCGCGTCGCTCGACGCCCGGTGCAGCTGCACGCGACCCCGCTCGATCAGCGTGCGGTTGCGGCGCGCGGCAATTCTGAGCATCACATCGGAGATATCCGTGCCGACCACGCGTCCATTGCCAGCAAGTGCTGCGAGCAGAGCCAGCGAGCGTCCGTGACCG
>JAKORH010000008.1 GCA_029777935.1 Pseudomonadota bacterium
ACAAGGGCAAGGGCTGCGACACCTTCGGCCCGATCGGCCCATATCTCGTGACGGCCGACCAGATCGCCGATCCGCAGGCGCTCGACATGTGGCTCGACGTCAACGGCGAGAAGCGCCAGCGCGGCAACACGCGCACGATGGTTTTCGGCGTCGCGAACCTGGTGAGCTACATCAGCCAGTTCATGACACTGCTGCCGGGCGACATCATCACCACCGGCACGCCGCCGGGCGTCGGCATGGGCATGAAACCGCCGCAGTACCTGAAGCCCGGCGACGTGGTCACGCTCGGCATCGCAGGTCTCGGCGAGCAGCGGCAGGGCGTGACCGCGTACGCGGGCCGCTGAAGTCTCGAATTGATCGAATCGCGTGTCGCGGCTACGCGGCCGCGGTCGCCTGCGCGGCGAGCCGGTAACCGATCGCCAGCGCCTCGACGTTCAGTTGCACGTAGCTGCGCGGCGTATCCGCCAGCACCGCGCGCTCCAGAGTTTCGCGGTCGCACAGATCCGCCAGCGCGGCGAGCGCGCCCAGCGCGACGATGTTGGCCACTCGCTCGCTGCCGAGTTCGATCGCGGTCCGCGTCAGCGGCAGGTGCAGCGCGCGCAAGTCGCCGTCGGGCAGCGTCGGGGTGAGCCGCGTGTCGGCCAGCACCCGCGCGCCCGGCTTCAGCAGCGGCCACGACGGCGCGACCGCGAGCTGGTCGAGCAGCACCAGCGCATCGAGCGCGGTCGCCAGCGGGTAGTCGACCTCGGCATCGTCGATTACGAGGTCGGAGTTGCAGTAGCCGCCGCGCGAGGTCGGCTCGTAGGTCTGCGACTGCGCGACGCGCCGGCCGCTCGCGACCAGCGCCTCGGCCAGCATGCGGCCGGCGAGGATCAGGCCCTGCCCGCCGGTGCCGGCGATGCGCACTTCGAGTCGATGGCCGACCTTCACTTGCCCGCCTTGCCCGCCAGCGCCTTCGCGCGCGCGGCCGCGCGGCGATAGGCGGCGCCGTACTCGGCGCGATCGTTGGTCGACAGCACGCCGGTGCGCAGGTCGGTCGAGCGGAACGGCGCGTCGACCGTGTCGCGATACGCGCTCGGCCGGATCTCGCTCTTCTGGCGCAGGATCATCTCCGGCGACGAGCCCAGCTCGTTCTTGCGGCCGAAGATCTCGGTGCAGTCCGACAGCACCTCGATGAACGCGAAGCCCGGATGCTCGAGCCCCTGCCGGATCAGCTCCTTCAGCTTCGGCACGTGGTGCGTGACCTCGCGCCCGACGAAGCCGGCGCCTGCCGCCGTCGCCAGCGAGCACGCATCGAACGCCGGCTCGGCGTTGCCGAGCGGCGTGGTGGTCGTCAACATCGACTCCGAAGTGGTCGGCGATACCTGCCCGCCCGTCATGCCGTAAACCTCGTTGTTCAGCATCAGGCAAGTCAGATTCAGGTTGCGCCGGCAGGCGTGGATCAGGTGGTTGCCGCCGATCGCGAGTGCGTCGCCGTCGCCGGTGATCACCACCACGCGCAGGTCGGGCCGCGCCAGTGCCAGCCCGGTCGCGTACGCGAGCGGTCGGCCGTGCGTGACGTGGTACGTGTTTGCATCGATGTACGCCGACAGCCGGCCCGCGCAGCCGATGCCGGAGATCACGGCGAGCTTGTCGCGGTCGACCCTGATTTCGTCCAGCGCCCACAGCAGGGCGCGCAGCGCGATGCCGTGCCCGCAGCCGGGACACAGGAAGTGCGGCATCATGTCGAGCCGCAAGTAGCGGCGGACGTCGAAATCCGCGGCGGTGTCCAGCATCACGTCATCTCCTTGGCCAGCGCTTCGGCACGCGCGGCGATCGCCGCGGGCGTGATCGGCTCGCCGTCGTAGCGGTTCAGGCCCGCGGCCGGCACGGCGCGCAGGATGCGCTCGACCTCCAGCCGCAACTGCCCCGCGTTCATCTCCGGCACCAGCACCGCGCGCGCTTGCGCCGCGGCCGCGCGCAGCGCGTCTTCCGGGAACGGCCACAGCGTGATCGGCCGGAACAGGCCCGCCTTCACGCCGCGCTCGCGCGCCAGAGCCACCGCGCGCTTCGCCGCGCGCGCGCTGATGCCGATGGCGACGATCAGCACTTCAGCGTCGTCGCAGTCGACGGTTTCATACGCGTCGATTCGCGCTCGGTTCTTGTGCAGCTTGGTCAAGAGCCGCGTCTGGTTGCGCTCGACCACCTCCGGCTTCTGGCTCGGGAAACCGCTCTCCGAGTGCGTGAGTCCCGTCGTGTGCGTGCGGTAGCCGTCGCCCGGCCGCGCCATCGCCGGCACGCCGTCGTCGCCGGCCGCGTACGGCTGGTAGCCCTCGCGCGGGCCGTGCGCCCAGCGCCGCTCGACCTGCACGATCGCTTCCGGTGCCGGCAGCTCGACCGTCTCGGTCAGTTGCGCGATCGCCTGGTCGTACAGCACGACGACCGGCGTGCGCAGCGATTCGCTCAGCTCGAACGCGCGCACGGTCTGGTCGTAGACCTCGCGCACCGACGCCGGCGCCAGCACGATGATCGGATAGTCGCCGTGGCTGCCCCAGCGCGTCTGCATCAGGTCCGCCTGCGCCGGCCGCGTCGGCATGCCGGTCGAGGGCCCGCCGCGCATCACGTCGACGATCACGCACGGAATCTCCGCCGCCGCCGCGTAGCCGAGGTTCTCCAGCTTCAGCGAGAAGCCGGGGCCGCTGGTCGCGGTCATCGCCTTCACGCCGCCCATCGACGCGCCGATCACCGCGGCCATCGACGCGATCTCGTCCTCCATCTGCACGAACACACCGTCCACCGGCGGCAGCAGCCGCGACAGGCGCTCGGCGACTTCCGACGACGGAGTGATCGGATAGCCGGCGAAGAAGCGGCAGCCCGCCGCCACCGCGGCGAGCGCGCACGCGTGGTTGCCGGAGATCAGCCGGGCGGCCGGGCGCGCGAGGTTCGCATCGACCGCTTTCATGCGGCGGCTCCAACCGGTGCGAGCGGATCGAGGCACACGCGGATCGCGAAATCCGGGCACAGCCACTCGCACAGCCGGCAGCCGGTGCACAGCGCCGGGTCGGTCAACTCGACGATGCGCTCGTCGTTCAGCCGCAGGCAGCGCTCCGGACAAAGCTTCACGCAGATGTCGCAGCTCTTGCACCAATGCGGCGTGATCTCGAGCCGGACCGCGTACGGCACAGTCGCCACAGGCGCAGCGGGCGCGGCGGCTTCCGCGGGTAGCTCGCCGCCGCGCGCGCGCTCAATCCATTCGCGCCCGCGGCGGAACGCCTTGACATTGATGCCGACCGTCTTCGGCGGCACGAACGCGGTCAGCGCCGCTTCCCAGTCGGCGACCGGAAACTCGAGCGCGATCGACAATGCGCCGAGCAGCACGACGTTGGCCGCGCGCTCGTTGCCGAGTTCCTCGGCGATGTGCGTGGCATCGATCGCGTAGCCCTCGGCCACGTGCGTGCGCACCTCGGCCGGCGTCTCGCGCGAGTAGCGCAGCGGCGCACCAGGCTGGCGGCTCAGGCACGCGAACGGCGGCACGATGCGCTTGGTGTCGCACACGAAGATGCCTTCGGGTTTGAGCCACGGCAGCCAGCGCATGCCTTCGGCCCATTCGAGCGCGACCAGGATGTCGGCCTCGCCGCGCGGGATCGTCGGCGACCACACCTGCGCACCGAACCGCACGTGGCTGAACACGGTGCCGCCGCGCTTGGCCATGCCGTGCACCTCGCTCTGCTTGACCTGCAGTCCGCGCGACTGCGCGAGTGTGGCGAGCACCTTCGACACCAGGATCACGCCCTGCCCGCCGACGCCGACGATCAGCACGTTGACCGGCGCGGTAGTCGCCGTGCGCTGCGCATCCGCCGCCTGCACGCCTGCGCTCATGGGATCACCCTGCCTGCTCTGTCACCCCGGCGGAGGCCGGGGCCCAAGTTGAACGTCGGAAATTGGGCCCCGGCCTTCGCCGGGGCGACGCGCTTCTGCTGAAGCCGGCCTCTCATTGCAGCGGCTCCGCGGGCGGCTTGATGCAATCGACCGTGCACACCTGCGCGCACAGCGTGCAGCCGATGCACAGCGCCGGATCGATCCTGACCTTGTGCCGGCCCTCGAAGGTCGAGTCGGCCCACGTCAGTGCCGGGCAGCCGAGGTTCATGCACGACTGGCACGCGTTGCACAGCGGCTCGACGATCGAAAGCGGCGGCCCCTTGATCTTCACCGGGTCGATCACGCACGGCCGGTCCGAGATCACGACCGACACTCCCCGATGCATGATCGCTTCGCGCAGCGTCTGGTACATGTCCGCGAGATCGTAGGAGTCGATCCTGCGTACCCACTTGACGCCGATCGCGCGCACCAGCGCCTCGTAATCGACGTGCGGCGCCGGCTCGCCGCGCAGGTTCCTGCCGGTGCCCGGATGGTCCTGCCCGCCGGTCATCGCGGTGACATGATTGTCGAGCAGAATGATCGTGATGTTGGCGTCGTTGTAGACCGCGTCGATCAGCGCCGGAATGCCGGCGTGCAGGAAGGTCGAGTCGCCGATCGTCGCCAGCACCGGGCGCGTCTCGCCGCCCCTGGCCATGCCTGAAGCAACGCCGATCGAGCAACCCATCGCCACCGAGGTGTCGATGCCGCGCAGCGGATCGAGCGCGGCCAGCGTGTAGCAGCCGATGTCGCCCGCGACGCGCGCGCCCATCGCGCGCACCGCCATGTAGGTCGACGTGTGCGGGCAGCCCGCGCACAGCACTGGCGGGCGCGCGATCGGCTGCGGCATCCACGCCGCCGGCCGCTGCGGCCGCGGCGGCAGCACGCCCGCCTTCTCGAAGCCGGCGCGCACGACCTCGGGTGCGAACTCGCCGGTGCGCGGAAAGAATTCCTTGCCGGCGACCGCGATGCCGAGCGCGCGCAGCTCGCGCTCGATGAAGGGCTCCAGTTCCTCGACCACTAACACGCGCTCGACCGACGCGCAGAACTCGCGCAGCAGCTTGTCCGGCAGCGGCCACGAGGCGCCGAGCTTCAGCACGCTCGCCCGCGGTAGCACCTCGCGCACGTACGGATAGCAGGTGCCGGCGGTAATCACGCCGATGCGCGCGCCGCCCCCGCCCTCATCCCTTTCCCAGCGGTTGATCGGCGCGTCGTTCAGGTACTCGCGCAGCTTGTCCTCGCGCGCGATGATCGCCGCGTGACGGCCGCGCGCGTGCGCCGGGATCATCACGTTCTTGCCCGTGTTCTCGACGAAGCCGCGAACCGGTCGCTCGGTCCGGGCGCCGACCTGCACCGGACTGCGCGTGTGCGACAGCCGCGTGGTGGCGCGCACCAGCACGATGGTGTCGAAGCGCTCGGACAGGTCGAACGCGAGCCGCGTGAATTCCAGCGCCTCCTGCGCGTCGGCGGGCTCGAGCACCGGCACTGCGCCGAACTGCCCGTACAGCCGCGAGTCCTGCTCGTTCTGCGAGCTGTGGATGCCCGGGTCGTCGGCCACCGCGATCACCAGTCCGCCGTTGGCGCCGATGTAGGTCTGCGACATGAACGAATCGGCGGCGACGTTCAGCCCCACGTGCTTCATCGCCGCCAGCGCGCGGCTGCCCGCGAACGAGGCGCCGATCGCCACGTCGAGCGCGACCTTCTCGTTGGTCGACCACTGCGCGTGCACGTCCTGCGCCGGGTACTGGCCGAGCGACTCGAGAATCTCGGTGCTCGGCGTGCCGGGATACGCCGCCGCGACCCGCACGCCTGCTTCCCACGCGCCGCGCGCAATGGCCTCGTTGCCGGTCAGCGGCCGCAGCTCGACCGCCCGCGGCGGTTCCGCCACTCCCGATACTGCGTGCATTCAGCTCTCCCCGGCAAACTCGGCCGTGCATCGTAGGGGCGCGCGAGGTCGGTTCCCTTGAGATGGCTCAAGACGGCGGCTACCGCGAATTCTCGCCGACTGATGCATGATGCGGGCGCGACAGCGAATGACGGCTGGCCGGGGCCGAGCGAGGTCCCGCGCCGAACCCGGCAGACTGCACTTTCGTCATCGTTCCGAGCGCCTTCGTATGTCAACCGACGACCTGATCACCATTGACCGCGTCACCTTCGGCTACGACCGAGGGGTCGTCCTGCGCGACGTGACGCTGGGTTTCCCGCGCGGCAAAGTCTCCGCGATCATGGGCGGTTCGGGCAGCGGCAAGACGACGCTGCTGCGCCTGATCGGCGGCATGATTCGACCGCAGCAGGGCACGATCACGTTCGAAGGCGAGCCGGTCGACCCGCGCCGCAAGGCCCGGCTGTACGCGATGCGGCGGCGCATGGGCATGCTGTTCCAGGCCGGCGCGCTGTTCACCGATCTGACGGTGTTCGAGAACATCGCCTTCCCGCTGCGGGAGCACACGCAGCTTCCCGAATCGATGATCCGCGACGTGGTGCTGCTGAAGCTGCAGGCGGTGGGGCTGCGCGGCGCGGCGCAACTGCGCATCGCCGAAGTCTCCGGCGGCATGGCGCGGCGGGTCGCGCTGGCGCGCGCCATCGCGCTCGACCCGGAGGTGATCCTCTATGACGAGCCGTTCGTGGGACTCGATCCAATCTCGATGAACGTGATCGCGAACCTGGTGCGCCGGCTGAACGACGCCACCGGGGCCACGTCGCTGGTCGTCTCGCGCGACGTGGAGGCGAGTTTCCAGATCGCCGATTACGCCTGTCTGATCAACACCAGCCGGATCGTCGAGCACGGCACGCCGCAGCAGTTGCAGTCCAGCGACAATCCCGAAGTCCGCCAGTTCATACGCGGCGAGCCGAACGGACCGGTGCCGTTTCACTATCCGGCGCCGCCGCTCGAGGACGACTACGACCTGCGGGCGTGACGGTCGCCGCTTGACGTAGCATCGCGCGCTTGCACTTGATCGTCCGCGCCGTCCGCAGGATGGCCGCGTCGGTCCTGACCCACCATCTTCCCGGCGGTTGTCGAACACCGCGCATGCCGGAACACCAGACATGACGTTCTCGATCCTGAAGCGACTGTTCGAGGCCTTCCTTCGCACGCGCCACATCGGCCGCCACTTCCGCAGGCTGGCGCTGCTGGACAGCCTGACCCGGACCGGCGTGGCCCGCGAGGTGCCGCGGTCGCTGGCGCAGGACCTGATCGCGGCCGCGGCCAGCGATCCGGAAGCGCTTCTGCTGCGTCTCGAGTCGCATGCCGACGGCCTGACCGACGCACAGGCCGAAGCGATCCGCGAGCGCATCGGTCCCAACGAGGTCGACCACGAGAAGCCGCTGCCGTGGTGGGTGCACCTGTGGCACTGCTACAAGACCCCGTTCAGCCTGCTGCTGTCAGTGCTGGCCGTGGTGTCGTATCTGACCGACGACCTCAAGGGCACGATCGTCATAGGCACCATGGTTGTGCTCGCCACCTTCATCCGCTTCGTGCAGGAAGCCAAGTCGAACAAGGCGGCCGACAAGCTCAAGGCCATGGTGCACACGACGGCCACGGTCCTGCGACGGGACGTCGCGGAGGACGCCGCGCCGAACGGGGAACGGTCCCCCGGGCAGGCGGCCGGAACGCGGGCGGCACGGCGCGTCGAGTTGCCGATCCAGCAACTGGTGCCGGGCGATGTGATCGCGCTGTCGGCCGGCGACATGATCCCCGGCGATTGCCGCGTGCTAGCCGCCAAGGACTTGTTCGTGAGCCAGGCCGCCATGACGGGCGAGTCGCTGCCGGTGGAGAAGTTCGCCCAGTCGCGCGATCGGAATGCAAGCGACCCGCTGCAGCTCGACAACATCCTGTTCATGGGAACCAACGTGGTATCGGGCTCGGCGACCGCCGCGGTGGTGACCACCGGGAACCGCACGTACTTCGGCGCCCTGGCGCAGCGGGTGACGACCAGCGAAGTCGCCCCGACGCAGTTCCAGATCGGCGTGAACCGGGTGAGCTGGCTGCTGATCCGCTTCATGTTCGTGATGGCGCCGCTCGTGCTGCTGATCAATGGCTTCACCAAGCAGGACTGGCTGGAAGCGCTGCTGTTCGCACTCGCCGTGGCAGTGGGCCTGACGCCGGAGATGCTGCCGATGATCGTCACCTCGACGCTGGCCAAGGGCGCGGTGATGATGTCCCGGCGCAAGGTGATCGTGAAACGGCTCGATGCGATCCAGAACTTCGGCGCGATGGATGTGCTGTGCACCGACAAGACCGGCACGCTGACCCAGGACAAGATCTTCCTCGAGCGGCACACGGACGTGTGGGGCGAAGCCTCCGACGAGGTACTGGAGTCCGCCTATCTGAACAGCTACTACCAGACGGGGCTGAAGAACCTGCTCGACGTGGCGGTGCTGGAGCACGTCGAAGTGCATCGCGAGCTGGAAGTCGCGACCGCCTTCCGCAAGGTCGACGAAGTGCCGTTCGACTTCGAGCGGCGACGCATGTCGGTGGTCGTGGCCGAGCACGATCAGCATCACCTGCTGATCTGCAAGGGCGCGGTCGACGAGATCCTCGCGGTCGCCGGCCGCGTGCGGCATGGCGAGCGCGACGAGCCGCTGACGCCGGAACTGCTGGCGCGCATCCGCGCCGTGACCGCGGCGCTGAACGAAGACGGCTTGCGGGTGGTGGCGGTCGCCGTGAAGGAGCTGCCGCCCACCAAGGACGTATATGGCGTGGCCGACGAGTCGGACCTGACCTTGATCGGCTACGTGGCGTTTCTCGATCCGCCCAAGGAATCGGCGGCGCCCGCGATCGAGGCGCTCGCCGCGCACGGAGTGACGGTCAAGGTGCTGACCGGCGACAACGAACTGGTCACCGGCAAGATCTGCAACGAAGTGGGGTTGTCGGCGGAAACGATCGTGCTCGGCGCCGACGTCGAACGCATGTCCGATCTGGAACTGGGGCGCGCGGTCGAGACGCATGTGGCCTTCGCCCGGCTCACGCCGGCGCAGAAGGACCGCATCGTGCGACAGCTCAAGGCCAACGGCCACGTGGTCGGATTCATGGGCGACGGCATCAACGACGCCGCGGCGCTGCGCACGGCCGACATCGGCATCTCGGTGGACTCGGGCGTCGACATCGCCAAGGAAGCGGCCGACATCATCCTGCTGGAGAAGAGCCTGCTGGTCCTGGAGGAAGGCGTGGTCGAGGGCCGCAAGACCTTCGCCAACATGCTCAAGTACCTGAAGATGACGGCCAGTTCCAACTTCGGCAACGTGTTCTCGGTACTGATCGCCAGCGCCTTCCTGCCGTTCCTGCCGATGCTGCCGATGCAGTTGCTGGTGCAGAACCTCATGTACGACACCTCGCAGATCGCGATTCCGTTCGACAACGTCGATCCCGAACTGCTCAGCACGCCGCAGCGCTGGAACCCGGCCGACATCGGACGCTTCATGCTGTTCTTCGGGCCGATCAGCTCGATCTTCGACATCGTCACGTATGCCGTGATGTGGTTCTTGTTCTCCGCCAACACGCCGGCCGAACAGACCCTGTTTCAGTCCGGATGGTTCGTCGAGGGCCTGCTGACCCAGACGCTGATCGTGCACATGATCCGCACGCGCAAATTGCCGTTCGTGGAAAGCCGGGCGGCCACGCCGCTGCTGGTGACCACGGCCGTCATCATGGCGATCGGCATCTTCCTGCCGATGGGGCCGGTGGCGCACTACTTCAAGATGCAGCCGCTGCCTCTGCTCTACTTCCCGATCCTGGCGCTGATCCTGGCGAGCTACATGATGCTGACGCAGGCGATGAAAGGCTTCTACGCGCGACGGTTCGGGTGGCAGTGAGGCATGCTCACAGGCGCCAAAGCCCTGCAACGCCGCCATGAAGATCGCCTGAATTCGCAGCCGAGCCGTTGGCGGCGGGCGCAAGCCTCCACATGCCGGCCGCTGCGGCCAACGGATGTGCTTATGCGAAAGCGCACCTCAGCGGCCGAGCTTTGCCAGCGCCGCGCGATCGAGCTTGCCCGCCGGCGTGTGCGGCAGGCGTTCGACGAAGTGGATCGCGCGCGGCCGCCTCGGGCCGGACAGGCGCGCGGCGACGTAGCGGCCGAATTCGGTCTCGTCGAACGTTGCGCGATCGATCACCAGCGCGGCGGCGACCTTCTGTCCCCAGGTCGGATCGGGCACGCCGAAGACCGCCGCCGCGATCACGCCCGGACACGCTTCGAGCACGCGTTCGACTTCGGCCGGATACACGTTCTCGCCGCCGGAGATGATGAGATCCGACTCGCGCGCGCGCAGGTGCAGAAAGCCGCGCGCATCGAGTTCGCCGAGGTCGCCGGTGTCGAACCACGCACCGGGCGCCAGCGGCGGCTCGTTCAGATAGCCGGCCATCAGCATCGGCCCGCGCACCTGGATGCGGCCGTCATTGATCCGGACCTGCGCGCCCGCGAGCGCCCTGCCCGCCCCCGTGCCGATCACGCGACGCCGCAACTCGTACGGCGTGGCGACCACCTGCGAGCACGTTTCCGTCGCGCCGTACGTGGTCACGATCGGCACGCCGCGCCGCTGCGCGCGCCGCAGCAGGTGTACCGGCGCGGCCGCACCGCCGAGCAGGATCGCGCGCAGGTGCGGTGGCGGGCGCCACTTCGCGTGCGCGTCGAGCACCAGCGCGAGCATTGTCGGCACCAGCGACACCAGCGTGGCGCGGTGCCGCTCGATCAGCGCCGGCACGGAGTCGGCATCGAACTGCGTCACCAGCGCGAACGGTTTGCGTGCGATCAGGCAGCGTGTGACGATCGACAGGCCGCCGACGCGCGCCAGCGACATCGCGGCGAGCCAGCAGTCGTCCTCGCGCCAGCCGAGGTTCGCGGCGCTCGCCTGCGCCGAGGCGGCCAGTGCTGCCTGGGTCAGCACCGCGCCGCGCGGTGTGCCGGCAGTGCCGGAGGTGTAGATCACCGCCGCCGCATCGTCGGGCAGGCTGTGCATTCGGGCGGCGGCGCCGAGCTGCTTCGCGCGCTCCGGCTCGGCCAGCCGCGGATGCAGCAGCAAAGCCGGCGCGCCGTGCGCGAGCAGCGCGTACAGCGTGACGACGGTGTCGAGCGTGTTGGACGCCGTCACTGGAATGAGTGCACGCAGTTCGAGCTCGGGCTCGAGCGTTCGCAGCCGCTCGCGGGTCAGTGCCGCGAGCTGCGCGAACGTGAAGCGCCGGTCGCCGGCGTGCAGCCCGATCGCGTCCGGCGCCTCGAGCGCGGCGGCGAAGATCGAGAGCCGCGTGGTCAAGGAAAGCGAGGGAACTTGCGGAAGTCCGGCTTGCGCTTCTCGAGATACGCGTCGCGGCCTTCCTTCGCCTCTTCGGAAAGATAGAAGAGCAGCGTCGCGTTGCCGGCGAGTTCCTGCAGCCCGGCCTGGCCGTCGCAGTCGGCGTTCAGCGCCGCCTTCAGGCAGCGCAGCGCGATCGGACTGTTGGCGAGCATCTCGCGGCACCACTGCACGGTCTCGGCTTCGAGCTGCTCGTACGGCACCACGCGGTTGACCAGGCCCATGTCGAGCGCCTGCTGCGCGTCGTACTGCCGGCACAGGAACCAGATCTCGCGCGCCTTCTTCTGGCCGACGATGCGCGCCATGTACGCGGCGCCGTAGCCGCCGTCGAAGCTGCCGACCTTGGGCCCCGTCTGCCCGAAGCGCGCGTTGTCGGCGGCGATCGTCAGGTCGCACATCAGGTGCAGCACGTGGCCGCCGCCGATCGCGTAGCCGGCGACCATCGCGACCACGGGCTTGGGCAGCGTGCGGATCTGCCGCTGCAGGTCGAGCACGTTAAGGCGCGGCACGCCGTCGGCGCCGACGTAGCCGCCGTCGCCGCGCACGCGCTGGTCGCCCCCGGAGCAGAACGCCTCCCTGCCCTGGCCGGTGAGGATCACGACACCGATCGCCGGATCTTCGCGCGCATCGCTGAACGCGGCCTGCATTTCCTGCACGGTCAGCGGCCGGAACGCGTTGCGCACCTCGGGCCGGTTGATCGTGATCCTGGCGATGCCTTCTTCGGCCTTGGCGTAGATGATGTCCTTGTAGCCGGGCACCGTCTGCCACGCCGGCATCGGTGCCGCGGTCATCTTCGTCGACTGGTTCATTCAATCCACCTTGGCGCCCGCAGCGCGGACGAGCTTGCCCCACATCTTCGCGCTCGCGGCCACGCGCCGCGCGAACTCTTCCGGCGACGCCGGCACCGGCTGCGCGCCGCGCGCAATCAGCGCGCTCGCGAGTTGCGGATCGTCGAGGGCCTGCCGGACCGCCGCGTTCAGCTTCGCCACGATCGGTTCGGGCGTTCCGGCCGGCGCGAAGATGCCGTCCCAGGCGCTGATCTCGAAGCCGGGCAGCCCCGACTCGGCGAAGGTCGGCAACTCCGGCGCGCCCGGGAAGCGCTCGGCGGTCGTTACCGCGATGCCGCGCACCTTGCCCTCTTTCGCGAGCGGATAGGCGTTCGGCATCACGTCGATCATCATCTGCACCTGCCCCGCGATCAGATCCATCGCGGCCATCCCGCCGCCACGATACGGCACGTGCACGATGTCCACGCCCGTCATCGTCTTGAACAGTTCGCCGGCCAGATGCGAGGTCGTACCGTTGCCGGCGGAAGCGAAGTTCACCTTGCCGGGATGGTTCTTCGCATAGCGGACCAGTTCCGCCACCGACTTCACCGGCAGTTCGGGATTGACGATCAGCAGCGCCGCGATCTGCGTCATCGGCGCCACCGGCACGAAGTCCTTCAGCGGATCGAAGCGAAGGTTGCCGTACAGCGCGGGGTTGATGCCGTGCGTGCCGTTGGTGCCGTACAGCAGCGTGTAGCCGTCGGGTGCGGCGCGCGCCACGCTTTCCGCGCCCACGTTGCCGCCGGCGCCGGGCCTGTTCTCGATGTAGATCGTGGTACCCAGTCGCTCGGCGATCTTCGGCATCACGAGCCGCGCGAGATTGTCGGCGCCGCCGCCGGGCGGGAACGGCACGACCAGGCGGATCGGCTTGTCGGGATACTCGGCGGCGGCGAGCGCCGGCAGCAGCGCGACCATGAATGCGAACACGCGAACGATGAACGTGACCAGAGCGTGCTGCATCGGTTGCTTCGATGGCACCGGCGTCATAGGCGCAGCGAAATTAGCACAGCGCTACGCCTCGTCGCCCCGGCGAAGGCCGGGGCCGAATTTGCGGCGACTGAAATCGGGCCCCGGCCTGCGCCGGGGCGACGCACACACGATCGAGCTCACGTCATGCGCCTTCGACCGCCGCTTCGCGCCGCGCGAGAACCTTGCGGCCGAACGTGCGCATCACCACGACGAAGAACACCGGCACGTAGACCACGCCGAGAAAGGTCGCCGCCACCATGCCGCCGAAGACACCGGTGCCGATCGCGTTCTGGCTGCCCGAGCCCGCGCCGGTGGCGAGCGCCATCGGCAGCACGCCGAAGCCGAACGCGAGCGAGGTCATCAGGATCGGCCGCAGCCGCAATCGCACCGCTTCGATGGTGGCCGGCACCAGTTCGACGCCGTGCGCCATCTGCTGCAGCGCGAACTGGATGATCAGCACCGCGTTCTTCGCCGACAGGCCGATCGTCACCAGCAGCCCGACCTGGAAGTACACGTCGTCGGCCAGCCCGCGCGCGTTGGCCGCGAGCAGCGCGCCGAGCACGCCCAGCGGCACCACCAGCATCACCGCGAACGGAATCGCCCAGCTTTCGTACAGCGCCGCCAGGCACAGGAACACGACCAGCATCGACAGCGCATACAGCAGCGGCGCCTGCGCACCCGACAGCCGCTCCTCGTACGATAGCCCCGTCCACGACACGCCGAAGCCCTGCGGCAGCTTCGCCGCCAGCTCCTCCATCTTCGCCATCGCCTCGCCGGAACTCGCGCCGGGCGCGGACTGGCCCTGGATCTCGACCGCCGACACGCCGTTGAAGCGCTCCAGCCTCGGGGAGCCGTAGCTCCACTTGCCGCGCGCGAACATCGAGAACGGCACCATGTCGCCCTGCCCATTGCGCACGTACCACTTGTCGAGGTCCTCCGGCAGCATCCGGTACTTCGCCTCGGCCTGCATGTAGACCTTCTTCACGCGGCCGCGGTCGACGAAGTCGTTGATGAACGCGCTGCCCCATGCCGCCGACAGCACCTGGTTGATGTCGCCCACCGACAGCCCGAGCGCACCGGCGCGCACGGTGTCGACGTCGACCTGGTACTGCGGCGTGTCCTCCTGCCCGTTCGGGCGCACGGCCGCGAGCGTCGGCTCCTTGGCCGCCATGCCGAGCAGTTCGTTGCGCGCGCCCATCAGCGCCGTGTGTCCGGCGCCGGCACGGTCCTGCAAGTGCATGTCGAAGCCGTTGGCTGTGCCCAGTTCGAGCACCGCCGGCGGCACGAACGCGAAGGCGATCGCGTCGCGCAGCTTGGAGAACGCGATGTTCGCGCGCTGCGCGACCGCCTGCACCGAAAGCTGCGCCCCCGGACGCTGCGACCAGTCCTTCATGCGCACGAACGCGATGCCGGCGTTCTGGCCGCTGCCGGAAAACGAGAAGCCGGCGACGGTGAACAGCGCCTCCACCGCGTCCTTCTCGTCCTGCAGATAGTGGCGTTCGATCTGGCGCAGCACGCCGAGCGTGCGCTCCTGCGTGGCCCCTGGCGGCAGCACGACCTGCGTGAACAGGATGCCCTGGTCCTCGTCCGGCAGGAACGACGTCGGCATCCGGTACAGCAGCAGCACCACGACCGCCACCATCGCGGCGAACACGGCGAGCCAGCGGCCGCTCGCCGCGAGCATCCGCTGCACCACGGACAGAAGAGTGTTGCGGCCGTTGTCGAAACCGCGGTTGAAGCGGCCGAAGAAGCCGGTCGTCTTGAAATGCTCGCCCTTGTGCACCGGTTTCAGCAGCGTGGCGCACAGCGCCGGCGACAGTATCAAGGCCACGCCGATCGACAGCAGCATCGATGCCGCCAGCGTCAGCGAGAACTGGCGGTAGATCACGCCGACCGAACCGCCGAACAGCGACATCGGGATGAACACCGACGCCAGCACTAGCGCGATGCCGATCAGCGCGCCGGTGATCTGGCCCATCGACTTGCGGGTCGCTTCCTTCGGCGACAGGCCCTCCTCGCTCATCACGCGCTCGACGTTCTCGACCACCACGATCGCGTCGTCGACCAGCAGCCCGATCGCCAGCACGAGGCCGAACATCGTCAGCACGTTGATCGAGAAGCCGAACGCGGACATCGCCGCGAACGCGCCGAGCAGCACGATCGGCACCGCGATCGCCGGGATCAGCGTCGCGCGCAGGTTCTGCAGGAACAGGAACATCACGAGGAACACCAGCGTGAACGCCTCCAGCAGCGTCTTGACCACCTCGTGGATCGACAGGCGGATGAACGGCGTGGTGTCGTACGGAATGATCGCCTTCAGCCCGCGCGGGAAGAACGGCGCAAGATCGTCGACCTTGGCGCGCACCGCGTCGGCGGTTTCGAGCGCGTTGGCGCCCGAGGCGAGACGGATCGCCACGCCCGACGACGGCTGGCCGTTGTAGAACGACACCACGTTGTAGTTCTCGCCGCCCAGCTCCACGCGCGCGACGTCGCGCAGCCGTACGCTGGCGCCGTTCTCGTTGGTGCGCAGCACGATGTTTTCGAACTGCTCTGGCCGCTGCAGCAGGCTCTGCGCGTTGATCGTGGCATTGAGCTGCTGGCCGCCCACCGCGGGCAGCCCGCCCAACTGGCCGGCGGCGACCTGCGCGTTCTGCGCGCGCACCGCGCTGGCCACGTCGGTCGGCGTCAGCTTGTAGCTGATCAGCTTGTTCGGATCGAGCCAGATCCGCATCGCGTACTGCGTGCCGAACAGCGTCACCTCGCCCACGCCCGGCACGCGCGACAGCGGGTCCTGCACGTTGGCGGCCACGTAGTCGGCGATGTCGTTGCGGTTCATCGAACCGTCGTCCGAATAGAAGCCGACCACCATGATGAAATTGCGCACCGACTTCGTGACCTTGACACCCTGCTGCTCCACCTCCTGCGGCAGCAGCGGCTCGGCGAGCTTCAGCTTGTTCTGCACCTGCACCTGCGCGATGTCCGGATCGACGCCGGAGTTGAAGGTCAGCGTGATCTGCGACGTGCCGGTGTTGTCGCTGGTCGACGAGATATAGCGCAGCCCGTCCAGCCCGGTCATGTTCTGCTCGATGATCTGCGTGACCGTGTCCTCGACCGTCTTGGCGGAGGCACCCGGATACACCGCCGTGACCGTGATCGTCGGCGGCGCGATGTTCGGGTACTGCGCGATCGGCAGGCGCTTGATCGACAGCAGCCCGGCCAGCATGACGACCAGCGCGATCACCCAGGCGAAGATCGGCCGGTCGATGAAGAAGCGCGACAGCATCTCTCTCCGTCCTTCCGTCAGGAGCGCGGCGCGGCTTCGGACTTCTTCTCCGCCGGATCGCCGCCCGACGGCGCGCCGGCCGCGGCAGGCGCGGCGGCCGGCGCCGGCGCGTTCGGGTCGCCGCGCTCGACCGTCTGCACGGCCGCGCCGGGACGCACGCGCTGCAGTCCGTCGACGACCACGCGCTCTCCGGGCTTCAGGCCCGCGTCGATCAGCCATTCGTTGCCGAGCGCGCGCGCCACCTGCAGCGTGCGCGGCTCGGCCTTGCCGTCGGCGCCGACCACCCAGGCGATCGCCGCGCCGGACGGATCGCGCGTGACGGCCTGCTGCGGCACCACGATCGCGTCCTCGCGCACGCCCTCCTCGAGCACCGCGCGCACGTACATGCCGGGCAGCAGTTCACGATTCGGATTCGGAAACAGCGCGCGCAGCGTGATCGCGCCGGTGCCGGGATCGACGGTCACGTCGGTGAACTGCAGCGAGCCCTCCGTCGGATAGCGCGTGCCGTCTTCCAGCACCAAACCCACGCTCGCGCCGTTGTCAGCGCTGCGCTTCAAGGTGCCCTTGGCCATCTCGCGCTTCAGGCGCAGCAGGTCTGCGCTCGACTGCGCGATGTCGACATAGATCGGATCGAGCTTCTGGATCGTGACCAGCACGTTGTTCTGGTTGGCGGTCACCAGCGCGCCCGGCGTGACGGTAGACTTGCCGGTGCGCCCGGAGATCGGCGCGGCGATCCGCGTGTAGCCGAGGTTGATGCGCGCGGCATCGACGGCGGCCTTCGCCGCCGCGACATCGGCTTCGGACTGACGCGCGGCGGCGGCGGCATCGTCATAGTCCTGCTGGCTGAGGAACTTGATCGCGACCAGTTCCTGGTAGCGCCTGGCCGTGTCGCGCGCGGTGGCAAGCGCGGCCTCGGCCTTGGCGAGCGCGGCCTGCGCGCTCTCGTACGCGGCCTGGTACGGCGCGGCGTCGATCTGGTACATCAGGCTGCCGGCCTTGACTTCCGCGCCTTCCCGGAAGTTGCGCGACTTCACGATGCCGGTCACCTGCGGCCGGACTTCGGCGATCAGCGTCGGCGACGTGCGGCCCGGCAACTCGCTGCGGATCGCCACGCGCTTGGGCTGCACGGTCATCACGCCGACCTGCGGCGCGGGCGGCCCTCCCGCGGTCGGCGGGGCGGAGCGATTGCAGCCGGTGAGGCCGGTCAGCGCGAGCAAAGCCGCGCCGGCGCAGGCGGCGCGGATCCGAACAACGAGCGTCATCGATTGGTCCTGTCGGTGCGTCAAGGCAGTCATCCATCGAGCCGGCACGGCGCCGCGAGTTCCAACGCCGGCTGCAATCGGCCCCCGGGGATGCCCGCAAAGGTGCGGATTTTGCACGTAAAGCGCGCCGGACTCCCGTCGGCAATCGGCGCAGCGGGGCGGCCGAACCGCTGGCGCTGTGTATAGTGCCCGCGTCTTCGCCGCCGATCGCACTTGCCGATGCAGCAGCTTTCCGCGCACGACGCCGCCTTCCTGTACTCGGACACCGCGCACTCGAACGCCAACGTCTCGCTGCTGCACATCTACGATCAGTCGACCGCGCCCGGCGGCAAGGTGCGGTTCAAGACGAT